>CADEED010000034.1 GCA_902826225.1 uncultured Pseudomonadota bacterium | reverse complement strand
AGCGTCTTCGCGATCTCGACGATGACGTCGTCGCCGGCGGCGTGACCGTGATGATCGTTGATGGGCTTCAGCGCATCGAGATCGATGATCATGATCGCGAGGCCGGCGAGCGCCTTCTGATCCGAGATCATCCGCGGGAATTGCTGCATCAGCAGCCGGCGGTTCGCGAGCCCGGTGAGCGGATCGGTGAGGCTCGCCATCTCCAGCCGGCGATTGGCGTCTTCCAGTTCGCGGTTGCGCTGCGCGAGCTCGTAGGTGCGATCCTCGACCTGTTGTTCGAGCTCGGCGCGCAGTCCGGCGGCGCGCGCGATGCGGCGCTGCTGCGCGTACCACACGCCGAGCAGCATGAGCGCCGCGAGCAATGCGTAACCGATGAATGCCCATGGTGACGCCCAGGGCGAGGGCGCCACTTCGATGGGCAACGCGAGATCCTGCGTGCTCCACACGCCGTCGCTGTTGCTGGCGCGCACGCGGAACACGTAGTCGCCGCCCGGCAGGTTGGTGTAGGTCGCGACGCGGCGTTCGTCGGCGCGGACCCAGTCGCTGTCGAAGCCGTCGAGCTTGTACTCGTAGCGGTTCGAGCGCGGGTCGGCGAAGTCGAGCGCGGCGAACTTGAGAGTGATGGCGCCCTCGGCGTGGTCGAGGTGCAGCTTCTCGAGCTTTTCCTCGGGCACGCCCGATACGTCGGGCTCGTTGAATTTCAGCAGCTGCGTGAGCACGACGCGCGGCGGCCGCTCGTTGAATTCGAGCACTTCGGGGTAGAACGAGTTGAAACCCGCGGCGCCGCCGAAGAACAGCTTGCCGCTGCGGTCGCGGTAGTGCGCACCGAAGTTGAATTCCTCGCCCTGGAGACCATGCAGGCGATGGAAGCGCTGGATGATCTGGCTGCGCGGATCGAGGCGCGCCATGCCGAAGTTCGTGCTGATCCAGATATTGCCGCTGCCGTCGGCGCGCAGGCCGTAGACGCTGTTGTTCGGCAGACCCTGGGCTTCCGACAGGTTCGCGAATCGCAGGTTCGACGGCGCATCGCCCGGGTTGAGAACGCGATCGAGACCGCCGCCCCGGGTGCCGATCCAGACTCCACCGGCGTCGTCGACGAGGATCGAGTAGATGGTGTCGGCGCTGAGGGAGTCGAGCTTCTTCGCGTCCCGCTTGTAGTAGGAGACGCGCGCGGTTTTCGAGTCCCAGACGTTGAGGCCGCCGCCGTCGGTGCCGATCCAGACGTGTCCCGAGCGATCGCGCGCGAGCGCGGTCACGCGGCCGCTGGACAGGTGGAGCCCATCCTCGGGTCCGGGGCGCAGGTTGTCGAAGCGGCGCGTCCGCGCGTCGAAGCGGGAGATGCCGCCGCCGTACGTGCCGACCCAGAGCCGCTTGTCGACTTCCAGCAGGCTCATGACGCCGCTCGCCGCGAGCGATGTCGGCACCGAGGGATCGTGCAGGAATACCTCGGCCTTGAGCGACTGCGTGTCGACGCGGTTGAGACCGCCGCCCATCGTGCCCACCCAGATCGCGCCGTCGCCGCCCTCCAGCAACGCCATGACGCGGTCGTCGCTCAACGTGCCGTTCGCGCGGTTGTTGTGTCGCAGGGCGCTGACCTGCGCGGTCGCGCGATCGAGCAGGTTGATGCCGGCGCCGAAGGTGCCGATCCAGAGGCGGCCGCGCCGGTCCTCCGCGAACGAGGTGATGTTGCGATCGGTGAAGCCTTCTTCCTTCGAAGCGCGCGAATGGCCGAACGACCAGGTGCGCGGGTTCCACTTCGCGAGGCCGCCGGTCTTGGTGCCGATCCACAGGCTGCCGCCACGGTCCTCGAACAGTGAAACGACGTAGTCGTCGGGCAGCGAGCGCGACTCCGCCTCGTCGCGGTGATAGGTCGTGAAAGTCTCGCTGGTCGCGTCGAACCACGCGAGCCCGCGGATCAGGCCTATCCACAGACGGCCCTGGCTGTCGAGCAGCAGGGTTTGCACGCGATTGTCCGGCAGCGCGGTGTTGCTCGACGGGTTCTCGCGATAGACGCGCCATCGACCGGTGCGCGGATCGTAGCGGCCAAGACCGGCATCGGTTCCCACCCAGACGAGACCGTCGACGGATTCCGTGAGCGCGCGAACCCGCAGTGCCTTGCCGGCGGGCGCGAGCTCCGGCGGCAGCGGCAGGCGGGTGACGTCGAGATTCGCGGCGGAGAGGCGATCGAGGCCGCTCGCCGTGCCGACGAGCGTGTCGCCACTGCGCAGATGCACCAGACTGAAGATGGAGTTGTCGGAGAGCGCGCGCTCGCTCGCCGAATTGCGCAGGCGCTTCAGTTCGCCGCTGCGCGCGTCGAAGATGGCGAGTCCCGCGTCACGCGACCCGATCCACAGGCGTCCGAGACGATCGCGGGCCAGCGCGCGCACGCGTTGCAGATCGGGGGCGGCACGCAGTGCCTCGGGCGATTCGAGCCGCCCGGTACGGGCGTTGCGGAAGACGATGCCGCCACCGTCGGTGGCGACCCAGAGTCCGTCGTCGCTCGCGGCGAGCGATGAGATCCAGCCGTTCGGCAGCGATTGCGCGTTGCCACGGTCATGACGCAGTTGCCGGAACTCGTAGCCGTCGAAACGGTTGAGTCCGTCCTCGGTGCCGAACCACATGAAACCTTCGGAGTCCTGGAGGATCGCATTGACGGCCTGCTGCGAGAGACCTTCCTCGAGGCTGTACCGCTGCACGCTGAGCGGCGGAGTCGCGAATGACAGGCACGCGAATGCCGTGAGCATCGCGAACGACGCGAAGCGCAGGATGGCGCGGCTGGGCCCGGATTTTCCCCTTGCGTTGGGCATTGCTGGTAGGACGACTCCGACATCCATCGTAGTAGCGGAGTCTCCCGGTGCCTGTGACTGGCGACCGGTTCGGCCCAGGAGCCGCCGGATGGCGGGCGTCAGCGCGCGATAAGTGTGAAGCGCGTCACGGGATGCGTGTCACGTGCGGCGCGGCATCAGCTCCAGTCCGCGACCGACACGCCCGTCGCCTGCGCGGCGCGTCGAGCAGACGAACTGCCGTTCACGAGGACCCCGTGACGGGCGAGCGCGAGGTGTGGCAGGTCCGAGTCGCTATTGCCGTAGGCGAAGGTGTCGGCATCGCCGCGCGCGGCGACGAGCTCGCGCAGGCAGCGGGCCTTCTCGTCCCCGCGCCGGTTCTCCGTCGTGAGCGTGCCCTCGAGCCGGTCGCCGTTCCAGGCGACGCCGGTGGAAATCACGTGGTCGAAGCCGAGTTGCCGGCCGAACTCGGGGACGTAGAAATCGACGCTGGCGGACATGAGCACCAGGAAGTGGCCCGCCTCGCGGTGCCGGCGGATCGCGGCGAGCGCGTCGGCGAAGCAGCGGCGGGCGATCGTGTCGCCCACGAATGCCGTCGAGGTGTCCAGCAGTTCGGCGCGCGTCACGCCGCGCAGCGTGGTGCGCAGCAGCGACTGCTTGAGCGCAGCGCGATCGCGGTCGAATCCGAAGCGCGCGATCGCGGGAATCATGCCTAACAAGCGTGGCAGGCGCGCCGGCCGCCGGAGCAGCTGCCGCATCACGAGCGGGAACAGCGTGTCGCGATGCGTGATCGTGCCGTCGAGATCGAACACCGCGATGGTCATGTCAGGATTATCGATGACGCCATGATTCGCCACAATTGCGGCGCGCGTCTTGCCACCTTGGCGCCGGACACTGCGGCCCTCGCTACGGAGAACACCGATGTCCGACCGCCGCAGATTCATCCCGCCGCTCGTCGCCAAGACGCTCGTCATCGGCGGGCTCGTCCTCGTCCTGCTCGTGCTCATCAACCAGGTGGAAGGCCTGGTGAGTGAGCGCGTCGGGATGCGGCAGACAGCCGCCGCGCGTGTCGCGGAATCGTGGGGCGGCCCGCAGACCACGGCCGGCGTGCTGCTGGCGATCCCGGTCGAGGTTTCGCGAGTCGTCACCGAACATACGGCCGCGGGCCGGGAGTCCCTGCGCATGGAAATCGAACGCAGCGTGCTGTACGTACTGCCCGACACGCTGTCCATCGACGCCGAGGCGCAACCGAGCTACCGCACCGTGGGGTTGTATTCCACGCCGGTCTATCTCGCGCAGGTCCGCGTCGGCGGCGAGTTCTCCAGCCGCGACTTCGCGCCATTGTTCGTCGCGAAGCAGGGGCGCGAGGTCAAGTGGGGCGAGGCGCGCATGATCGTCCTCAATTCCGAGGCCAGCGCATTGCGCGACGTCAACGATCTCGTCGTCGCCGGCGAGTCGCAGCAGGTTTCCGCCGACGCGTACGCCGGCTCCGCGGGCATCTCGACGGCCATTCCGCTCGCCGCGCTGCGCGAGGGGGCCAACATTCCGTTTCGCATGACGCTCACGCTGGCGGGCACCTCCAACCTGCGCTTCCTGCCCCTCGCGCGGAAGGCGGACATCGTGCTGAAGTCGCCGTGGCAGCATCCGAAGTTCGAGGGCGCGCCGGCGCCGCTCGATCCCAAGATCGGCGACGACGGCTTCACGGCGCGCTGGTCGGTGCTCGAGATCAACCGCAGCTTCGGTCAGAGCTGGTACGACTCGCAGGTGCGGCCGGGCGAGCCCGCGGAGGCGGCGCTCGCGCAGAGCGCGGTCGGCGTGACGTTCTACGAGCCGGTGGACATCTACCAGCGGAATTATCGCGCGGTGCACTACGCGATCCTGCTCGTGGTGATCACGTTCCTCACCTTCTTCCTGTGGGAGCACGTGAGCGGCATCGCGATCCACGGCATGCAATACCTCATGGTCGGGCTCGCGCTCGCCATGTTCTACCTGCTGCTGCTCGCGCTCTCCGAGCATTTCTCGTTCGACCTGGCCTATGGAATCTCGGCTGGATCGCTGGTGGCGTTGATCACCGTCTATCTGCAGGGTGTGTTGAAACGGCTGCCCCTCGCGCTCGGGGCGGGTGCGGGGCTCACGACCCTGTACACCATGCTCTACTGGATCCTGCGCTCAGAGGACTATTCGCTGCTCATGGGAGCGCTGTTGTTGTTCGCAGTCCTGGCGATCCTGATGCTCGCGACCCGGAGGATCGACTGGTCCAATGTCGCACGGGTACGGAGCGAGGCCGCGGACTGACTAGCGAATCATCCCCGGCGACGCACGCGCAGCCTACGCGGCCTTGCTCGCGAGCTGCCGCAGGACGTATTGCAGGATGCCGCCGTGGCGGTAATAGTCCCGCTCCTTCGGCGTATCGATGCGGACGCGGGCGTCGAACGCGATCGGTATGCCTTTCGGCGGCGTCGCGACGACTTTCACGGTCTTCGCCTCCGCATTGTCGAGACCGGTGATCTCGAACACCTCGTTGCCCGTGAGGCCGAGCGAACCGGCGCCCTTGCCCGCGGGGAACATCAACGGGAGAACGCCCATGCCGATGAGATTCGAGCGGTGGATTCGCTCGAAGCTCTCCGCGATGACGGCGCGCACGCCCAGCAGCATCGTGCCCTTCGCCGCCCAGTCGCGCGACGAGCCGGTGCCGTATTCCTTGCCGGCGAGGATGACGAGCGGCGTGCCCTCCTGCTTGTAGCGCATCGCCGCGTCGAAGATCGACATCTGGTCGCCCGTCGGCACGTGGATGGTGACACCACCCTCCGTGCCCGGCGCCAGCAGGTTGCGCAGGCGGATGTTCGCGAAGGTGCCGCGCATCATCACCTCGTGGTTGCCGCGGCGTGCGCCGTACGAGTTGAAGTCGACCTGCTGCACGCCCTGGGACACGAGATACTTCGCGGCCGGGCTCGTCTTGGAGATGTCTCCGGCCGGCGAGATGTGATCGGTGGTCACCGAATCGCCGAGCAGTGCGAGGCAACGCGCGCCCGTCACGTCGGTCACGGGTCGCGGTGACATGGTCATGCCCTCGAAGTAAGGCGGGTTGCGCACGTACGTCGATTCTTCCTTCCAGTCGTAGATCTTGCCGAGCGGAATCTTGATCGCCTGCCAGTTGGCTTCGCCGGCGAAGACGTTCGAATAGCTCTTGCGGAACATCTCGGAAGTAATGGTGGCGTGGACCGCATCGGCCACTTCCTTCTCCGATGGCCAGATGTTGGCGAGCACGACGGGCTTGCCGTCGCGCCCGGTGCCGAGCACGTCGGTCTGCAGGTCGACGTCCATCGTCCCCGCGAGCGCGTACGCCACCACGAGCGGCGGGGACGCGAGGAAATTCATCTTGATCTCGGGATGCACGCGGCCTTCGAAGTTGCGGTTGCCCGACAGCACGGAGGTCGCCACGATGTCGCCCGCCTTGATGCCGGCGGAGATCTCCGGCTTGAGCGGTCCGGAATTGCCGATGCAGGTGGTACAGCCGTAACCGACGACGTTGAAGCCGATCGACTCCAGCGGCTCGAGCAATCCCGCCTTCGCCAGGTAGTCCGTGACGACGCGCGAGCCGGGGGCGAGGCTGGTCTTCACCCAGGGTTTCGCCTTGAGGCCGTGCCTGGCGGCGTTGCGCGCCAGCAGCCCGGCCGCCATGAGCACGTACGGATTGGAGGTGTTCGTGCAACTCGTGATCGCCGCGATCATCACGCCCCCATCGCGCAATTCCACCTGGTTGCCGTCGAGCTTGATCTCGGCGCAGCCGGTGGCATCGGGCGACTTCTTCTTGCGCTCGTCGGCCATCGGCTTGAGCGAGGCCTGATAGACGGCCTTCGCCTTCGACAACGGCACGCGGTCCTGCGGGCGCTTCGGGCCCGCCAGGCTGGGTTCGACGGTGGCGAGATCGAGTTCGATGACGTCCGTGTACGTGGCCGGCGCGGCGCCGTTGACCCGCCACATGCCCTGCGCCTTTGCATAGGCCTCGACCAGGGCGATCTGCTCCGCCGGACGGCCCGACAGCTCGAGGTAGCGCAGCGTCTCCTCGTCAATCGGGAAGATGCCGCAGGTGCTGCCGTACTCCGGCGCCATGTTCGCGATCGTCGCGCGATCGGCGAGCGGCAGGTTGGCGAGCCCGTCGCCGAAGAACTCGACGAACTTCTCCACCACGCCTTTCTTGCGCAGCATCTCGGTGACCGTCAGCACGAGATCCGTCGCGGTGCAGCCGGGCTTCATCGCGCCGGACATCTTGAAGCCGATGACCTGGGGAATGAGCATCGGGATCGGCTGGCCCAGCATCGCGGCTTCCGCTTCGATGCCGCCCACACCCCAACCCAGCACGCCGAGACCGTTGATCATCGTGGTGTGCGAATCCGTGCCGACCACGGTGTCCGGATACGCTTCGTTCTTGCCGGCCGTCTCGTTGTGGAACACCACGCGGCCGAGGTACTCCAGGTTGACCTGGTGCACGATGCCCGTGTTCGGCGGCACCACCTTGAAGTTGTTGAATGCGGTCTGGCCCCAGCGCAGGAACGCGTAGCGTTCGCCATTGCGCTCGAACTCGATCCTGTTGTTCGTCGCCAGCGAGGAGATCTTGCCGTAGTCATCGACCTGCACGGAGTGATCGATGACCAGCTCGGCGGGGTTGACGGGGTTGATCTGCTGGGGATCGCCCCCTAACTTCTGAACCGCCTCGCGCATCGCGGCGAGATCGACGACGCACGGGACGCCGGTGAAATCCTGCATGATGACGCGCGCGGGCGTGAAGTCGATCTCGTAGGACGGTGTCGCCTTGGCATCCCAGTCGAGCACGGCATCGATGTCGGCGCGGGTGACGTTCACGCCGTCTTCGAAGCGCAGCAGGTTCTCGAGCAGGATCTTGAGGGAGTAAGGCAGCCGCGCGACCTTGTCGGCGGGCAGGGAAGCGAAGCTCCAGTAGTCGTAGGTGCGTGCGCCGACTTTCAGCGTCGAACGGGCTTCAGAACTTCCGGTCATGATTTTTTCCTTTCATCCACACAAACAAGCGGGCGCATTCTAACTCAGGATGGTCTCGATGACGCCGCCGCCGAGGCATCGATCTCCGTCGTACAACACCGCGAACTGTCCCGGCGTCACCGCGCGCTGCGGCTGTTCGAAGCGCACCGCGATCGAGCCGTCCGCCGTGACGGTGGCTTGACAATCCTGGTCGGCCTGCCGGTAGCGAACCTTGATCCGGGAATGGAACTCGGGCGCGGCCGGTGGCACCAGCCAGTTGCACGGTCCCGTGGCCAGCGCGCGCGATACGAGCAGCGGATGATCGTGCCCCTGGACGGCGACGAGTTCGTTGCGCGCGGGATTCTTCGCGGCCACGTACCAGGGTTGCTCGTCGTGACCGGACCGACCGCCGATCTCCAGGCCGCCACGCTGACCCAGCGTGTAGAACGCGAGCCCGCGATGCCGGCCGAGGACCTCGCCGTCATCGGTGACGATCTCGCCCGGCGTGGTCGGGATGTACCGGGCGAGGAACTCGCGAAACGGCCGTTCGCCGATGAAGCAGATGCCCGTGCTGTCGGGCTTGTCGTAGACGGGCAGGCCGGCGTCGCGCGCCAGCGCTCGCACCTCGCCCTTCGTCAGGTCCCCGAGCGGGAACTGCACCCGCGCGAAATGCTGCCGCTCGACGGCGTGCAGGAAGTACGACTGGTCCTTGTCCGCATCGCGCGCCTTGAGGAGCTGCGCACCCGCGCCGGTCTGCGCGATCCGCGCATAATGCCCGGTGGCGAAATGGCGCGCGCCGAGACGGTCGGCGTACCCGAGGCAGATGCCGAACTTGATCTCGCGATTGCACAGGACGTCGGGGTTCGGCGTGCGGCCCGCCCGGTACTCGCGCAGGAAGTAGTCGAAGACCCGCGCCCGGTATTCCGCCGCGAAGCTCACCCGGTGCAGCGGGATGCCGAGTTCGGCGGCGACGGCGCGCGCGTCCTGGAAATCCTGCGCGTCGGTGCAGTAGGCGTCATCGCCGTCCCAGTTGCTCATGTAGAGCCCATGGACGTCGTGACCGGCGCGGCGCAGGAGCAGGGCGGCGACGGCGGAATCGACGCCGCCGGACATTCCGACGACGATTCGGCTGGGAGAAATCACGCCCGCATTCTAGCGGAGCGTCGCTGACTAGAGGTTGACGACGCGGCCCACGGCCAGGGCGCCGTCGAGGCCGAGGCAGGCCACGGAATCCAGCGGCTGGCGCCGGCCGAGCAGATAGTCATCGAGACAGCGCAGGACCAGCGGCGAACGCATGCGCGTGCGCTGGGCGAGCAGCTGCTCGTGGGAGAACCAGGGAGCGCGCACGATGCCGGCGTCGAGCGCCTGGTCGGGGTCGTGCGCATCGACCGATCCGCAAAACGCGAAGCGCAGGAAGCTGCGGCCGTTGTCCGGGTTACGCCAGAGATAGGTACCGACGAGCGCCTCGGGCGTGAGACGCCAGGCGGTCTCCTCGCGGGTCTCGCGGACCACGGCCTCGACGAGCGTTTCCGCGTCCTCGAGGTGGCCGGCGGGCTGGTTGATCACCAGACGTCCCTCGATGCGTTCCTCGACCACGAGGAATCGTCCGTCTCGCTCGACGATGGCGGCGACCGTGACCTCGGGATTGAATCGCACGACTAACTAACGTGAAGCCTGGCGCGCGATGTCGTCGGCGTTGCTCGAATGCCAGATCTCGTCGAACTCGTCGAGGTACTGGCGGGCGATCGGCGGGTTGTTGAGATCGGCGACACCGTCCCAGCGATCCGCATGCACGCGGTAGACGATGGCGCGGTCGTCGGCGATCAGGTAGCCATGGGCGCGCTGCTTGACGCCGCCCAAGGCGGGACGGATGTCGATGCAGCTCGTGAGCCGGCGACCCATCGCGATGAAGCGGTTGTTGTCGCGCAGGAGGCGGCCGGAGTCGGACAGGAGCACGCGCACCTTCGCGAAGCGGCGCGCGAGCACGAAGCGCTTCACGATCTCGAGGAAGCCGTTCTGGTCGTAGAGGTCGGGCTCGAGGTCAGGCGTGTAGATGGACATGAGGCGCTGGGCGCTGGCCGCCACGGCATCCACCGCGGCTCGCATCTCCTCCAGCGAGCTGATGACGCGGACGTGGTTTTCGTTCCGCGCCGCCGGAATCGCGGGCAGAGAGGTGCCCGGCGCCGTATTGCGCAGTGCCAGCCGACTGAAGTCGAATTCCCCGGTCGTCATGTGTGACGACATCTCCCCGTGACCCTGACCCGAGATTCTGATTGTGACCTGTGCACGGCAGAGGGTAGGTGGGACTACGCGAATTCCGGTGCCAACCGCGTCACGCTTTCGCGCCATACGCCCGACCCCGGGCCCGAAAGCGTGTGGCATATCGCAATTCAGGGGGCGAGGACTTGCCCTGCAAATCAGCACGAACCGGGAGTCCGGGCCTCAATTCATGGAGGATCGCGCGTCAACAGAACCTCAGATCGCGCGCGCCATCCGCGTGGCCAGGCCCAGGTACTGCGCCGGGGCGAGCGCTTTCAGACGGGTGCGTTCGGCCGGCGGGAGGGGCAGGTTCTCGATGAACTTCGCGAACCCCGCGGCATCGACCGCGGTGCCACGAGTGAAGTCCTTGAGCAGCTCGTAGCCGTTCGGCACGCCCGCGGCGCGCAGAGCCGTCTGCAGCGCTTCGCCGAGCACCTCGACCGCGCGGTCGATGTCGGCGGCGATCGCTTTCGGATCGGCGGCGATCTTGCCGAGGCCCTTCTGCAACGAGGTCCATGCGATCAGGACGTGCGCCAGCGCCGGGCCGACGTTGCGCAGCACGGTCGAGTCCGTGAGGTCGCGCTGCCAGCGCGAGATGGGTAGTTTGGCGGCGAAGTGATGCAGCAGCGCGTTGGCCAGGCCGAGATTGCCCTCGGCGTTCTCGAAATCGATCGGGTTCACCTTGTGCGGCATCGTCGAGGAGCCGACTTCGCCGGCCACCGCGCGCTGGCGCAGGTATCCGAGCGAGACGTAGCCCCAGGTGTCCCGGGCGAAATCGACGAGGATCGTGTTGACCGCCGCGAGCGCGTCGCAGTACTCGCCGATCCAGTCGTGCGGCTCGATCTGCGTCGTGTACTCGTTCCACGCGAGGCCCTGCGACTCGACGAATCGGCGTGAGACCGCGGGCCAGTCCACGGCCGGCAGCGCGGCGACATGGGCGTTGTAGTTGCCGACCGCGCCGTTCCACTTGCCGAGGATCTCGACGCGCTCGAAGCGCGCGTGCGCGCGGCGCAGTCGCGCGACGACGTTCGCGAATTCCTTGCCGAGCGTGGTGGGGCTCGCCGTCTGCCCGTGCGTGCGCGAGAGCATCGGCAACGCGGCGTGTTCGTGCGCGAAGCCGCGCAGCTTTTCAACCACCTTGTCGAGCTCGGCGAGCAACACGGTACGCGCGGCACGCAGCATGCGCGCGTAGGCGAGGTTGTTGATGTCCTCCGACGTGCAACCGAAGTGCACGAGTTCGAGCACGGCCGGCGGCGCGCCGGCCGTCTGCAGTTTCTCGCGCACGAAATATTCGACCGCCTTGACGTCGTGATTGATGCGCGATTCGATGGATTTGACCGCAGGAGCGGCCTCGTCACCCGGTTCGACGGCGAGCCGGGCGCACAGCTGCCGCACAGTGTCGGACAGCGGCTGAGGGAGGAGAGCGGGCACCTCGGCCGTGAGCGAGAGCACCCAGGCCGCCTCGATGCGCACGCGTTCCTGGATGAGGCCCGCTTCCGACAGGATCTCGCGCAGTGGATCGGCCGCCTTGCGATATCGACCGTCGACCGGGGAGAGCGCGGACAGGGAGGCGGGATCCATGAGGCGAAGCCTTGACTTGAGGGTGCGATAAACTGGCCGCGCATGATATCGCAGGACGGCAGCCGCACAGAGCACGACAGCTTCGGTGACATCGAAGTCCCCGCCGGCGCGCTCTGGGGAGCGCAGACGGAACGCGCGAAGCGGAACTTCTCGTTCGCCGGCGGCGGCGCGCTGCCGCGCATGTTCATCGGCGCGGTGGGGCTCATCAAGGGCGCGGCCGCGCGCGCCAATGCCCGCCTGGGATTGCTCCCGGAGGAAATCGCTGCGGCCATCGAACAGGCGGTGCGCGAGATCTCCGCTGGCCTGCATGCCGACCAGTTCCCGGTCGACGTCTTCCAGACGGGCAGTGGCACCAGCACCAACATGAACGTGAACGAGGTGATCGCGCGCCTCGCGAGCCGCGCCGCCGGCAAGCCCGTCCATCCCAACGATCACGTCAACATGTGCCAGAGCAGCAACGACGTCATCCCGAGCGCCATCCACGTGTGCGCGGTGCACGCGAGCCGCGGCATCCTGTTTCCGGCTCTGGAAGCGCTGCGTGATGCGCTCCGGGACAAGGAATGGGCCTGGGCCGACGTGCTCAAGACGGGGCGTACGCACCTCATGGACGCGACGCCGATGACGCTCGGCCAGGAAGTCTCCGGTTGGCGCTCGCAGATCGAGCAGGGGCTCGAGCGGCTGCATTCGAGCGAGCATCGCCTGCTGGCGCTCGCGCAGGGCGGCACGGCCATCGGCACCGGCATCAACGCTCATCAGAAATTCGCCGCGACGTTCATCGAGGAGCTGCAGCGCGCCGCGCGCATCGACTTCCGCCTCGCGGAGAACTACTTCGCCGCGATTGGATCGCAGGACGCGGCAGTCGAATATTCCGGCCAGCTGCGCGCGCTGGCCGTTTCGCTGATGAAGATCTGCAACGACCTGCGCTGGATGAACAGCGGGCCGCTCGCGGGTCTCGGCGAAGTCAAACTACCGGCGCTCCAGCCTGGCAGCAGCATCATGCCCGGCAAGGTGAACCCCGTGATCCCCGAATCCGCCGCGATGATCTGCGCGCACGTCATGGGGCTGGACGCGGCGATCGCGATCGCGGGCCAGTCCGGCAATTTCCAGCTCAACGTCATGTTGCCGCTGATCGGCAGGAACCTGTTCGACTCCATCCGGTTGCTCGGGAACGCGGCGCACGGCCTCGCGCACGAATGTATCCCGGGCATCGAGCCCGATCGCGAACGGCTGAACGAAGCGCTCGCGCGCAATCCCATCCTGGTGACCGCCCTCAACCCGGTGATCGGCTACGAGAAGGCGGCCGCGATCGCCAAGCGGGCCTACGCCGAGGGACGGCCGGTGCTCGACGTCGCGCTCGAGATGTCCGGGCTCGGGGCCGACGAGCTTCGCAAGCTCCTCGATCCGGCAACCCTCACGCGCGGCGGCCTGCAGGGCGGCGGAGGCGGCGGTTGAGCGACGTCCGCGCGGACGACCTGCGCAGTCGCATCCTGCGGCGCTTCGCCGGTTCGCGGCCCCGGCACGAGATCGCCGACTGGCGGATGCTCGGCCTCGACACCGAACGCGCGCTCAGACTGCAGCGGCATCTGCCACCGAACCCGGTGCCGGCCGCCGTCCTCGTGCCGCTCGTCGACCGCGCCGACGGCCTCACGGTCCTGCTGACGCAGCGTGCTTCGCAGCTCGCGAAGCATGCGGCGCAGATCTCCTTTCCCGGTGGCCGCCTCGACCCCTCCGATGCGGACGCCGCGGGCGCAGCGCTGCGCGAGGCGCGCGAGGAGATCGGCCTCGACGCGACACGGGTCGAGATCGTGGGCTATCTACCAGACCACGTGGTATTCACCGGCTACCGCGTCACGCCGGTGCTGTCGGTGGTGACGCCGCCATTCGAGCTCGCCTTGAATGCCGACGAGGTCGCGAACGTGTTCGAAGTGCCGCTCACGCACTTTTTCGACCCCGCGAACCACAAGGCGCGACTGCGCCGGGTGGGCGACGAAGACGTGCTGCTCTACGACATCCCGTGGCACGATCGAAACATCTGGGGCGCGACCGCGGGCATGCTGTTGACGCTGGTGCGCATGGTGAACGAGGAGACCCCGTGAACGATTCCGCGGCGGCGCTCGCGCGCCTGCTCGAGATCATGCGCCGGTTGCGCGGTGAGGGTGGCTGCCCCTGGGACCGCGAACAGACGTTCGCGAGCATCGCGCCTTACACCATCGAGGAGGCCTACGAAGTCGCCGAGGCGGTCGCGCGCGGCGAGCCGCGCGCGCTGGAATCCGAGCTCGGTGACCTGTTGTTCCAGGTCGTGTTCCATTCGCAGATTGGCGCGGAGCGCGGCTGGTTCGACTTCACCTCGGTCGCGAATGCCATCTCCGACAAGCTCACCGAACGGCATCCGCACGTGTTCGCGGATGCGCGCATCGACGACCCGGCGGCGCTCAATCGCGCCTGGGAGGAACACAAGGCGCGCGAACGCGCCGCGGCGACGCCGGGCGACACGCCGGCGAGCGAGCTTGCGGACGTACCGCTCGCGCTGCCCGCATTGGCGCGCGCCGCGAAGCTCGGCAAACGCGCCGGCCGCGTCGGCTTCGACTGGCCGGACGCCGCGGGCGTGCGCGCCAAGATAGAAGAAGAGATGCGCGAAGTGGCGGAGGTCGCGGACGGCGACCCCGCGCACCGCACCGAAGAACTCGGCGACGTGCTGTTCGCGGCGGCGAACTGGTCCCGCCACCTCGGCGTGGACCCGGAAGAGGCGCTGCGTCTCGCCAACCAGAAATTCGAGCGTCGCTTCCGGGCGATGGAGGCGTTGGCGGCGGCGCGCGGCCAGAGCCTGCGCGACCTCGATCCGAAGGCCTGGGATGCGCTCTGGACCGAAGTGAAGGCGGCGGCCAAGGCAGGGCTGTAACCCCGCGGATTCCGGACGTTTCCGGCGTTCAGTCAAGATTCATCGGCTGGCCCGTACATTGGCGCCACGGTCGGGTAACCCGATCGACGGAGGCACTATGTCGATCCAGAGAAACAAGGTCATGTTGGCGGTCGCGGCAGCCATCTTCACGTTCGGCGGCGTGGCCGCGAACGCCCAGGACCGGTACGACCCGAACTCGCGCTATGACGATCGCTACGACAGTCGCGATGACGGTCGCGACGACGGTCGCTATGACGATCGCTACGAGGGCGAGTACGACTACGCCCGCGTGGTCGACGTGCAGCCGCTGACCCGTCGCGTGCGCGTCAGCACCCCGGCACGCGAATGCTGGGACGAGACCCGCTACGAGACGCGCTCGTCGGCGCCGCCGCGTGAACGCGCGGGCGGCACGTTGCTCGGCGCCGCGATCGGTGCGGTCATCGGCAACCAACTCGGTCATGGCCGTGGCCGCGATGCCGCGACCGTGGCCGGCGCCGTGGTCGGAGGCGCCATCGGACGCGACCAGGCGGAGCGCCGGGCGCAGGCCCGCGGTTACGGTCCGCCGCCGCGCGAGTACACCGTCGAGCGCTGCGAAGTCCGCTACCAGGACACCTGGGAAGAGCGCGCCGACGGCTACCGTGTCACCTATATCTACAACGGCCGTCGCCAGGTGACCGAGCTGCCTTACCGCCCGGGCGAGCGCATCCGCGTGCGCGTCGACGTGCGCCCGGCGGAGTAGATGACCGAATCGTTCGTCATCGCAACGTGGGCGGCCCTGTATTTCAGCCGGGCCGTCCACGTCGCGTTTTCCCGCCAAACGATTAAACTCGCGCCCGTCATGAAGAAGCTTCGTCAGGGGATCGTCCCCGTCCTGTTCGTGATCGCCGGCTTCGCGCCGCTCTCGCAGGCGCACAGCATGCCGGGGCAGAACCACGCTGGCAGCGGTGTCGCGGACGTGCCGGCGGGTTTCGTCATGCAGCGCGACGGCATCTCGCTCGACGAAGCCGTGGCGCGTGCCGAGCGTCAGTACCGCGCGCGCGTGGTGCGCACGGACGTGCAGGACGAGGACGGACGCAAGGTCTACGTGCTCAAGATGCTCTCGGAGAACGGCCGCGTGTTCACGGTGCGCATCGATGCGTCGACGGGCGGATCGCGTTAGTGCGCGCCCTCGTCGTCGAGGATGAAGCGGCGCTGCGCGAAGGCCTGCGCGACCAGCTCGCCGCCCAGGGCTTCACGGTGGACATCGCCGCCGATGGCGAAGAGGGCCTGTTCGCCGCCTCCGAATATCCGCTCGACATCGCCGTTGTCGACCTGGGGCTTCCAAAGGTGTCCGGTCTCGATCTCATCCGCAAGGTGCGCGCGGCCGGCAAGAAATTCCCGATCCTCATCTTGACGGCGCGCGATCGCTGGCAGGACAAGGTGGAGGGGCTTCAGGCGGGCGCGGACGACTACGTCGCGAAGCCTTACCACTTCGAGGAAGTGCTTGCCCGCATGCAGGCGCTGCTGCGCCGTGCGGGCGGCTGGGCGAGCCCGGTGCTCGAGTGCGGCCCGATCCGCCTCGACACGCGCTCGCAGACGGTGCAATTGAACGGCTCGGGCATCGAACTCACGACGTTCGAATACCGCATCCTCGAGCACATGATGCTGCGCGCGGGCGACGTCATCTCCAAGACCGAGCTGACGGAGCGGCTCTACGATCAGGATTACGAACGCGACAGCAACGTCATCGAGGTCTTCATCGGCCGCCTGCGGCGCAAGCTGGACCCGGACGAGGCGCTGCATCCCATCGAGACGCTGCGCGGCCGGGGTTACCGGTTCGCCATTGCGCGTACCCAGGGCAGCTGAGCACCCCGCCGGCCGAGGCGGTAGCATGCCCGGCGTGTCATCGCTCCCGCGCATCGCGATTCTCCGGGTCTCACTATTCGCGTTTCCCGCGCTGACGCTGTCGAGCGCGGAAGGGGAAGCCACCTGGACCGACGTCGCGCTCGGCGCCTACACGCACCTGGGCAAAGTGCGCGTCACGGTCAGGCCCCTCGCGTTCGTGGCGAGCGGCATCGACAGCGACGCGATCTGGAACTGCAATGCCGCGACGGGCGACTTCGACGATAGCCCGCTGTTCCCGCCGGACGGCGCGGCGCACACCCGCCGATGAGCGGAACCTCACTGACCCGCCGCCTGCTGCTCACGGTGTTCGCCGTGATCGTCGTCTTCTTCGCCGTCACCGTGTTCCTGCTCGACGTGTTGTTCCGGCACGCCGCCGAACGCTCGCTGCGCGAGGTGCTCGACGCGCAAATGGTTGCGCTGGTCGCGGCCGCAGATCCGGACGGGCCGGAGTCCGTGACACTGACGGCAATGGTCGACACACGCTTCGATACGCCGGGCTCCGGGCTGTACGCCGAAATCCGTTCGGGCAGCGGTGAGTCGATCTGGCGATCCCAGTCCGTCACGGGGACCGACGTGCAGTTCGGTCCGCCGCTCGAAGGCGGCGAACGGAAATTCTTCTTCACCGAGATGGTCGACAAGGGCGTGCGGCTCGCGGTGTCGAGTCGCAGCATCGTCTACGACGATCTGCACGGCGAGCCGGCGCGGTTCACCTACAGCGTGGCGTCGAGCCTCGATGCATACGAAGGGCAGGTCGCGAGCTTCCGCCAGCAGCTCGTCGGCTGGTTCGCGGCGCTCGCCTTGCTGTTGCTCGCGACGCTGTTCATCGTGGTGCGCTGGCTGTCGCGGCCGATGCGGCAGCTCGTGCGGGAAATCAAGGAAGTGGAAGGCGGCGCGCGCGACCAGTTGAGCGAGGCCTGGCCGATCGAGCTCACGCCGGTCACGAGCAATCTCAATGCGTTGCTCGAATCGGAGCGGCAACGCATCAGGCGGTATCGCGACACGCTCGGCAACGTGGCGCACAGCCTGAAGACGCCGCTCGCGGTGATGCGGCAGACGCTCGGCGCGGGCGGCGAGCAGGCCAGGGACGATTTGAGCGTCGCCATGAATCGCGAGATCGACCGCATGACCGGCATCATCGAGCACCAGATGAAGCGCGCCGCCGCGAGCGGCGGTGTGTTGCTGGGGCAGGCGCCGGTGGATCTCGCGCCGATCGTGGCGGATCTGCGGGTCGCCTTGCTCAAGGTGTACGGCAACAAGGACCTGCTGTTCGAAACCGCGATCCCGGCGGACGCGCAGTTCATCGGCGACCGCAACGACCTCACGGAAATGCTCGGCAACCTGCTGGACAACGCCTGCAAGTGGTCGAAGTCCCGGGTGCGCATCACGGCCGACGTCGACGGTTGGGCGGATTCGCGGCGGGCGCTCGGCATCGTGATCGAGGACGATGGGCCGGGCATCGCGCAGACGGATCGCGCGAAGGTCCTGCAGCGCGGGGGGCGCGCCGACGAAGCGACTCCCGGACATGGGCTGGGGCTTTCGATGGTGCACGACACGGTCGCGCTCTATGGCGGCGCGATGAGCATCGACGACGCGGCGCTTGGCGGGGCGCGCGTCGATGTGAAACTACCGGGGCGGGTTCGCGGTTCTGTCGAGGGCTGAGGGAGAAGGGGACAGACCCGTTTTCCGGAGGACCGGAAAACAGGTCAGTCCCCGACCTCGAACTTGATTCCCTGGGCCAGCGGCAGCTCGCGGCTCCAGTTGATCGTGTTCGTCTGCCGGCGCATGTACGCCTTCCAGGAGTCGGATCCGGATTCGCGGCCGCCGCCGGTGTCCTTTTCGCCGCCGAACGCGCCGCCGATCTCCGCGCCCGACGTGCCGATGTTCACGTTGGCAATGCCGCAGTCACTGCCGGCCGCGGCGAGGAATCGCTCCGCGTGCTGCAGGCGATCGGTGAAGATCGCCGACGACAGCCCATGCGCCGACGCGTTCTGCATCTCGATGGCCTCCTCGAGCGACTCGAACGGGATCAGATACAGCACGGGCGCGAACGTCTCGTGCTGCACGATGGGCCATTCGTTCCGTGCGCGAATGATGGTGGGCGCGACGAAGTTGCCCTTGCCCTCGAGCACCTTCTCGCCGGTGACGACCCGGCCTCCCGCGGCTCTTGCCTGCGCGATGGCCTGTGAATAGCGCTCGACCGCTCCCTTGTCGATCAGCGGGCCCATGAGCGTCGCCGGATCGATCGGATTGCCGATGCGCACCTGCGAATACGCGTGCACGAGCTTCTTCTCGAGTTCGTCGATGCGCGACTGGTGCACCAGCACGCGGCGCGTCGTCGTACAGCGCTGGCCGGCCGTGCCGACCGCGCCGAAGACGATCGACGGCACCGCGAGCTTCAGGTCCGCGGATTCATCGACGATGATCGCGTTGTTTCCGCCGAGCTCGAGCAGCACCTTGCCGAGGCGGCGCGCGACGCGCTCGCCGACACTGCGGCCGATCGCCGTGGAACCCGTGAACGACACCAGCGCGACGCGCTTGTCGTCGACGAAGCGCGTGGCGAGTTCCGTGCCGCCATCGATGAACAGCTGGAAGATCGCGGGCAAATTGTTTTCCCGCATCACCTTGTTGCAGATGTTCTGCACGGCAATCGCCGTGAGCGGTGTCTTCGGCGACGGCTTCCACACGGACACGTTGCCGCAGATCGCGGCGAGGCAGGCGTTCCACGCCCACACGGCCACGGGAAAGTTGAACGCCGAGATGATCCCGACTACGCCGAGCGGATGCCACTGCTCGTACATGCGGTGCTGCGGCCGCTCCGAATGCATGGTGAGGCCGTACATCATGCGCGATTGGCCGACGGCGAAATCGCAGATGTCGATCATCTCCTGCACTTCGCCCAGGCCTTCGGCCCTGATCTTGCCGTTCTCGAGCGTGACGAGCGCGCCCAGGTCGTCCTTCACGGCACGCAATGCGTCGCCCAGCAGGCGCACGGCCTCCCCGCGGCGGGGCGCCGGCACTTGCCGCCACGCGTTCGCCGCTTCGACCGAGCTGCGCATCACGGCTTCATAGTCGGTGACCGTCGCGCCGCGAACTTGCGCAAGCGTTTCGCCGGTCGCCGGGTTCACGGAGCTGATCGCCGCGCCCGCGGTGTCTTTCGACCAGCCGAGCGACCCGGACCATGCGCCCGCGCTGATGGAATCGATTCCGAGACGCTTGAGGATTCCGGCGACGTCGGTTCTTGCGGTACTCATTTCTTCTTCCTTGCAGCCTTCGCGGGCGGCCTGGCAGTCGTGGCGCGGCGCTGATGACCGGCGGTGCCCTTCACGACGACGGCGGAGGAGAGGTCCTTGGTGCCGCCCGGCGCGTAGTACTGGCCGAAACGATTCTCGAGGATCGCGGGGAGATCGAACTGTTCCTGCGCGACGAACCCCCTGAACTTGCGCGGATTCGTCAACACGAGATCGACGACGGCCGTGATGCCCGCGGCGGTCGTCACCTGGATCGCCGACCAGAGGCGGCCGGCGATGACCTGCGGATAAACCTTGTTGACGTAGTTCTCTTCGCGCAGCTGTCCATCCTGCTTGCCGGCCACGGCGGCGTAGACGATGACGACGTCCTGCAGCGTCTGCGGCACGGCGTGTTCGAGCACGCGCTTCAACGTGGCGCGATCCTGGTTGAGCTTGAGATCGTTCATGAGCAGACGCATCTGCGCGCAGTGCCCCGGATAACGCATCGTCTTGTAGTTGATCTGCTCGCAGAGCTTGCCGTAGGTCTCGGCGAGACTGCCGAGGCCGCCCGACGTGTTGAACGCCTCGTACAGCGTGCCGTCAATTTCGATTTCCTCGAGGCCTTCGAGCGGCGCGGCGGCGACGACCCTGCCGTCGACCACGGACTCGCACGGGTTGCCGTATTCGTTGATGAGTCCCTCGGTGGACCACGTGAGCGAATACTTGAGCACGTTGTTGGGATGCTGGGGCAACGCGCCGACGCGCAGTTTGATCGAGCGCAGCTCGTCGAAATGCTTCGCTAGCTCGTTCGCCGCGATGCTGATGAAGCCGGGCGCGAGACCGCACTGGGGCACGAACGCCTTCGACGAGCCGCGCGCGATGCGCCGCACGGCCTGGGTGACCGCGACATCCTCCGTGAGGTCGAAGTAGTGTGCGTTGCCCTTGCGCGCCGCTTTCGCGACGGCGGGATTGCAGTAGTAAGGAAGCGACGAAATGACGGCATGCGGCTTGAACGTGGCGAAATGCTGGTCGAGAGCCTGCGCATCGCCCGCGTCAAGCGCCACGGCGCGCAAGGATCGCGAACCGTGAGCCTTCACCACGGATTCCGCGGCGGCTGCGTCGACGTCGCCGAGCGTGACGTCATAATCCCCGGACTCGGCCAATAAACCACTGATAAGTGCGCCAATCTTTCCGGCGCCGAGTATCAAAACTTTGTGCATGGAACCCTCGTTTCGCGTAGTGTGCCGCAACGCGTTTTTCGCCGTAACCCCCTGAATTGAATAAAGCATGCGCACGACCGACATGACCTCATGGCATCCCGCGAGCTGGACAGCGCGTCAAGCTCAGCAACAACCGAAGTACAACGATCCCGCGGCGCTCGAAGCGGTCGTCGCGCAGCTGTCGCGCCTGCCGCCGCTCGTCGTGTCGTGGGAGATCGAACAGCTGCGGGAGCGTCTCGCGGAAGCGCAGGTCGGCAACAAGTTCCTGCTCATGGGCGGCGACTGCGCCGAGACGTTCGAGGAATGCGAGTCCGACAAGATCGCGAAGAAGCTCAAGATTCTCCTGCAGATGAGCCTCGTGCTGCTGCACGGACTCAAGAAACCGATCATCCGCGTGGGCCGCATGGCCGGGCAGTACGCCAAGCCGCGCTCGGCGGACACCGAAACCCGCAATGGCGTGACGCTGCCGGCATTCCGCGGCGATCTCGTGAATCGCTCGGAGTTCACGGCGGCCGCACGCGAGCCGGACCCGTTGCTGTTGCTGCGCGGGTATGAACGAGCGGCGCTCACGCTGAACTTCGTGCGCGCGCTGTGCGACGGCGGTTTCGCCGACCTGCATCACCCGCAGTACTGGGATCTCGGGTTCATGCAGCACTCGCCGCTGCGCGCGCAGTACCAGCAGATCGTCGACTCCATCGCCGACTCGCTCGAATTCTTCGAGCGCGTGAGCGGCGGCCGGGCGCCGCACGAGGTGACCGCGGTCGACTTCTTCTCGTCGCACGAAGGTCTGCTCATGCACTACGAGCAGGCACAGACGCGCTACATCGAGCGCAACAAGCGCTGGTACAACCTGTCGACGCACATGCCGTGGATCGGCATGCGCACGGCGCAACTCGACGGCGCGCACGTGGAATTCTTCCGCGGCGTCGCGAACCCGATGGGTGTCAAGATCGGCCCGGCGATGACCACCGAATGGCTGCAGGGTCTCGTCACCACGCTCAACCCCAACAACACGCCGGGACGCCTCACGATCATCCATCGCTTCGGCGCGAAGGATGTCGAGAACGGGCTGCCGAAGATGATCAAGGCGGTGAAGGAAACCGGCCAGCAGGTGCTGTGGATCTGCGACCCGATGCACGGCAACACCGAGACGAGCTCGGGCGGCTTCAAGACGCGCCGCTTCGAGAACATCCTCAAGGAGCTGGAGCTGTCATTCCGGATTCACGAGTCCCATGGATCGTTCCTGGGCGGCGTGCACATCGAGCTCACGGGGGAAGACGTCACCGAATGCACCGGCGGAGCGCGCGGCCTCACCGACGCGGACCTGGCGCGTGCCTACAAGTCGACGGTCGATCCGCGCCTCAACTACGAGCAGGCCCTGGAACTCGCGATGTTGATCGGCAGGCACGGTCCGAAGAGATAACGGAAACATTTCTCTATAAAATGCCGGGCCATGAAGTACGAAAAAATTCAGGTTCCGGCGGACGGCCAGCGAATCACGATCAATCCGGATTCGTCGCTCAACGTCCCGGATAAACCGCTGATCGCCTTCATCGAGGGCGACGGCATCGGCATCGACATCACGCCCGTGATGCTCAAGGTCGTGAACGCGGCCGTCGAGAAGGCGTATGCCGGCAGGCGCAGGATCTCCTGGGTCGAAGTGTTCGCCGGCGACAAGGCCGCGAAGCTCTACGGCACCGGCTTTCCCGACGAGACCCTCACGGCGCTGCGCGACTTCGTCGTCTCGATCAAGGGTCCGCTCGGCACGCCGGTCGGCGGCGGCATGCGCTCGCTCAACGTCGCGATGCGCCAGAACCTCGACCTCTACGCCTGCGTGCGGCCCATCCGCTACTTTCCCGGCGTCTCGACGCCGATGGCGGACGCATCGCTCACCGACATGGTCGTGTTCCGCGAGAACACAGAGGACATCTACGCCGGCATCGAATGGCCCGCGGGTTCGAACGAAGTCCACAAGCTCATTCACTTCCTGCAGACGGAGCTCAAGGCCACCGGCATCCGCTTCCCCGCGAGTTCCGGTCTCGGCATCAAGCCCGTCTCGAAAGAGGGCAGCCAGCGTCTCGTGCGCAAGGCGATCCAGTACGCGATCGAGAACGACCGCGTCTCGGTGACGCTCGTGCACAAGGGCAACATCATGAAGTACACCGAAGGTGCCTTCATGCAATGGGGCTATCTGCTCGCGAAGGAAGAGTACGGCGCGCAGCCGATCGGCGGCGGCCCGTGGCTGTCGTTCAAGAACCCGATCAACGGCAAGGAGATCGTGGTCAAGGACGTCATCGCCGACAATTTCCTGCAGCAGGTGCTGCTGCGTCCCGAGGATTACGACGTCATCGCGACGCTGAACCTCAACGGCGACTACATCTCCGACGCGCTGGCCGCGCAGGTCGGCGGCATCGGCATCGCGCCGGGCGGCAACATCGGCAACGGTCTCGCGGTGTTCGAGGCGACGCACGGCACGGCGCCGGGTTTCGCCGGCAAGGATCGGGTGAATCCGGGCTCGATCATCCTGTCGGCCGAGATGATGCTGCGCTACCTGGGGTGGAAGGAAGCCGCAGATCTCATCATGCACGGCGTCGCGGAGACGATCGCCGCGAAGGAGATGACGTACGACCTGGCGCGCCTGCGCGAGGCGATCCGCGCGACGAAGCGCGACATCGCCGCCCGCAAGAACGTCGAGGAGGATCTGCAGCGCCTCATCCCGGGTGCGACGCTCATGACGTGCTCGGGCTTCGGCGACGCAATCATCCGCCGCATGAAGTAGCGGATGCCGGGCCCGAGCTTTTGCCCGGACTGCACGCTGTGCCCGCGGCTCGCGTCGTTCCTCGCGAAGGTGCGGCGCGAGCATCCGGACTATCACGCGAAGCCGGTGGGCCCGTTCGGCGATCCGGCGCCGAAACTGCTGATCGTCGGGCTCGCGCCCGGCATGCACGGCGCCAACCGCACGGGCCGGCCGTTCACGGGCGACTACGCCGGCATCCTGCTCTACGAATCGCTGTTCGAGCTCGGGCTCTCGTCGGCGAAGACGTCCGTGAGCCGCGACGACGGGCTGGCGCTCAGGCACACGCGCATCTCGAATGCCGTGAAATGCCTGCCGCCGGACAACAAGCCCGAGCCCGCGGAAATCCGCACCTGCAATCCGTATCTCGCCGCGGAATTCGACGAGCTGAAATCGGTCCGGGCCGTGCTCGCGCTCGGCACCATCGCGCACGACGCCACCCTCACGGCGAATGGCCTGAAGAAGAGCACCGCGCGGTTTGCGCACGGAGCCGAGCACGAACTGCCGTCTGGACGCACGCTGGTCGATTCTTACCATTGCAGCCGCTACAACACGAACACCCGGCGCCTCACGCCCGAGATGTTCCGCACGGTCCTCAAACGGGCCGCGACGCTCGCCGGTTTATGATGGCGGGGTGAGCGAGACGCCCGCCCGATTCGACCCGAAGGATTTCATCCCGACGCTGCCGCGCCGGCCGGGGGTCTATCGCATGTACGGGTCGCCCGATGACGAGCGTCCGGGCGGCGAGCTGCTGTACGTCGGCAAGGCGCGCACGCTGCGCGATCGCGTGGGCAACTACTTCCACGCGAGCAACGTCGATCCCAAGGTGCAGGCGCTGGTGGCCAACATCGCGCGCATCGAGGTCACGATCACGAACTCGGAGACCGAGGCGCTGCTGCTCGAATACAACCTGATCAAGGAGCACAAGCCGCGCTACAACATCGTGCTCCGCGACGACAAGAGCTTTCCCTACATCCATCTGCCCGCCGGCCACGAATACCCGCGCCTGGTGTTCTACCGCGGACCACGCAGCCTGCCGGGCCGCTACTTCGGGCCTTTCCCGAGCGCCTATGCCGTCCGCGACACGTTGCAGAGCGTGCAGAAGATCTTTCGCATCCGGAACTGCCGCGACACATTCTTCGAGAATCGCAGCCGTCCCTGCCTGCAACACCAGATCGGCCGCTGCTCGGCGCCGTGCGTGAAGCTGATCTCTCGCGAAGACTACGCGCGCGACATCGCCGCCGCGGTCAAGGTGCTCGAAGGCCGCAACGACGAAGTGAGCTCGGAGCTGACGGCGGCGATGGAGAAGGCGGCCGAGTCCCTGCAGTACGAACGCGCGGCCGCGCTGCGGGACCAGCTCGCAGCGCTCAAGCAGGTGCAGTCGCAGCAGATCGTCACCGCCGAGGGCGACCGCGACATCGACGTCTTTGCGCTCGTCGGCGAGCCCGGAGAATTCGCCGTCTCGGTGATGATCATCCGCGGCGGGCGCAACCTCGGGTCGACCACCTATTTTCCGAAGGGCGCGCTCGCCGAACCGAACGAAGCGCTGGCGTCGTTCCTCATGCAGTACTACGCCGATACGCCGCCGCCCGCCGAGATCCTCGTGAACCTCGAGCTCGCCGAGGCCGACGCGTTGATGGCGGCGCTCGCCGACCGCGCCGGCAGCCAGAGCCGGATCTGGAAGCCCGCGCGTGCGCTGCCGGCGCGCTGGATGGCCATGTCGGTCGAGAACGCGGAGCAGGCGCTGCGCATGCGGCGCGCCCGCCGGGCCGACATCGAGCAGATGCTCGTCGCGCTCGCCGGGTTGCTAGGCCTGACCCAGATCCTGCAGCGGCTCGAATGTTTCGACATCAGCCACACCGGCGGCGAAGGCACGGTGGCTTCCTGCGTGGTCTACGGTCCCGAGGGGCCACTCAAGAAGGACTACCGGCGTTTCAACATCGAGGGCGTCACGCCGGGCGACGATTACGGCGCACTCCGCCAGGCGCTGCGGCGCCGCTACGAGCGCGTGAAGGCCGGCGAGGTGCCGGCACCCGATGTGCTGCTCATCGACGGCGGACCAGGGCAGATCAATGAAGTGCACCAGGAACTCGAGCCGCTCGGCTTCGGCGCGCTGAAACTCGTCGGCGTGTCGAAGGGACCCGACCGGCGGGCCGGCCAGGAGCGGCTGTACGTCTTCGGAAACGAGATTCCGCTGGTGCCCGGTCCCGATTCGCCGGCATTGCGGGTGGTCCAGCGCATCCGCGACGAGGCGCATCGGTTCGCGATCACCGGCCATCGCAAGCGCCGCGCCCGTCGCCACAACGAATCCGTGCTCGAAACGGTGCCGGGGCTGGGTCCGGCCAAGCGGCGCGCGCTGCTCAAGCACTTCGGCGGGATGCAGGGGCTCATGCGGGCGGGCGTCAATGACTTCGAAGGAGTTGCGGGGATCGGGACAACGCTGGCACGCACGCTTTATGATCATCTGCACCCGGGTGCCTGACCCGTGTCTCACATGATCTGGAACCTCCCGAACACGCTGACCTGGCTGCGGATCTTCGCGATCCCGCTCGTCATCGTCTTCTTCTATCTACCGTACCAGTGGGCGGACCCGGCGGCCGGCCTGCTGTTCGCCGCCGCGGGCATCACCGACTCGCTCGACGGCTACCTCGCGCGCCGGATGGGCCAGACCTCGCGCCTCGGCGCGTTCCTCGATCCCGTCGCCGACAAGCTCATCGTCGCCGTGGCGCTCGTGCTGCTCGTGAGCAAGGACATGCCGGTCATCATCGTGCCCGGCATGGAAGGGCTCGACGGCGGAAGCGCGACGCTGCGTCCGGAGTCGGTGCACGTGATCCTCGTGCTGTGCGCCATCATCATCATCGGCCGCGAGATCGCGATCTCCGCATTGCGCGAGTGGATGGCCGAGATCGGCAAACGCGGCAAGGTGAAGGTCAGCGGACTCGCGAAGCTCAAGACGATCCTGCAGATCACCGGTCTATCGTGCATGTTGTTCCGCTGGAATCTGCCAGTCCTGCCCGGGATCTCGCTGCCGATCTTCGAGATCGGCTTCGTGCTGACCATCGTCGCGGCGGCGCTCACGCTGTGGTCGGCGATCCAGTACCTGCGCGCGGCGTGGCCCGACCTGCGGGGCAACGCTTGAGGAAGGCCGTTTGCGTCTTCTGCGGCTCGGCCTTCGGTTCGCGCCCGGTCTATGCGCGTGCGGCCGAAGAGCTCGGGCGCGCGCTCGCGCAGGCGGGCATCACCCTCGTGTACGGCGGGGGCCGGCTCGGTCTCATGGGCGTCGTCGCGAACGCGAGCCTGAGCGCGGGCGGGCAGGTCATCGGCGTGATCCCTCGCATGCTCATCGAGCGCGAAGCCGCGCACATGAAGCTGACGGAACAGCGCGTCGTCACGACGATGCACGAGCGCAAGACGCTCATGGCGGATCTCTCGGATGCCTTCGTCGGCCTCCCGGGCGGCATGGGCACCTTCGACGAACTCGTCGAGATCGTCACCTGGGCGCAGCTCGGGCTGCACGACAAGCCAGTGATCGTCTGCAACATCGACGATTACTTCGCGCCGATGTACGGAATGCTGGATCACGCCGTCACGGAGAAGTTCGTGACCGCGGAGAGCCGGGCGCGCTGGAAGAACGCGGATTCAGTGACGCAAGTCATGGGAATCCTTGCGAAAGCCGGCATTTCGGGCGAGGGAATTTCTTGACTTGCTGGGCCTTGGCCCTAGAATCCTCGCCCTCTCCGGAGTGCGGGAATAGCTCAGTTGGTAGAGCACGACCTTGCCAAGGTCGGGGTCGCGAGTTCGAGTCTCGTTTCCCGCTCCAATTCTCTTCAGGCTCGTCCGTCCGGACCGTGGCTAGGTGGCAGAATGGTTATGCAGCGGCCTGCAAAGCCGTCTACGCCGGTTCGATTCCGACCCTAGCCTCCATTTCGATGCCTGCAGCCCCGGTGGCGGAACTGGTAGACGCAACGGACTTAAAATCCGTCGGTCGCAAGGCCATCCCGGTTCGATTCCGGGCCGGGGCACCACCCGAACTTTCCGCATGCTGAACGTCCAGGGTCTGCACCTGTGGCGTGGCGACCGGCACGTCCTCAAGGGACTCAGCTTCGCGGCGACGCCGGGGCAATGCGTGCTGCTCACGGGCCGGAACGGCGCGGGCAAGACGACCCTCTTGCGCACGATTGCCGGCCTGCTCGATCCGGAAGAGGGGCAGGTGTCGTGGCGCGGCGCACCCATTCGCGGACAGCGCGCCGAATTTCACGCCGAGCTGGCGTATCTCGGTCACGAGCCGGCCCTCAAGGGCGATCTGTCCGCGCAGGAGAATCTCGAGTTCTCGGTGGGCATCCGCCGGCGGGTCGCGCGCGCGGAGATCGATGCCGCCCTCGCGCGCACCGGCGCCACCACGTTCGCCGACCGTCCCGCGCGCACGTTGTCCGCCGGACAGCGCCGGCGCATCGCGCTCGCCGGCGTGCTGCTCGCGCACGCGTCATTGTGGCTGCTCGATGAACCGTCGACGAATCTCGATGCGGACGGGCAAGAGCTCGTGGCCGAGCTGATCCGCGAACAGATCTCGCACGAGGGTATCGTCGTCGCGGCCGTCCATCATCCGCTGACGCTGGCGGCCGGGAGCGTCACCGCGCTCGAGCTCGGTGCGTCGTGAAGACCCCTGCCGTCACGGCCGCCATGCTCGTCGCCCGGCGTGACCTGCGTCTCGCTTTCCGCAAGCCTTCGCAACTAATGCAGCCACTGCTGTTCTTCATGATCGTGGCCACGCTTTTCCCGCTGACATTAACCCCGGAGTTGTCGCGGCTGCGAGACGCCGCGCCGGGTGTCCTGTGGATCGGCGCATTGTTATCCTCGCTGCTGGCGCTCGAGTTCCTGTTCCGCGACGACGCGATCGACGGGACGCTCGAGCAGTTCGCGTTGTCAGGGCAGTCGCTGACCTGGATGTTGTTCGCGAAGACGTGCACGCACTGGCTGCTCACGGGCCTGCCGCTCGCACTGTCGGCACCGGTCGTGGCGGCGGCGCTCGGCGTGTCGGCCGGGGCATTGCCCGCGATTCTCGCGGGTCTCGCGCTCGGCAGTTTCGCGATGAGTCTCGTGGGATCGATCAGCGCGGGGCTCACGCTCGGCGCCCGGCGGGGCGGCGTCCTGTTGTCGCTGCTGACGCTGCCGCTCGCGGTGCCGATCATCGTGTTCGGCGCGGACGCGACGCAGCGGGCCATCGCGGGCGGCGACATCATGCCGCCGTTGACGATGTTGGCCGCGATCGCGGTGCTGGGCGTCACGTTGGCGCCGCTGGCCGCGGCGGCGGCGGTTCGGATCGGACTGGAGTAGTGAGTTAGCTGTGGCCACGTGGACCTGGTTTCATCGCTTCGGATCGCCGCCGTGGATGTACGGCTTCGCGCGACGCTGGGCGCCGTGGTTCGGAGGCTGCGCCGCGGTGGCGATGTTCGTCGCGCTCTATGGCGGTCTGGTGCTCGCACCGCCCGACTACCAGCAGAAGGACGCATTCCGCATCGTGTACGTGCACGCGCCCGTCGCCACGTTCTCGATGGTCATCTATACGACGATGGCGCTGGCTGCCGCGGTCGGCCTGATCTGGCGCATGAAGGTCGCGCATGCCGTGGCGGCCGCCAGCGCGCCGATCGGCGCCTGGCTCACCATCGCGACGCTCGGCACCGGCATGTTGTGGGGAAAGCCGATGTGGGGCGCATACTGGGTGTGGGATCCGCGGCTCACCTCGGAGCTGGTGTTACTGTTCCTGGACTTCGGCTACATGGGGCTGCGTGCCGCGATCGAGGATCCGCAGAAGGCGGACAAGGCGAGCGCCGTGCTGGCGATCGTCGGTGTCGTGAACATCCCCATCATCCGTTTCTCGGTGGACTGGTGGAATTCCCTGCACCAGCCCGCCACCACGAAGCTGCTGGGAGATCCCGACATGGACGGATCGATGGTGTGGCCGCTGCTGTTGATGCTCGTCGCCTTCGCGCTGTACTACGCGGCCGTGATGCTGGTGCGTCTGCGCGCGGAGCTGCTGCGTCGCGAGCGCAACGCGAGCTGGGTCCGCGAGGTGCTGTCGTGAGTCCCGCACTGGAACAATTCTTCGCCATGAGCGGCTACGGCACGTACGTCTGGTCGTCGTTCGCGCTCGCCTTGGGCATCGTGCTGCTCAACGTGTGGCTCGCGAAACGCTCGCTCGCCGACGCCGAACGCGACGCGCGCCGGCGGCTGGACATGGCCCGGGAGTCGGTCCCATGACGGCGCGCCAGAAGCGGCTGTTCATGGTTGCAGGCATCGTCGCTGGCGTGGGCGCCGCGGCCGCGCTCGCGCTGACCGCGCTGCGCGACAACGTCATGTTGTTCTATGCGCCGTCAGAAATCGCGGCGAACATGCCGGCGTCGAACGAGCGGTTCCGCCTGGGCGGCATGGTCGAGAAGGGTAGTTTGAAGAAGACGACCGGCACTCTCGACGTTCGGTTCTACGTCACCGACTACAAGAAGACCGTCGAGGTGCAGTACTCGGGCATCCTCCCGGACCTGTTCCGGGAAGGACAGGGCGTCGTCGCGCATGGACGCATGCAGGGCAACGTGTTCGTGGCCGACCAGATCCTGGCGAAGCACGATGAGAAATACATGCCGCCCGAAGTCGCGAGAGCCCTCAAGGACAACCCGCCACCGCCGAACATGGGCCAGAACACGGACGAGGGAACATGATCCCCGAACTCGGACAATTCGCGTTGATCCTCGCGCTCGTCCTGTGCGGCGCGCAGGCGGTATTCGGTCTCGTCGGCGCGCACCTCCGCGACGAGCGCTGGCAGTCCGTGGTGCGACCGGCGGTCGCCGGCCAGTTCGTGCTCGTCAGCACCGCCATCGCCGCGCTCGTGCACGCGTTCGTGTCGTTCGATTTCTCCGTCACTTACGTCGCCAGCAATTCCAACTCCGCGCTGCCCACCTTCTATCGTGTCGCCGCCGTCTGGGGTGCGCACGAAGGCTCGATGTTGTTGTGGATCTGGATCATCTCCGTGTGGACGCTCGCGGTCGCGGTATTCAGCCGTCACCTTCCGCCGACGTTCGCGAGCCGCGTCATGGGTGTGCTCGGCATCGTGAGTTTCGGGTTCGTGTTGTTCACGCTGGCCACTTCCAATCCATTCGACCGCCTGCCGCTCGACCAGATCCCGGCCGACGGCCGCGACCTCAACCCGGTGCTGCAGGATCCCGCGCTCGCGATCCATCCACCGCTCCTCTATGTCGGGTACGTGGGCTTCGCCGTGGCCTTCTCTTTCGCCTGCGCGGCGATGCTCGAGGGCAAGTTCGACCAGGCCTGGGCGCGCTGGACCCGGCCGTGGACCACGCTCGCGTGGTGTTTCCTGTCCGTCGGTATCGCGCTCGGCAGCTGGTGGGCCTACTACGAGCTCGGCTGGGGCGGGTACTGGTTCTGGGATCCGGTCGAAAACGCCTCGTTCATGCCCTGGCTCATCGGCACGGCGCTCATCCACTCGCTCGCCGTCACCGAGAAGCGCGGGCTCTTCAAGAGCTGGACGCTGCTGCTCGCCATCCTCGCGTTCTCGATGAGCCTGCTCGGCACGTTCCTCGTGCGTTCGGGTGTGCTGACCTCCGTTCATTCGTTCGCAGCCGATCCGACGCGCGGCATGTTCATCCTGGGCTTCGTGGGCGTCGTGATCACCGCGGCGCTGTCGCTGTACGCGTGGCGCGCGCGCGAGCTGCGCTCGACCGCGGGCTTCGAAGGCACGTCGCGCGACGCATTCCTGCTCTACAACAACATCTTCCTCATCATCGCCACCGTCATCGTGTTCATCGGCACGCTCGCACCGCTCGTGAACGATGCGTTCGGCCTGCGCACGATCTCCGTGGGCGAGAAATGGTTCACGCAGATGTTCCCGCCGGTGTTCCTGGCGCTCTCGGCCGTCGTCGCGATCGGCCTCCACGCCGCCTGGAAGCGGGGGCGACTCGCCGACAGCCGTTCGCGCATCCTGCTCGGGTTCGGAATCGCGTCCGCGCTCGGCCTCACGCTGATCTACGGCGCCTACGGTCCCGGCAAGGGGATGTCGGTGGTCGGCGTGGTGTTCGGACTCTGGGTCATCGTGTCGTCGCTGTTCGATCCCGTGGACCGCTGGCGGCGCAAGCTCAGCCTGCCGCGTGCCATCGTCGGCATGACGATCGCGCACATCGGTCTCGGGGTCGGCGTAATCGCGGTCTCGACGGTGGAGTCGTACACCGTGGAACGCGACATCGCGCTCGGGCCGGGTGAGACCGCCACGCTGGGCAGATACGCGTATCGCTTCGACAAACTGGAGCCCGTCGAGGGTCCCAACTACGACGGCGTGCGCGCGCAGATCACGGTGTTGCGCGACGGCAAGCCGATCACGATCCTGCATCCCGAGAAGCGCAACTACTGGGTGCAGCGTTCGACGATGACCGAGGCCGGCATCGAGAGTCGCTGGAACATGGACCTGTTCGTCGCGCTCGGTGAAGACCTGGGCGGGGGACGCTGGAGCATCCGCGCGCAGCTGCGGCCGCTCATCGACTATGTCTGGCTGGCCGCGGCGCTCATGGCGCTCGGCGGCATCCTGGCGGCGACCGACCGGCGGTATCGGACCCGGGTCGAGGAGGAGGCGGGCGCGCGCAGCGCCGTCGCGGAAGCGACGTGACGCGCTTCCTGATCCCGGTCGTGGTCTTCGCCGTGCTCGCCGGCATCCTGTATGTCGGCGTCGTGCGGTCGCCGAACCGCAGCACGATGCAGTCGGCGCTGCTCGGCAAGCCGGCGCCGGACTTCAGCCTGCCGGTCCTGGGCGAACCCGGCCGCAAACTCTCACTCGCGGATCTGAAAGGCAGGCCGTGGGTCCTGAACGTCTGGGGCACGTGGTGTCCCGAATGCCGTGTCGAACACCAGGCGCTGCTCGACATCGCGCGCGAGAACCGCGTGACATTCGTCGGGCTCAACTGGAAGGACGAGGATGCGGCGGCGCTGCAGTGGCTGGAACAACTGGGCAATCCATACCACGTCGTCGCCGTGGATGCGGACGGGCGCACGGCGATCGACTTCGGCGTCTACGGCGCACCGGAAACTTTCTTCGTCGATGCGAACGGCCAGGTCCAGTATCGCCACGTCGGCGCGATGACGCCGGAAGTATGGAGCCGTGAATTCGCCTCGCGACTGCCGGCGGGAGTTTTGCCGTGAGGCGCACGCGTTCCTGGCTCGCTGGCCTGTTGCTGCTGGCCTCGTTGCCGATCGTCGCGATCGACGTCACCGTGCTGCCGAATGCCGAGCTGCAGGCCCGTTACAAGGCCCTGACGCACGAGCTGCGCTGCATGCAGTGCGTGAACAACACGATCGCGGATTCACCCGTGGGTCTCGCGGCGGATCTGCGCCGGCAGGTCGCCGAACAGCTCGTCGCCGGCAGGAGCGACGATGAGATCCGCGCGTACATGGTGCAGCGCTACGGCGATGTCATCCTTTTCGAGCCGCCGGTCAATTCTTCGACGCTGTGGGTGTGGCTCACGCCGCTGGTCGCGTTGCTGGGCGGCATCGCGGTGGCCATCGTCGTCGTGCGGCGGCGCTCGAAGCTCGTCCTCGCGGACGACAGCATCGTCGACGACGAAAGCAACCGATGACCGCATTCATCTTCCTGGCCGGAACGCTCGCGACCGGCGCGGCGCTGCTGCTGCTGGCGCCGCTGATGCGCCGGCGTACCGACGCGAAGCCGGCGATGTTCGCCGCGCTCGCCGTCGTGGTCGGGGTGCTGGGCGGCGGCTTCGGTCTGTATCGCATGCTCAGCACTTACGACTGGGGCGGGACGGTGCCCGCGGTGGCGGACACGCCCGCGGCAATGACGGCGAAGCTCGCGCGGCGGCTCGCGCGCGAGCCCGACGACCTGCAGGGCTGGCTGTTGCTGGGCCGGTCATACTCGGAGCTCGGCCAGTTCCCGCTCGCGGCGCGCGCCTATCAACGCGCGGACCGGATCGCCGACGGCAAGAACGTCGAGGCGTTGATCGGCGTGGGCGAGACACTCGTGGCGCAGGATGCGGAGAGCCTCCGTGGGCCGGCCGGCCATGTTTTCGAGCGCGCGCTCGAGCTCGATCCGACGTCCGGCAAGGCCATCTTCTACAGCGCATTCGCGGCGCTGACGCGCGGCGACCGCGCGCTCGCGCGCGAGCGTTTCCAGAAGATGCTCGCGCTCGATCCACCCGAGCAGGTGCGCAAGATCCTCGAATCACAGATTGCGGGACTCGAAGCCGCGGGCGGGCAGGGCGCGAACGCGGCGGCCGTCGATGGCGCCCGCGTCTCGGTGCGCGTGACGCTCGCGCCGGCGCTGGCCGCCAGCATCCCGGCGGGCTCGACCTTGTTTGTCGCCGCCCGGGATCCGAAGCAGCCAGGACCGCCATTCGCCGTCAAACGCCTGCCGGCCACGTTCCCCGTCGACGTCGATCTTTCCGCGGCCGACGCGATGCTCGAATCGCGCCGCATCGCGGCGGGTCAGCAACTGGAAGTCGTGGCCCGCGTGTCGCTGGGTGGTCAGCCGACCGCGACGCGCGGCGACCCGTTCGGACAAGTTGGCTATCATGTCGGCCAGGACGGGCGGCTCGATATCGTGATCGACAAGCTGTCCCAGTAGTCAACGGGAGAGCTCCATGCAGGCGAAGCATTCGCTCGAGTTCGCGCGCGCGCCGGCCGTGTGGTCGATGTATCCGAAGATCATGGTCTCCCGCAAGCCGACGCTCGTGCCCGACGGCGGCGAGGTTCCGCGCATCGAGTCGCGACTCGCGAAAGTCGTCATCGACCGCAAGCATCTCGCCGCGTACTCGGAGATCTGCGGCGCTTCTGCCGGCGCCACGCTGCCCATCGCCTATCCGCACATCCTCGCGTTCCCGCTGCACCTGGCGATGCTCGGCGCCGAAGCGTTCCCCGTGAAGCTGTTCGGCCTCGTTCACGTGCAGAACCGCATCGCGATGCGCCAGCCCCTGTCCGCCGAC
>CADEED010000033.1 GCA_902826225.1 uncultured Pseudomonadota bacterium | reverse complement strand
GACGCGCCCAGCGCGACACCGACGTTGGTGTTGAGCTCACCGGCCTGCGCACCGGCGACACGCGAGTCGAGCGATGCGTACGCATCGACGCCAACGTTCGGACCCGGGGGCGGCGAGACGTTCACGGCGACGACGGACGTGTCCGCGCCGCGTGAGCCGCGCGGGGCCGGCGGTGCGCCGTCGCCGCCGCCCGAGTCATTGCCGCCCGAACGCGCCGGCGCAGCGCCGGGCGCCTTCGCGGGATCCATTTTCAGCACGCTGATCGACTTGTCGCCCCGCCTACGCGCGGCGATCTCGCCGGCATTGAGGTCGACCACGGCGCTGCCGTCGGGCGAGCGCACTTCCAGCCGGCCCTCGAACAGCGAGATCGTCGTCGACTCGGGAAGCGCGGCCACATTGAACTGGGTGCCCTTGATCACTCCGACGAGATACGGAGTCTCGACGCGCAGTTTGCGGCCACTGCGCTTCCCGATGTCGTAAAACGCGTTGCCCTTCGACTGCACGATGCGGTCGACGGGGCCGCCGGCCGTCTCGAGCGCCGGGAACTCGAGCTGGCTCTCGGGACCGACGCTGACGCTGGTCGCGCCCTGCTTGAGCTCGACCGCACCGTCCCTGCCAGTGGCGATCGTCGCTGGCAATTCGAGCGCGCTGCCGGCGCGCACGGTCTTCAAGGTGCCGTTGATGGTGAACCTCACCTCGCCTTTCACGCTCGCGACGACGATGTCGCCGGTATCCAGCGCGTATGCGGCCGGGATCTCCAGCAGCGCGCAGGCGGCGATGAGTGCCGCGGGAATCGTGCCCAGCCTTCTAACTAGATGGAACATAATGGCTCAGATCCCCTGGTACCCGATGTGCGGCATCGTACTCATACAAACCCTGTGACTCTGTGAGTCGCATCGCAGCGACGGAGAGTCGCGCAATGGAAAATGCCCACCGAACCGCCGGGGTGAGCACGTGACTCAGACAGGGATGACAATAAGTGCCGAACCGCGTCGCGCCGCGCCAAAGGCGTATCGCGCGGCGGTTGTCATAATGGTCGCCGCGCTGTGCGGCAACGCCCACGCCGAAGCGCCGGGCTATCTAACTACCGGTGCGCCCGCTTCCCCCGCACGGCCGGCTGCCGCGCCGGTGCTCGTTTCGGTGGTGATCGAAGGCGCCACCGCCTATTCGTTCCCGCAGCTCTTCGCGACCTACCGCGACCAGCTCGGCCAGCCGATCACGCGTGAACGCGCGCACGCGATCAGCGCCGTTCTCTCCGATTCCTACGCGCGCGATGGCTTCGTGCGCCCTGACTTGCGCCTCGACGATTCGCTGACGGGCCGTGGCGTCCTGCGCATCCGCGTCCACGAGGCGCAGGTCACCGCCGTCGTGTTCGAAGGCGACTCCGGCCGGCACCACGTGGAACTCGAGCGTATCGGGGCGGCGCTCACGGCTTCGAAGCCGCTGCGCTCGAACGACATCCCGAAGTCTCTGGGTCAGATGCGCGAGATCGCCGGGCTCGCGATCAGCGCCAACACCCGCCGCGACGAACGGACCCCGAACGCCTACCAACTCGTGGTGCGGTCCGACTACTCCGCGCTCGAAGGCATCGTGCGCGTCAACAACCGCGGCACCGACCAGGTGGGCCCCAACTTCATGCTCGGCCAGCTGTTCGCGAACGGCCTGCTCGGCCGCCGCGAGAAGATCGGCCTGATATTCGCGTCCGCCACCGACCCCGAGGAGTACCTGGGTGGCGGTGTCTATGTCGACGCGCCCATCGGCGATGGCGCGACTCACGCGAACCTGCTCGCCTTCCGTTCTCAGTCCGCGCCGAACGAGTCGCCCGTCGACTACGCGTACGAGTACCGGCGCGACAAGGTGACCTTCAAGCTCGTGCGACCGCTCAACGCCGACTCTCCGCTGACGTTGCGTGGCAGCTTGGGCGTCGAGATGGACGACCTCGTGATCGAGGACGAGGGCGCGCCGATCCGCGAGGATCGCCTGCGCGTGCTCGAGGGTGCGCTGCGCAGCTCATGGCGCGGTGGCCAGTTCCAGTACTCGGCGGGGCTGCAGGTGCGCAAGGGCCTCGACGGACTCGGCGCGGGACTGCAGGCGCCGGATCTCGTCGGAGATCCGCGCCGCGCGGACTTCCTCATGACGCAGCTCACCGGCACGGCGCATCGACGGCTCGGCGACCGCTGGTCGTTGCGCCTCGACGCGTTCGCCCAGCACACAGGTTACGTATTGCCCGACAGCGAACGCTTCAAGATCGGCGGCGACCGCCTCGGCCGCGGCTTCGAAGTCGCGGAGATCGCCGGCGACAAGGGCTTGGGCGCGAAGGTCGAGGCGCGTCGCGATCTGATCCAGAGCGACAATTTCTTCGGCCGCGTCTCGACGTACGCGTTCTACGACTTCGGCGCCGCGTGGAAGCAGGACGCGCCCGGACGCGAGTCCGCGACCACCGCGGGCACCGGGTTCACGCTGAACGGCACCCGGTTCACCGGCTATCTCGAGATCGCTGCACCATTGACGGGCACCGACGTCGAGGGCAAGCGCAAGACCAGTGTCTTCGCGGAGATCAGCTACCGCTTCTGATATAACCGACCCGCGCTAACAACGATCAAGGGGTGCGGAGATACCCGGTCACAGCGCGGGCGGCGTGATCGCCTGCAACCACACGCTGGACAACCAGTCGGCGGTCGCCGGCCTGATCTGCGAGAGCTTCGCGTACCAGGTGCCGGCGCCCGACTTCGCGCTGGCGGTGCTCAAGGGCCTGTCGCACATCGCGCCGCACGCGCACGTGCTGAAGCTCCCGAAGGAACAGTTCTCGCGCGACCCGAAGGTCGTGCAGGGTCGTCGAAGGACAAGACGCTCAAGCTCTACGAGGGCTACTTCCACGACCCGCTCGGCGACATCGGCAAGGACGTCGTGATGAACGACATCCGCGCGTGGATCGCCAGGCGTCTACCCGCCTAGCGGCGGGCCATGACGCGCTTCACGACGAGCGCAACGACGATCACCCCGAAGCACGCGAGGCTCGCGATCATCTCCGGCCGCTTGGCCGGCATGACGCACATGGCGACGATGACGGCGGCCATCGCGAGCGCGGCGCCGCCGGCGACGATCGGCGCGCCGCCCGTCGTGCGCAGCTCGGGCTTCGAATACGGAAAATAGAAGTGCGCGATGGCCACGTAGAGATACGTGAACAACATCAGCGCGCCGCAGGAGTTCAGCAGGAAGTTGAAGAGCTTCTCGGGCGCGACGTCACGCATGAGCATCACGATGAAGCCGAACGCGCTGCCGAGCACGATCGCACGCGCCGGCACCTGGCGCTTGTTGACCTCGGTCAGCCAGCGGGGTGCGTCGCCCTTGTCGGCCATCGCGAACAGCACGCGCGCGGTCACGTAGACGCCGGAATTCAGGCACGACAGGACCGCGGTCAACACGATGACATTCATGATCGTCGCCGCGCCGGGAATTCCGATCTTCTGGAGCGCCAGCGCGAACGACGAATCGCCCGACTTGAACTGCGTCCACGGCACGATGCACAGGATCAACGCGATCGAGAGCACGTAGAACAGCAGGATGCGCAGCACGACGGTCGCCGCGAGCCGCGACATCGTCTTGTTGGATTCGGAGGATTCCGCGGCGGCGACGGTGACGATCTCGGCGCCGACCATCGAGAAGATCACGGTGGTGACCCCGGTGAGGATCGCGGCCCAGCCGAACGGCGCAAACCCCTGATGTGCGCTGAGGTTCGAGAGCCCGGTTGGGGAAGGATTGCCGACGCCCAGGAGCCACGATGCGGCGATGACGATGAACACCACGATGGCCGCGACCTTGATCGACGCGAACCAGAACTCGAACTCGCCGTACGACCGTGCGGAGGTGAGGTTGACCGCCGTCAGCAGCACCATGAGCCCGAGCCCTATCTGCCAGACGTCGAGCATCGGCAACCACGCCTGGATGGTGACCGCGCCCGCGATGGCTTCGATGGCGACGACGACGACCCAGAACCACCAGTAGAGCCAGCCAGAGATGAAGCCCGCGCCGTTGCCGAGGCCCGCGCGCACGTACTCGGTGAACGAGCCGAGACCGGGTTGATCCATCGCCATGCGCGCGAGGATGCGGATCACGCCGTAGACCACGATGCCGGCGAAGACGTAGCTCAGGATCACCGCCGGACCGATCGTCGCGATCGCGGCGCTGCTGCCGACGAACACGCCGGCGCCGATGATCCCGCCGATGGAGATCATCACGAGGTGACGGGCTTGCAGTGACTTGGAAAGTTTTTCGGTAGCGGGTATCGACGCGTCGTTGGCGTTCAAGTTTCGCTCGCATTCGTTCGTGCGGGTGCGCGCAACATACGGCAAACCGCCGATGTTTTCACAGGAGAGGTCACCATCCGCCTCCCCGGTGCAGAATGCAGGTATGGACGAACGGGACGGCAGCATGGATTTCAGCGGTTATTCGCTGACGCAACTGCACGATCTCCAGCGGCTGATCGACCGGAACGCGTTTCCGCTCAACTTCGCGCGACTTTCCGCGGAGATCGAGCGGCGGAGCGGCGCGCCCGATCCCTCCCCGGCGGATGAACCCGCTGTCCCGACACTCCTCGAGGGACGCTTCTCGCGCCGCGATGGCTGGGCTGGCTGGTTCCAGGCGCTGCTCCGCCGTTCGCCACTGTTCGGTCGCGGCGCGATCGAAATCACCGGCGACAGCCTGCGTCTCGTCGGCACGCACCGGACGTGGCTCGGCGCCGCGGCGCCGCGCGAGTTCACGACGGACACCGCCCGGATCCGCAATTGCGCCGCGGACGGAACCCTGGTCCGGTTCGAGATTCGCCGGCGTTTCCTGCCGGCGCGCATCGTGACGTTCGAACCCCGCGGCGAGCGCGAAGTCGACGCCTTGCTGGACCGTTTGCCCCCGACGCGCAGCGCGCGCTTCGATCGCCACTGGCAGGAGACCCGTGAGTTCAACGCGCGCCTGCGCGCCCTCGGCGGTCGCGTGTGGCTGGCGCCGGCCCTGGTGGCTGCCAACATCGCGGTCTTCGTCGCGATGGCGATCTCGACGCGCACGTTCGGACCCTTCGAACCCGCGCAGCTCCTGGGCTGGGGCGCGAATTTCGGTCCCATGACGACGTCCGGCCAATGGTGGCGCCTGATCTGCGCGACGTTCGTGCACGGCAGCTGGCTGCACCTCGTGCTCAACCTGTGGGTTCTATGGAACGTCGGCCGACTCACCGAACGGTTGTTCGGCACCTGGGTGTTCGCATTCCTCTATTTCGCGAGCGCGTTGTGCGGCAGCCTGGCGCGACTCGTCTGGGAGCCGTCGATCTCGAGCGTGGGCGCCTCCGGAGCGATCTTCGGCATCGTCGGCGCCCTGCTCGCGATGTTGCTGAACCCGCGCTCGCGCATTCCGCGGCCGATCGCGTTCGCGTACTGGCCCAGCACACTGGCTTTCATGCTCTTCAATCTGCTCGGCGGTTTCTTCGATCCGCTCGTCGACAACGCTGCGCACGTGGGCGGATTGCTCAGCGGCTTTCTGTTCGGGTGGGTCTGGGCACGGCCGGTCGACTTCGAGATCCGGCAGGCGTTCCCATCGAAGAACGTCATTGCGGCGGCGGCGTGCACCGTCGTGATCGGCGCGGCGTGCTTCCTCCACCTGCGCACGGCGATCGGCCAGACGAGCGTGACCGAGCGATTCTTCCTCCAGCGCTCGTGGTACTCCGCGGCCGAAGCGGCCAACTTGCGCAGCTGGGAGGAGCTCGCCGCGCGCGCGTCCCAGGGCAGCGTCAGCGAGGCCGAGCTCGAGCAGAAGTTCGAAGAGGAGATCATTCCGTTCTGGAAGGACGCGGAGGAGCGTCTCAAGGCGGAGCGCAAGTCAGGAAAAGTCGCGAAAGACCAGCAGATTTTCCATGCGCGCGTGCTGGAGTTCGTCCGCGCGCGTCTGACGTGGGCGGAAGCGGTGCGCGCCTTCGCCGACGACAGCAACCAGGACACGGCCGACAGGATGGGAAAAGCCGCGGTCGAGACCCAGAAAGTGACGGCGGCGATGCAGCGGCTCAACATGCGCGCCGCATTCGATCTGCGGCCGCGCGCGCTGGCCGCGAGCGCACCCGTCATGAAGGTGCGCAGCTGGTTTTCGTCGGGCGCGCGCGAGTGCGTGCTCGAGCCGGCCTCACTCGGCAACCTCCCCGCATTCAGCGACTCGACCCGAGACGGTCCGAAGCTGCGACAGCAGGCCGGATGCCGCGCGCAGCGTCTTTTCGTCGCCGGCGACTATGGGACGCTCGAAGAACTCATCGCGACGAGCGCGAAGTCGCCCGGCGACATGCCGGACGGCGGATCGAGCCTGAGCGGCATCATGGGCGGACTCGACGACTACTTCTTCTACGGCGAGGACGAGCTCGAGCATCTGCTCGGCAAAGTCTCGGACTGGCGGCGCTCCGTCGACGACCCGATCGGCGCCGAGCTCGCCGAGGTGATGATCTTCCAGAACTGGGCGTGGTCGGCGCGCGGCTTCGGCGGCGCGAACTCGGTGAGCCCCGAGAGCTGGCGGCTGTTCGCCTACCGTTCCGAGATGGCAGCCGCCGGTCTGCGCGAGATCCGCGAGCGCGGCCTTGACCACCCGTACTGGCACCAGATCTCGTTGAACGTCGGACTCGACCAGGGTGCGGAATCCGACACGCTCGATGCGATCTTCGAAGAAGCGGCGCAGCGTTTCCCAGACTATCTACCGATCTACGCCGCGAGGATGCGGGCGCTGATGCCGCGCTGGGGCGGCTCGCTCGCGCGGATCGACGCTTTCATCCGCATCGCCGCGGAGTCGCGTCGGGGCAAGCTCGAGCCGGACGAGCTCTACGCGGCCCTCTACGCCGCCTATTCGGCGCTGGAGGACGACGAGAAGAATCTGTTCACCACCGGCGAGGCCGAGTGGCCGCGCATCCTGGATGGCTTCACGCGGCTGCGGCAACGCCACCCGGACAGCGACATCATCGTCAACCAGTTCGCCAAGCTCGCGTGCATGGCCGGCGATGCGGCGGTGTACGCGCGACTGCGCCCGGTCGTCGGGCGCACCCCCGCGAGCCTCGCGTGGTCGAAGAAGCGATCGACCAAGACTTGCGACGCCCAGTTCGCGGTGCCCCGCGGGAAAGACTGAACGGACTGTCGAATCGGGCCGAACCCGTTCGACCTCGGCGGCGGGTTGCGCGACGCCGGCTGGGAGCGCGAGGCGATGTCGAAGAACCGCCTCGCGATCATCCCGGACCAGACGCACTCCTGTGAATCAGAACTTGAACGTCGCACCCAGATTGTAGGTCCGGCCGATCTCGGTCTGGAACAGCGTGTCCTCGCGCGTGCGGTCGATGAACAGCGTGTTCCGCTCCTTCGTGAGGTTCTGCGCCTCGAAAATCAGCGTCAGGTTTTCGTTCACGTTCCACGACGACGAGAAGTCGAAGAACATGTTCGCCTTGTTACCGCGCACGTCGCTGCCGGCCGAGGCAGGCAGCGAACGGATGTACGCGTCGCGGTACGAACCCGTGACGCGCGCGCTGAACACGCTGTTGTCGAAGAACAGCGTGCCGCTCGCCGTGTTCGGCGAGAGGTCCACCAGGTCGTCCTCGGTGAACGTCACCGGCACTCCGTTGGCGCTCGTCAGCACGTACTGGATCGTCGATTCGACGTGCGTGTAGTTCGCCAGGAAGCCCGTGTGGCTCAAGAACCCGGGCAACATGCTGAACTGCACCTGCGCATTGAGCTCGATGCCCTTCAAGGGACCGCCGTCCGTGTTCTGCAGACGCCCGACGTTGAAGTTGTCCGTCGGCGACGAGGGCGATCCTGCGAGCACGGAATCCGGCACACCCAGGTTGCGGAACGGCTCGAGGCCGGAGATGCGCTGGATGTACGTCTCGATGTCCTTGTAGAAGTACGAGGCGGACAACAGCGAACCTTCCGCGAAGTACCACTCCAGGCCCAGGTCCGCGGTCTTCGCGCGGATCGGGTCGAGCAGCGGATTGTTCACCGTGGCGTTCTGCGTGGTCGCGGTCACCGAAACGCTTGGCGTGATGCTGCCGAGATCGGCGCGCGACATGACCTTTGCCGCGGCGAAGCGCAGCAGCAGGTCCGGTGTGAGCTCGAACACGACGTTCAACGACGGCAGGACGTCCTTGTACTCGTTGTCGACGTCCTGACGGAAGCCGACGTTCGGGAAAGGAGCACCCATCGGAGCGGCGATCGGAATGTGGCCAAAGGCCGATTGGCGCGTGTTGACGTACCGCACACCGAGATCGCCGCGAACCGGGATGCCCCACTCCGTATCCCACGAGAGCATCGCGAACGCGCTCGTGACTTCTTCGACGACGCCGGAGCGGTTCGCACCGCACTCGATGCCGCAGAAGTTGAAGTTGTCGGGGAAATTGAAGGTCTCCGCCCAGCGGTCAGGATCCATCGCCACCCAGCTGCCGGGCGCGCCCGAACCGAACTTGTCGTCGAGATCGTCGATGGTCCTCACGTAGTCGGCGAGCGTCGTGCCCGCCGGCAGTGCCTGGGTGGCGGTCTGCGCCGCCAGGATGCCCGAGTTCCGCGCCTTGAAATTGTTCTCGCGCCACTGCAGGCCGGTCTTGAACTTCCAGCCGTCGTTGACCTGCCATTCGCCGCCGAGCTCGAACTGCGTGATGGCCGTGACATTGCGCGACGGCTTGCCCTGGAACGAGTAGCCGCCGACCACCGTCTGGTTGCCATCGGGCGTGGGCGCGTAGATGAAGTTCGCCGGGTTCGAGACGTCGAATCCGAATCCGATGATCGGCGTCTCGCGGCCGCCGGAGAAATCGAGCGTGAATCCGTCGACGTCGATTGCATCGATGAACGTCTGCAGCCGTTTCGGTCCGTTCCATTCGTTCGTCGATCGGCCGGCCGAGGCCGTGATCTTGAAGTCTTCCGTGAACTGATGCTCGAACTCGAGGTTCAGCTGTTTGAACGTGGCGATGTAGTTGTCGACCAGGCCTTCCGAACGCACGTCCATGCCGTCGAACGTGACGGTTTCGACCGAGTTGTTCTCGTCGAACGTGACTGACCGGATCGAAAGCATCGGCTGGCCGTTGTTCGTCAGGTTTCTGCCGGTCGACAGGCCCAGGATGTAGTTGTCGCGCCGCTCCACGTTGTAGCGGGAGAACAAGCCATCCAGCGAGATCTTCGTGTTCTCGCCCGGCGCCCACTGCAGGCTCAGGGTGCCGCCCGCACGTTCGGTGTCCTGCTCGGAATTCACATAGCGCGGCAGGCGCGGGAAATACGCGCCACCACCCGGAATGGGTACTCCGGACACCGGATCCACGATCGCCGGGTTGATCATGTTGTAGACGGTCGTGAATGCCGCGAGATCGCTGGTGCGGGGATTCACGCCGCCGTAGAGACTGCTGCTGCAGTTGTCGACCGTCGCGCCGCGAGTTCCGGGCACCGGGCTCGGTGCCGTGAGCGTCCAGCCGATCGGCGTGCAGTACGGCAGCCAGATGCCGGGGTTCGGCGGCTGGCCAGCGGCGGCCATCGGCGCGATGTTGTTCGCGCTCGCGCTGGCGGCAAGGATGTCCACCGCGGAGTAGCCGACTTCGCGCGTGTGGCGTTCCTGGAATGCGAACGACGCGAGCACGCCGAACTGGCCGTCGAAGAACGTCTTCGACGCGAGCATCGAGAAGCGCGGATCCACTTCCTCGGAAACATCGCTGTAGATGCCGCGCGCGGTCATCGTGACGACGCCGTCTTCACCGGCGTAGTCGAACGGGCGCGGCGCGCGCAGGTCGACGGTGGCGCCGAGCGAACCCTCCTCGACGTCCGCCGACATCGTCTTGCGCACGGCGAGCTGCGAGAAGATCTCCGTCGGGAAGACGTTGAAGTCGAAGCCGCGACCGCCGTTGCCGGCGCCGTAGATGTCGCTCGAGCCGGTTTGCGATGCGCCTTCCATGCCGTTGATGCGCACACGGGTGAAGGTCGGACCGAGTCCGCGCACCGAGATGCTCTTGCCTTCCCCTCCATCGCCGCGCGAGAGCGCGACCGAAGGAATGCGCTGCATGGATTCAGCGAGGTTGCTGTCCGGGAACTTGCCGACGTCTTCCGACGCGATGACATCGATGGCCGCAGTCTCGCTGCGCTTCTGCGAGAGCGCGGTATTCAGCGATCCGCGGAAGCCGGTGACGACGACTTCGTCGAGTTCTTGCGTCTCTTCGGCATCGGCATGGGCCAGCGTGCCGGCGCATGCCGAGATGGCGAGCGCGAGAATGGACTTCCGGAGACAGGAAACCGGTGTCTTTTTCCGTTCGAACGACATGATCAAACCCCCTGTGAATTCAACCTGCGGAGCGATCATGAGCACACTCCGCTCAGGACCCCCGCTGAAGAGACCGAATTTGAGCGTTGTTTATAGCATTTGACTGGAAATTGCCAGTTCATCGACGATTTGCCCTGTTCCGGGCCAACTCCACGCAAAGGGGCTCAGTGCAACTTGGCGGCTGCCGGCGCGCTCCAATCGTCATGACCCGGGCCGCGCTGTGGATTTTGCTCCTGCCGATCTTGCCATTGCCGACCCTCGCGGCCGACGAACTGCGCGTCAATCAACTCGAGCGGGAAGTCCGCGATCTGCAGCGGCAGGTGCTCTCGCTGTCGCGACAGATCGCCGAACTGGAGCGTGTACGTCCCGAACGCCCGGCCGAACGCGGGGTCGCGCCCGCGGCGCGTCCGGGGGACTCGACCGCATGGGTCGATGCCGGGAAGTGGCGCCGGATCCGCATCGGCATGGGGGAGCTCGAGGTCATCGAAACACTCGGGCCGCCAACCACGATGCGCGAGGAAAAAGGCGCGCGCGTGCTTCTTTATGCGATGGAAGTCGGTTCGTCAGGATTCCTGAGCGGCAGCGTCACGCTGCGCGAACGCGTGGTGTCCGGCCTGCAGCAGCCGGCGTTGCGCTGATCAGCCGTAGCGCAGTTTGAGTACCAGGATCGTGATCGCGAGACCGAGCGTCACGACGTTGGCGTAGATCATCGGCCAGGAATCGAGCGCGATTCCGTACACGAGCCAGAAAGCGATTCCGACCGTGTAGATGACGTACATCCCGCGCGAGATGCTGCGCGTGTCGCGCGTGCGGATGGTCATGACGGCTTGCGGGATGAAAGAGGCGCTGGTGAGCGTCGCGGCGATGTAGCCGATCCATTCGGGGTTCATGGGGTCCTGGCGCGGAAGGAGATGGTGGCCGGGGTCGGAATCGAACCAACGACACGCGGATTTTCAATCCGCTGCTCTACCAACTGAGCTACCCGGCCATCTGGGAAACCCCCCGGATCCGGGGGGCGCGTATTACAGCCGCCGGGCAACGCCTCGTCAAGGAAGGGGCTTCATAACCCATTGATCCGGTGGGAATGCGTTCACTCGCCGAGTGTCCAGAATTCCTACAGCGCGGCCGGAAGAGTCGCGCCAAGCTTTCGCCCGACTTCCCGGAGAGAGATCGATGTCCACTGCCATCCGTGGTGCGCTGGAGTTTGCGCTGCCGCGCCTGAAGCGATTCCTGCCGCAGACGCCCTCGGGCGACCGGCTGTACCACCGCCTCCTGTTCTTCCGCAAACACGGCCGCCTGCCGAACGGCGCGCCTCTGTGGAACGACATGTGGTTTCGCGTGAAGACCTCCGACGAGATCGACGATCCGCTGCGCGTGTTCGTCTCGGACAAAGAGCACGTGAAGCAGTACGTGAAGGCGACCGTCGGCGACCGGTACAACGTGCCGACAATCGCGGTGTTGCGCAGCCCGGCGGAAATCGATGCGTACGACTTCCCGGCCGACTGCTGCATCAAGCCGACGCATGCGAGTTCGCACGTGATCCTGCGCCGCGGCGGCCAGACGGTGGACCGCGAGCGCATCAAGCGCTGGTTCGCGATCAACTATTACAAAGTCGGCCGCGAGCGGAACTACCGGCGCCTGAAACCGAAGGTGATCGTGGAACCGCTGATCTTCGGCGCCACGAACGTCGAGGACTTCAAGATCTTCTGCTTCAACGGACAGCCGAAGATCGTCCAGGTCGACGTCGACCGTTACGTCAACCACACGCGCAAGTACTTCGACATCGGCTGGAATGAGCTCGATTTCTCGATCATCTATCCTCGCGCGGCCGGCAGCTTCCCGCGGCCCGACAACCTGGACGAGATGCTCGAGGTCGCCCGGCGACTGAGTGCGCAGTTCTCCTTCGTGCGCGTCGACCTCTACAGCGACGGCCGCGAAGTCCTCGTGGGCGAGATCACGAATTGCAGCGAGAACGCCGGCGGCCATTTCGTGCCGGCTTCCGCGGAGCGGACGGCCTCGGCGCTCATGTTCGGCTGACGGAGCGCTTGACCCGTCTACGGCTTCACGGTTCAGGCTGCGCGGCATGAACCCATCCGTCATGTCCGCGCGTGTCACGCGCACCTTCGTCCAGCGCATCCACGCCCCCGCGGAGGACGTGTTTCCGCTGCTTTGCCCCGAACGCGAGAAGCAATGGTTGCCCGGTTGGGACGCCCGCATGATCCACAGCGCGTCGGGTGTCGCGGAGCGGGGTGCGGTTTTCGAGGCCCGCGGCGCCACCTGGCTGGTGACGGAGTACGACCCGCCCCGGCGCATCGCCTTCGCGCGCTGGCAATCCGACCGGATCCTCGTCCACATCGAGATCTCGCTGGGCCGCCATCTCGACGGCGACACGGCGGTGTGCATCGTCTATGCGCACACTCCCACGGACAGCGCTTCCGGCGAGATACTCGCCTCTTTCCGGGAAAGCGACTGGCTCGAGACCATGTCTTTCTGGGAAGGGAGCATGAACGCATGGTTCGCCGACAACAGACCCGGGATGCCACGCTGACGGTCACCGCCTTCGCGCGGCGCCATGGACTTTCGCGCAGCACGCTCCTCCACTATCACCGGCTGAACCTGCTCAGGCCATCGGGCCGATCGGCCGCGGGTTATCGCGTCTACGGCACCGAGGCCGGCGCGCGCCTCGCTCGCATCATGGAATTGCGCGAGGCCGGGCTGTCGCTCCTGAACATCCGCCGCGTGCTCGATTCGGGCGCACCGCTGGGCGACGTCCTCGAAGCACAGATCGCGTTGCTCAATCAAAGGGTCGCGACGTTGCGCGCGCAGCAGCGCGTGGTGCTGTCGCTGCTCGAGCTGTCGACCCGCCGCCGCCGGCGCGCGCTGACGAAAGACACCTGGACCGAGATGTTCCGTGCGATCGGCATGGGCGATGCGGACATGCGGCAGTGGCACTCCCACTTCGAGAAAACGATGCCGGATGCGCATGCGGATTTCCTGCACTCGCTCGGGCTCGGAGAGGCGGAAATCCGCCGGATCCGGGCCTGGGCCGTCGCTTGATTCCGGGTGTCGCATCCCCACAACGGGCCGACCATGAACACTTCAAACCAGGCCTCTGGAATCTCCACTCCTTCGATCCCGAGGGCGGTCACACAGACGCTGCGCGGCATGCCTGCGTCCGACGGCGCGGGGGTCAAGCTCACCCGCGTGATTGGCCAGCCCAAGCTGCCCGACCTCGATCCGTTCCTGCTGCTCGACGAGTTCGGCACGGACAAGGCCGAGGATTACATCGCCGGCTTCCCGGAGCACCCGCATCGCGGCTTCGAAACGGTGACGTACATGCTCGACGGACGCATGCGTCACAGGGACAACCACGGTCACGAGGGCGTGCTCGAACCGGGCGCCGTGCAGTGGATGACCGCCGGCCGCGGCATCGTGCATTCGGAAATGCCCGAGCAGACCGAGGGCAGGATGCGCGGCTTCCAGCTGTGGATGAACCTGCCTGCGAAAGACAAGATGGCGGCGCCTAACTACCAGGAATTCTCCGGTGCGAACCTGCCGGTGGTGGACAAGCCCGGCGTCAACGTCAAGGTGATCGCGGGCACGCTGGACGGCGCGACCGGCCCGGTTAAGCAGCCGGCGACGGATCCGACGTACATGGACATCCGTCTCGACGCCGGATCGGACTTCGAGTTGCCGGTGCCCGCCGGACACTCCGCGTTCGTGTACGTGTACGAAGGCGGCGTGTCGGTGGGAATCGGGCGTGAAGCGGCGACGATCAGCGCGCAGGAACTCGCGGTGCTGGGCGAAGGCACCGAGGTCCGGCTGCAGGGACGCGCGCCGCGCTCGCGGGCGATCCTGGTCGCGGGCCGGCCGCTCAAGGAACCCGTGGCGCGTTACGGCCCGTTCGTGATGAATACGCGCGAGGAGATCATGCAGGCCTTCGCGGACTTCCAGGCCGGGAAGTTCTAGTCAGGGGCCGCGCCCACCACGGAGAACGCCGGCCCGGTGACGGGCCGGCGTTCATTGGCCGGGCGCCTTGAACTCCTTCGGCTTCTCCGACCCGTCACCGAAGAAGAACTTCTCCATCTCCCATTCGAGCCGCTTGCGGTGTGCGGGATCGATCGGCGTCAGCCGGTACTCGTTGATCAGCATCACCTGGTGCCGCACCCACTGCTGCCACGCCTGCTTCGATACGTGCTCGAAGACGCGCTTGCCGAGCTCGCCCGGATAGGGCGGCTTGTCGAGGCCGGGCAGCTCCTGCTTCAGGAGCACGCAGTTCACCGTTCGCGTCATGTCGTGGCTTCCGTCGTCAAACTACCGAGCAACGTGAGGATGGGCGCGGGCAAACCGATGCGCGCGGGCGAAGCGGGGTCATACCACAACGAGTCGCCATCGTGCACCCGGGATGCGGCGGCGCACCGGACCATGACGGGCGTGATCACGAGATCGAAGTGCGTGAAGCTGTGTTCGATCTCCGGCAAGGGCTCCGCCGTGTCGGTCGCGACGAGCTCAGACGCCGCGTAGGCCGCCGCGGCTTCGCGATCGGCGAACTCCGGCAGGCACCACAGTCCGCCCCAGATTCCGTTCGCTGGACGCTGCACCAGCAGCACCTTGCCCGCGTTTCGCGCGACGAGCATGACGGCACTTCGTCGCCGCCGCTGCGCCTTCCTGCGCTTCGCCGCGGGCAATATCGCGGCGCGACCCTCGATGCGTGCCCGGCAATCGGCCATCAACGGGCACACTTCGCAGCGAGGCTTGCGTGCGCACACGGTCGCGCCCAGGTCCATGATCGCCTGCGTATACGTCGCGACATCGACGGCGGGCGTGTTCTCCTCCGCGCATCGCCAGAGTCTGGCCAGCGTCGCGGCCTCGTCGGGCGCGCCGTCGATGCCGAAGTACCGGGCGAGCACGCGTTTCACGTTGCCGTCGAGGATCGGATGCCGCTGGTCCGCGGACAGCGCGAGTACCGCGCCCGCCGTCGAACGCCCGATGCCCGGGAGTTCCATGACCGCCGCGAGCGTCGTCGGAAAGCGGCCGCCGTACTCGTCGCGAATCACGCGCGCCGCGCGCAGCAGATTGCGGGCGCGCGCGTAATACCCCAGCCCCGTCCACAGATGCATCACCTCGTCGTCGGCGGCGTCGGCCAGGGCGCGCACGTCCGGGAATCGGGACATGAATCGCTCGAAGTACGGGATCACCGTGCTCACCTGGGTCTGCTGCAACATCACTTCCGAGACCCAGACCCGGTAGGCGCTGCGCAGCTTCTGCCAGGGAAGATCGTGCCGCCCGGCATGCGCATGCCACTCGAGCAGTCGCGGGGCCAGTGTCATTCCGTGCCCTCGCTGCGCAGGCCTTTCTCGTCGAGCACCAGCCGCAAGGTCACACCCTTCATCTCGACGTCGTCGAGCGTCGCGCGCTCAAGTTCGATCGAGCCGCGCAACTTCAGCGCCGCGAGCAGCGCCGTCGGCAGCACGAATGGTTCGCTCGCGGGATCCGGCGGTGGCAGGTAGCGCGCGATGTCGAGGTAATCGCCCTTCAGGGCGAATTCGCCGACGGCGGCGTCGCCGGCGCCGCGCCGGAAGTTTCCGGCGAAGTGAGTCTCGTCGACGTCCAGCGTGAGCGATTCGAGTGAGATCGCACCCGCGTCGAAGCTTAACGTCGTAGCGGCCTTCATCTTGCCCAGGGCCATGGGGTCGGTCGTCTTCGGCAACGCCGTGCCGACGGAGGCGAGCAAGGCGCGCGGATCGAACTCGTTTGTCGCGATCGAACCCGCGAGACGCACCGGCTCGCCCAGCGCACCGTTCACTCCACCCGTCGCCTCGAACGCATCGAGGGTGATCTCGAATTCCGGGATCGCGATCTTCGACAGATCCCAGGCGATGTCGGCCCTGGGCACTCGCAATCCGAACGACACGCCCGCCGGCGCGAAGCCATCCGTATGCAGCACGCCGTCGAGCAGCGTGTCCGTGAACGGCGTGCCCTCTGCGATCTCGTCCGTCGTCAGCTCGAGTTTCTCGACCACGACCGTGCGCGCAGCGGCTTCATCGACGAACGACACGCGGCTGTTCTTCAGCTCGACGCCGTCGATGTGCAATTTCATGGGCTGCGCATCCGGGTCCTGCGGCGCGTCGCCGCCGATGCCTTCCCAGTTCGCGCGACCGTCGGCGCGACGCACCAGGCGCACATCCGCGCCGTCGAGACGCACGCGACGCGCGACGAGCTCGCCCCGCAACAGCGGGATCAGCTTCGCACCGACCTCCGCACTCTTCCACCGGGCCATGGGTTCGGCGCCGAATCCCGGCGCATTGCCGAACTGGCCTTCACCCGTGCGCAGTGACGCCCAGGGGAAGACGCCGAGTTCGATGTCACCGACCAGCGAGAATTCGCGGCCGGTGGCGTCCTCGACCGCCGCTTCGATCTGCGGCTTGAAGCCGTTCGGATCGATGACCCGCACGAGGACGAGCACTGCGACGAACAGCAGCACGACGAGACCCGCGATGACCAGGGAGATCCATTTGAGAACGCGCACGAGGCCCGCATTGTACCGGGCGCGGGCGGAAGGAAGGTCAGCGGTCGCAGATCTCGACGTCGCCCGACAGCGTCTTCGCACGCACCCGCGCGCCCGCTTCGACCGTGCGGATCGTGAGGCGCTTGCCGGGACCGTACTTGCTCGTGTTGACGACCTTGCCCTCGGCCAGGCAGCCCTCGATGTCGCCGCTGAAGGACTCGATCTCGGTGGACACGCCGCCGGGCGCCACGAGGTTGAGCGTGATGTCGCCGCTCACGCCCTCGACGTCGACACGCCCGTCGCGCGTGAGCTTGGCGCGCACGTTGAGATTGCCCGAGGTCGTGCGGCCGCGGATCTCGCTGCTCTCGCCCATCTGCACGCGCGCATCGCCGCTCACCGTGACCAGGTCGATCTTGCCCGCGGTGTTCGAGAGATCGAGGCTGCCGCTCACCGAGCTGACCCGCAGCGAGATCGGGCGCCCGCTGCCGCGCACGGTGACGTCGCCGCTCACCGAGCGCGCTTCGGAGTCGTCGCCATTGATGTCGGCGGTGACTTCGCCACTGACGCTCTTGAGACGCTGCGTGCCGAGAACGCCGCGCGAGGAGACGTCGGCGCTGACCGCCGACACCTCGACCACGCTGTTCTTGGGAACCTGGACTTCGATGGTGGCGTCGCCGCTGCGCACGTGGCCTCTCGGCAGCACGACCTTCACGATGACGCGTCCGCCGCTCGACTCGACGTCGAGACGCTCCACGCCCTCGTCTAGCTGACCGGTGACGAGAACCTCGTTCTTGTCCCAGCCGCGCACGTCGATCGTGCCGGACACATTGGAGATCACCACTTCACCATTGGCATCGGCGGGAACCCGGCGCTCGACGGAGCCGGCGCTGCAAGCCACCGCGAGCGGCAGCGCCAGCGCGACGAAACCGGAGCGGCGAACGATTCTGGACACTCTCATGATCACGTCTCCTGGTTGCCGGAGTCGCGCACCGCGGTCAGCGCGCGCATTTCCTCCTGGCAGGAACTCACTAACAACTCTTGCAACAACACGTTCGCCGGATCGCGGCCGAGCGCGGCTTCGATCTCGTTGATGGAACGGCGCAATGTCGCGAGGCTGCCCGCAACCTTGTCACGTTCGGCCGGCGACATGGCGTTCAGCCGCACCTCCACCTGCTTGAACAGTTCGTCGCGCTGCTGGCGATACGCCGCGTCACGCTGCAGCGACGCCGGGACCACCGCGGGATCGCTCGTGGCCGATGCCAACGGCATCACCACCGGGCGGTTGCCGAACTGCATTCCCAGGAACACGCCGAACGCGACCAGCGCCGCGGCGGCCGCCAGGGCGGAAGTCGGCCGCCAGAACGAGCGGCGCGATGCCGTCGTGGCCACCGTCCCGGCCTGTTCCGCCGCCGTCGATTCGGCAATCGCGGCGGAGATGGCGGGCCACAGGTCCCGCGCCGGAGGAACATCCCGCGCCAGTTCATCGAGTCGCGTCACGCGTCGCTCGTTCATCTCACACCTCTTTCCAATCTGTCCTTCAGCAGCCCGCGCGCCCGGTGGAGCTGCGCCTTGCACGTGCCGACGGCGATGCCGAGCATCGACGCGGCTTCCGAATGTTCGTAGCCATACACGCCGCACAGCAGGAGCGCGTCGCGCGCGCCCTGCGGCAGGGAATCGATCGCCGCCTCGAGCTCTTCCTCTTCGACGGGCGAGTCGAAGACCGTGACGGCTTCCTCGTACACCGTGGAGTCCTCGACGAGGATCTCGGCCTTGGCCGGCCCGCGCCGCCGCTCGAGCACCGTGTTTACGGCGATGCGATGCAGCCACGTCGAGAACGAACTCCGGGCTTCGAACCGCGGCAGCGCCTTCCACGCCTTGATGAAGGCATCCTGCGTGCAGTCCGCCGCAGTATCGGGATTGCGCGTCATGCGCAGACACAGCCCGTGGACCCGGCCGACGTGATCGCGGTAGAGACGCTCGAACGCCCGCGAGTCGCCCTTGCGCGCGCGCTCGATCAGCGCGGCGTCGAAGCCGATGACCGTGTCGGCCCTGCCTTCATCTGCGGTCGTCATGCGGGCTGTCGAACCGTCGGCCAAGCGTCTGTTCCTCCGTCACTGCAACTTAGAGGGAGTCCAGACGTCATGGGTTTGAAACGCGGCAGAAAAAGCCGGTAAATCAGCAACATGCAATTCATGGGGAGGACCGGGGATGAAGAGGGAGGCGGTCGCGCGGACCGCAGTCTACTTCCTCGAATGGCGTCCGTAGAGGAGGCGAAGGAGGGACACCCCCATCACGGTCGCCGCCGCTTCGACGGTGTTCTCCGACGCGTGACGCAGACCCTCGAGCTAGCTCCGCTGCGTGCCGCCGCTGAACCACTTCATCGCGTACTGCAGCAGCTGGCTGTTGGTCGCGAGGCCCAGCTTGTGCTTGATGGTCTGGCGATGCGATTCGATGGTCTTGACCGACAGCGTGAACTCCTGGGCGATCTCCCGCGAACTCATGCCGCGGCCGATCATGTTGAGGATCTGCACCTCGCGGTTCGAGAGACGGGCGACGGGGTCGTTCGTCTCGGAGCGGCTTTCGCCCGCGCGCTGGTCGAGTGAACGCTGCACCGTCTCGCTGACGTAGGTGCGGCCATCGAGCACGCGCCGGACCGCGATCAACAGCTGATCGGACGCCGCCTGCTTCATGATGTACCCGCATGCGCCGGCCGCGAGCAGGCGCTCGGCGTATATCGTCTCGTCGTGCATCGACAGCACGAGCATGCGCAGCTCGGGCATCTCGGCGTGCATCTGCCGGACCAGCTCGATGCCGTCGCCGCGCTCCAGGGACAGGTCGACCACCACGATGTCGGGCTTCTTCGCGCGGATGGCCTCGCGGGCGGCCGGCTCGCTGTCGGCCTCGCCACACACCGCCAGATCCGCCTCCGCCTCGAACATCCGCCGCAGGCCCTGACGCACGATGGGGTGGTCGTCGACGATCAGAATCTGGCGTTTGGTAGCCATCGCTGCGGTCATGGTTGCTCCCCTACGCCCCTTTATTAGGTTTGAATCATACGAGGATGTGGCAGAGCGTCAATCCTCAAACCTACGTAAACATCCCTATAGTTAGGCCAGTCGAGACCCGATCTTCAATCCTTGAGCGGAAAGCCGCCGCGCGGCACGGAATCCGCGAGCGCCGCGCGATGCGGGCAAGTGCAACAGACGACGACTCCGCCGCCCTTGTTGTTCGTGATCGTCACGTCTCCGCCGAGCATCTGCGCGCGATAGCGCATGAGCTTCATGCCCATGCCGTTGCTGCTGGCGTTTCGTTCATCGAAACCCCTACCGTTGTCTTGAACGCTGAGGGTCAAAGAGCCTTCTGCCGTGGCGAGGGAAATCGTGACCTGTGTGACGCGGCCGTGGCGGATGGCGTTGGTGAAAGCCTCCTGCGCGATCCGGTACAGGTGCGTCGCGGCACCATCATCGAGCGTCAGCGGTTCCTGCAGTGACGTATTGAACTGCGCACGCACGCCGTAGCGCTCCATGCCGCGCACGGCCATCGACTGCAATCCCGCGATCAGGCCGCCGCGATCCGCTCCCACCGGGGCGAGGCCGCGCGCCATGGCGCGCGTGCTCTCGATCGCACCGTTGACGAGGCTGATGATGTCCTCGACGTCGGCGCGCGCCGACGAGTTCTCCTTCCGGAGCTGCGCGACCACGGACCGCAACATCAACGCAACACCCGTAAGGTCTTGCCCGAGCCCGTCGTGCAGGTCCGAGCCGATGCGCAACTGTTCCCGTCCGGCGATCTCTAGGATCTCGCGCTCGAGACCACGACGCTCCGTCACGTCCGTGATGACCGCCAGGCGATGCGCCTTGCCGTCGACGTGCGTGACCGTCGCCACGAAAGATGCGTCGAACACGGAGCCGTCACGGCGGCGGCACTTGAACTCGACGGGCGCCGGCCCGGCCCGATCGCCGGCCGGACCCATCAGGTGGGGCTCGATGCGCTCCCGGCGCAGTGCGCCGGGCTGCGCGATGAGGTCGTCGATCGAAGTGTCGACGGCTGTCCCCGGGGCGAACCCGAACATGCGTTCGAACGCGGGATTGGCCATCCGGATGATGTTGTCTCCGTCGATCGCCACGACGCCCTCGTGCAGCAGCTCGAACATGCGCGCCTGGGTTTCGCGCAGACGCATCGCAGCCTGTCGATCCGTGATCTCGGTGACGTTGATGACCGCGCCCGTGATGCCGTTCGCGGAACTCACGGCGCGGATCCGCGCATCGAAGTAGCGCTGCTCCTCCGGGTCGCCGCCGAGCTGCATGTCGACGGCCATGCCGGTGTCCAGCACTTTCTGGATCGCGACACGCAAGGGCTCGCGATCCTCCATTTCGGCCAGCTCGTCGATGCGGCGCCCGATCACCTGATCCTGCGGCAGCGAATGCATGCAACGATTGAGAAACTGCACGCGCCGGTCGGCGTCGACGAGGTAGAGCCAGTCGTCGGTGCCGGCCGCGACGATCTGCAGCATTTCCTGCGACGCCCGCAAGGCTTCCTGCGCGCGCGCCCGCTCGCTGATGTCGATGGCCACGCCGACGACGCGCAACACCTTGCCTGCCGCGTCGCGCACCAGGCAGGGCGAGTCGAGCAGCGTCACGTAGTGGCCGTCGCGATGGCGGATACGGTACTGGACCGTGACCATCGTCTCGGCCGAGCGGTCGAACCATTGACGCAGCTGCGGTTGATCGTTCGGGTGCACGAGCGCGGCCCAATCCGCCGCGCGCGGTAGCTCACCCGGCGAATACCCGAGGACCCGTTCCGCGCCCTCGCTGGTCGACAGCCCCGTGTCCGCGTCGATCTCGTAGACCACGCAACGCAGCTCGCGGCCGATCGCGCGGAAGCGCTGGTCAGAGGCGGACAGCGCGGTCTCGAGCACCTTGCGCGCCGTGATGTCGACGACGAGTCCGAGCACGCGGCGCGTCGTGCCGTCGGGCGCGCGATCGACGACGAAGGCGCGGTCCAGTGCCCAGTGCCAACTGCCGTCCGTGTGCCGGAACCGATACTCGGTTTCCAGGACCTGGGCAGACGGGTCGACGTTGCGCAGCCGGTTGCGGAAATTCTCGATCGCGCCGTCGGGGTCGGTTCCCAGCACCTGGCGCCAGGTGTGGATGTTGGCGCGACCGAACGCGGGGTCGACGCCGAAGACGCGGTAGTAGCCGTCGGTGTGGTTGGTGGCGTTGTTCTCGACGTCCCAGTCCCACACGCCGGCGGTCGTGAGCTGCAGGGCGGCTTCCACGCGTTCGTTGCGCGCGTTGGCGCGGCGCTCGGCCACCTTCGTCTCGTCGAGATCCATGCACACGCCGAGCATGCGGACGGCTTTCCCCTGGACATCGCGCTCGACGACGCGGCCGCGTTCGAACACCCAGCGCCAGACGCCGGCGCGCGTCTTGATGCGGTATTCGGCGTCGTAGTACTCGGCCTTGCCGTTGACGTGTTCCCAGAACTTCCGCGTCGCTTCCGGCCCTTCGTCCGGGTGCAGGTTGTCGTCCCAGCGCGTGACGTGTTCGTCGCCGTCGCAGGGATCGATGTCGTGGCGATCACACCAGTCGTTGAACCAGCGCGTCTTGTCGGTCGTGAAGTTCGTTTCCCACAGGCCGATGCCGGCACCCCATGCCGCCGTCTCGAGCATCGATTCGCTCGAGCGCAGGTGCGCTTCGGCGCGCTTCGCGGCGTCGACGTCGAGCGTGACGCCGATGACGAGCACCGGCCGTCCCTGCAGATCCCACTCGACCGCGCGTCCGCGATCGAGCATCCAGCGGTACTCGCCGCCCGCGGACTGGAAGCGGTACTCGAACTCGACGGAGTCGCGCACGCCCTGCGCGTGTTCGTGCAAATGTCGATCGACTCGCTCGCGATCGTCGGGATGCAGATTGGTGAACCACGGGTTCGGCATCGCTTCCCACTGCGCGCGCGAGTACCCGGTCATCGCGAGCCACAACGGGCTCGCGGTGCGCGAGTTGCTCGGGACGTGCCACTGCCAGAACGCGGCGCGCGCCCCCCACAGCGCGGTCGCGAGCCGCGACTCGCTGTCGCTGCGCGCGACCTCCTCGCTCTTGCGCCGGTCGATGTCGAGCAGCAAACCGGTGATCCGCAGCGCCGCGCCGTCGCGCGCGCGTTGCACGACGCGGCCGCGGTGCAGCACCCACAGCCAGCGGTGCGCGGCGGCTAACAACCGGTACTCGCATTCGAAACGATCGCCGCCGTGTTGACAGGACTCGGTGGCCGCGAGGAACGCACCGAGATCGTCGGGATGGATGCGCCGCTTCCACTGCTCCGCGGTCAGCGACCCTTCGCTCGCATCGGCGCCGACGGCGCGCAGCCACGCCTCATCGATCTCGAAGCGATCGTCGGTGAGATGCCAGTCCCACACGGCCGCCTGGGCGAGCTCGAGGGCCGAACGCTGTTCGGCGATTTCGGGGCGGGCGTTCATGACCGATTATTGTCAGCAGCGGGCCGACGCCGCACGTTGATCCATCTCCCCCAATTTTCATCAGCCGGACGCCAGGCTGCAGGAAATCACCACCTTTTTGCACCCGTTGCGCGTTTTCCGGGGTTTTCCTCAAGGGTCGGACGGCTACTGAATATTCGTCGACGTCAGTACGCTCTTACATAAGGTCTTTGACAAAGACCTGTGAAAACAACTTACGGACTAGCGGGGAACACACAGTGGTGGACGGAAGCACGACGAGAAATCCCGTGGTCGCGGATTACTCGGAATGGCGGGCGCGTGACTACTTCCAGACCTATTACAGCGAAGTGGTGCTCCCGGACGAGCAAGCCGTCCTCGCCTACCAGATCGACGTGCTGCGCGCGGCGCGCGCGCGATTCGGCCGCGGACTCGAGTATGGCTGCGGTCCCACCCTGCATCGCGCGATCGCGGCGTCGAAGTATGCATTTCGTATCGATATGGCGGACTGGCTCGCCGACAACCTCGCCGAGGCGCGCGAGTGGTTGTGCGCAGACGAAGCCAATCCCGAATGGAAGCGCTTCACCAAGTACGTCCTCTCCTGCGAAGGCAGCGCGCGCGCGGATCTCGACAATGTCTTGCGGCGTGAAGCGCTGACCCGAAAAGTCGTGCGCGGGCTCTACGTGAGTGACGCGCGGCTGAAACAACCGCTGGGTCCGACGCGCGACCATTTCTACGACCTCATCATCACGGGCTTCTGCATCGACGCGATCTCGAGCGATCCCGCGATGTTCCGCCGCTGCCTGCGCAACGTGACGTCGATGCTGCAGCCGGGCGGCACGTTCATCATCCACGCGCTGCACCAGTGCCAGGCGTACAAGTGCGGTGACCGGATGTTCCCGGGTTCGAACCTCACGATCGACGACATGCACGAAGCCATGATGGAAGTGGGCTTCGCGCCGTCGACGATCGACGCGCAGGTGATTTCCTGCCCGGACAACCGGGTCTACGGCTACACGGGGATCCTGACGGCTTCCGGCCGCAAAGCACTAAAGCAGAGGCGCAGCTAGGGGTCGGAGAAAAGGGGTCAGATCTATTTTCTCGCGCGGCGCGAGAAAATAGATCTGACCCCTTTTCTCCCAGCCTTCCGGCTACAGCCGCTGGAACATCCACACCAGCCCCGCCGCCCCCAGCGCGCACGATCCGAACGGCATCACACCCGACGCGTACCAGGCGCGAGTCCGCATTGCATAGATGAACGGCAGGACCAGCGCCACGATGGCGAGCTGTGCGACCTCCACGCCGATGTTGAAGCCGCCGAGCAGCGGCAGCAGCGTCGCGCCGTGCTTGTCCAGCTCGCCCAGCACGTTCGCGAAACCGAAGCCGTGCACGAGCCCGAAGCCGAAGGCGATCGGCAACCGCGCGCGCGACAGACGCGGCAACAGGTTGATCGCGCCGGCGACCGCGATCGACGCGGCGATGGCGATCTCGATCGGCTGGGAAGGCAGCTTCACGGTCCCGGTGACCGCGAGCGCCAGCGTCGTCGAGTGCGCGATGGTGAAAGCGGTGATGATCATCGCGAGGTCGCGCGCGACGCTGGCGAGCCGTTCCTGCCCCTGCCACTTGCCATTCACCGGACGCAGGACCGACGGCAACAGCAGCAGCAGGACGAACGCGATGTGATCGTAGCCGATTGCCACGTGCCACACGCCTTCGCCGATGAAACGCACGAAGCTGCGCCACGCGGAGACGCGCTCCGGCTCGACCCAGCGCGGCGCATTCGCACCGATGACGCCGTCGATCGTCTCCTCACCGCGCTGCGCGTCGACGAGCACGCGTTGCGATGCATTGCCCGTCATGAACAGCGTGCCGCTGACGCCGAGCAGTCCCGGCCGGGGGCAGCGCGCTTCGAGCGCGACGGACAGGTAGTTCTGCTCGAGCCGCTCGGCGAGCGCGACATCGCGCACCGTCGTCACGCACGGGGCGCCGCCGCGCGTCAGCGCGATCTCGCGCAACAGCGCGCTCGTGAGCGTTGCCTGCGAGGCTTGCACTTCCGCCCACGTGACGTTGCCGTCGAAATCCTGGTCGATGTAGACGATCCAGACGACGTCGTGCAGAGAGAGATCCCAGCGCAGAGCGACCGGAGCGTCTGCTTCGGGGACGGTGATCGCGAGAAAACTCGTGCTCGTCGAGTGCGCGAACGCGGGCGCGCCCGCGGCGAGGGACAGCGCCACACAAACCAGCGTCGACCGCAGCATCCGGATCATCGACACACTCTAGCCGCCCGTGGCGACGCCGAGAATCCTTTCCGTCACGACGTCGCGGAAGCCGGTGGTCAGGAGCCAGCGCCGCAGGTCGTTCTGAGCATCGCGATCGCCGGCTGCGATGGCGGCGCGCGCGAGCACCCGCACGTCCGACAGCTCACGCTGGTTCTGGAAATTCGCGCGGGCCGCGGCCAATGCGCGGGCGGCATCGTCCTGGCCGAGCGCGAGCAAGGCGCCCTCCCGATCGTGCCGGGCATCGTGGCGCGCCGACTCGAGCGCGAGCCATTCGGCCGCATCCGCGGCGAGGCGGGGGCGCCGGTCCGCCGGTGCGACCAGGGCACGGCGCACGCGCAAGGCGACGGCAGGCCGATCGATCTCGAGCAGGGCAAAGGCTTCCGCGGCGCGGCCGCGCGCTGCCAGTGCGTCGGACAGCGCCGCCCGGATCGAGTCGTCGTGCGGCGCGAGCGCGAGCGCCGCGGAGTAGTCGGCGATCGCGGCATCCGGGTCGCCGGCACGTTCGCCGAGCTCGCCGCGCACCGCCAGTAGATAGGCATCCGCGGCCGATGCCGCCGGCCGGATGGCCGCGAGCAATGCGCGCGCGGGCCCGATGTCGCCGGCGCCAGCCATCGCCTCGGCGAGACAGGCGAAGCCGACGCGTGCCTGCGCGCCGCCCGTGCCCGCCAACTGCGCGCAGTCGACGCGTGCGCCGGGGAAGTCGCCGCGCACGAGCCGCACCGAGGCGCGCAGCGTGCGCGCGACCTGGTCGCGCGGATCCGCGTCCAGCACGGCGTCGAGCAGCCGCGCCGCGCCGGTGAAATCGTGCCGGTATTGAAGGGTTTGCGCATGGAGCCTGAGCACCGCCCCGCTCGCGCCGGGCCGCGCCGCACGTGTGGCCAGCACCGCCTCGGCACGGCCGACGAACATCGGCTCGCGCCGCTCGTGCGCCCTGGCCAGCAACTCGGTGGCGAGCAACACGGCAGTCCCGTCGTCCGGACTCCGTCGCCAGGCGTCGACCAGTGGCCGCAATGCGTCGTCGGGCACTGTCTCGGAGACGTTCGCGACGACGAATGCCGGATCGGCGGGAACGAACCGTTCGCTCGCCGCCGCGGATGACACCGCGGCGGCGAACGCCAGCACCGCCAGGAGGCGAGCCGGACTCTTCACGAGGACATCACGGCTGCTCGGGCGGGACGAGGTCGGCGAACGCCGCCGAATCCTCCGCGTCCTGCGCGAAGGTGAAGCCGTTGACCGGCGTCGGTTCCGCGCTCTCCGCCTTCGCGTAGGTGTCGATCGTCGCGTCGCGGAACGATGCGCTGCGCGCGTTGACCGCCACCGTGAAGAACCGAGTCGAGGAGACGCCGCCCGCATCGCTCACGAACACGCCGATCGTCGCCGTGCCGGTCCGCTGTTCGAGCGGCGTCAGCGTGAGAGTCCGGCTCCCGCCGGTTCCCCCGAGAACGATTCCCTCGGGCGAGAAGATCGTCCCGTCGCTGGCCGTGGCGACCACGGCCAGCTGATCCGCGGCCGTCTCGGCATCGGAGATCGCGAAGGTGATGGGACCCACCGTCGTGTCCTGGTTCACCGACTGGTCGGCGATCGCGGCCACCACGGGCGCCGTATTGGCCGCAGGAGTTGGTGGACGTGAATCGGAGCTGCTGCAGGCGGCCACGACCAGTGTCGTGGCCACGAGCGTCGCACATAGAGTCTTTCGCGCGTGCGTCATGTCAGCCTCCCGCGCCGGGCAGCGGCGTCATCAAATAGGGGAAGGTCGTGTAGAAGTCCGCCGCCGAGACCGGCGCACCGTCGGTGAACGGCACATTGCCCACCGGCGCGTTGCCGGCATTGCACAGCCCGAGATCGACGTTGCTGCCGCCAACGGTGAGCGGATAGCACAGGCGACCCATGACCACGCGCAGCGCGATGTCGACGGTGTCGTCACCCGGACGCCGGCCGTTCGGGAAGCCCGCGAGATCGCCGCCGGCAACGCCGAAGTTGCTCTGCGCCGTGGCAGCGACCGCCGGGATCGCGGTGTTGAGCCGCGTCATCTCGGACGGCGTCACACGCGACATCTGGTTGACGCCCGGAAAGCCCGTCAGGAACGCAGTGACCAGGTCGTTGCGCGGCAGGTTGTTAGGCGCGAGGTTGGCGATGTTCGTGCCCAGGGTCTGGTTGACCGGTCCGCGGAACAGCGCGTCGAGCAGCGCGGGCAGCGTGGGGTTCGTCACGTAGGTGGCGAACTGGCCGTCGGCGCGCGGTTCGCTCGCGCTGAAGCGGTCCTTGTCGGGCAGGCCGATCACCACCTCGTTGACCAGCGGCATGCCGAGGCGCGAGACCTGGACCCAGGGTCCGCCCTGGACATCCGGGCGCGCGAAGGTCGCGGCCGGGTTCAGCAGGCGGGCCTGGCGCAGCGAGGCGCTCGTCCATCCGCCGATCACGCCATTGCCCGAGCCCGTGAGGCAGCTCTTGTGCACTTCGAAGGCGAGCGTCGTGACGTTCGCGCCCCGGACCTGGTTGTTGTTCGCGGATTGCGTGATGCCCCCCGGGAAGCCGCCGCCGTCGCCGGCGCCCGGCGCGCTGTCGCCTTCGACGGGAACGAAGTTGACGAGGTCGAACACGGGACCCAGGTTCACCGCGAAACCTTCCTTGCGCTGGCCGGCGAACACGCGGCCCGGCATGTTGCAGCCCGGGATGGTGGTCGTGGAGACGAAGGAATGCGCGTACGTCCGGTAGTTTGCGACGCTGCCGAAGGTCTTCGTGCCCACGAAGTCGTAGGGCTTGCCGAAGGTCGTGCCGCCGCTCGCGTTCGTCACCGGCGAAGCCGTCCCGCGGCGCCGGTCGCCGCGCACGACCGTCAACGTGTACGACTCGCGAAAGTTGAGATTCGAGTTGTCGGCCGCGGTGACGCCGCCGATGTTCTTGAGGGGCACCGCGACGTTCGAACCGCCCACGGGCAGGCGCAGCCCGCGATTGTCGTTCGGCAGCCGGTTGGTGAACCGGAACTGGAACGTGAGGTTTTCGACGGCATCGCCATCGTTGTCGATGTGGATCTCGTACAGCGCGTCGGGATCCATGGCGAAATAGTTGGGACCCCCGTAGGGCTGCTGCAGCGGGATGTAGTTGGCGAGGATCGTGACGTAGCCGTCGCGGCCGGTCTCGTAGCTGTTGAACAGATAGAAGTCGGTGGAGTCTTCGGTCGGCATGCGCGTGATTGCGGGTGCCTCGCGGTGGCTCGAGGCCCCCGCCATGAACGGCAACAGCGCCGCGGCGATGCCGAGTGCGAGCTTGGAAGTGCTGATTGACATTGGTTTCCCCTGGATTCGCAACGAGCGAAGGTTGGTTACGCAGGGACTACGTGCGCGCGGCGTCCTGGATGCACGGCGCACGTCATGTGCAGAAATTTTTCTCGCGCGCGCATCCGCCGCGCCGACAGGCACGTACGGTAATATTCGGCTGCATGTCGGCGCCCCCTTACACGCAGAAACTCGTCGCGCTCGCCCGCCTCATCGGCGGCACCCCGCTGCTCGAGATCCACTGCCGCTATCGCGGGCGCGAACACCGCGTGTACGCGAAGCACGAGGCCTACAACTTCACCGGCAGCATCAAGGACCGCATGGCGCTCTACATCCTGCAGCGCGCGTACGCGGCGGGTGAGATCGAGCCGGGCGATGCGATCGCGGAAGCGACCAGCGGAAACACTGGTATCTCCTTCGCGGCCATCGGACGCGCGCTCGGGCATCCGGTGCGCATCTACATGCCCGACTGGATGTCGCGCGAACGCGTGCTCGTGATCCAGAGCCTGGGCGCCGCCGTCATCCCCGTATCCGCCGAACTCGGCGGGTTCCTGGGGTCGATCCGCATGGCGGACGAGTTCGCGCGGGACTCAGGCCGGGTGTTCCGCCCGCAGCAGTTCGACAACGCGGCGAACGTGCAGGCGCACCACGAGACCACCGGGCCCGAGATCACCGCGCAACTCGCCACGGTGGGCCGCACGCCGACCGCGTTCGTGGCGGGCGTTGGCACGGGCGGCACGGTCATGGGCGTGGCCCAGCACCTGCGCGAGACCTTCGGCAACGTGACGGCGCATCCGCTCGAACCGGCGAATTCCCCGACGCTGCGCACCGGCCACAAGGTGGGCCGGCACCGCATCCAGGGCATCAGCGACGAGTTCGTGCCGTCGATCGTGAAACTGCCGACGCTCGGCCGGATCCTCGATGTGTGGGACGGCGATGCGATCGTCGCGGCGCAGCGAATCGCGAGCGAGCTCGGCATCGCCGTGGGCATCAGTTCCGGCGCGAACCTGCTGGGCGCGCTCGAAATCGCCGACGAGCAGGGCGACGGCGCCTGCGTGGTCACCGTCTTCTGCGACGACAACAAGAAGTACCTGTCCACGGACCTGTGCAGCGACGAAGAGTGCAAGGAGCACTACCGGGTCAACGAGCTGGAATTGATCGACTTCCGGGTGATCCCCCCGGTAGTTTGATGCATCCAGGCGTCTTCATCCCGCGTAGACCCTGCCGGTAGACCCGAAAGCGCCTCAGGATTTCCACAGCCATACGGCGCTGGCAAACCTTAGAATCCGGGAATCAGGCAGGAGTCCGTCATGCGCCGCATCCATCCGTCGATCATCGCTGTCGTCATCGCACCCGCCGCGTTCGCCGCGGGCATACCGACGAACGATCTCGAGGAAGTGGTGGTCACCGCGCGCCGTCAGACCCTCATCGGCATGGTGGAGTCTTCCAGCCAGGGCACGGTGACGCGCGCGCAGCTCGAGACACGCCCGGTCATGCGCACGGGCGAATTGCTCGAGACCGTCCCGGGGCTCGTGGTCACCCAGCATGCCGGCGACGGCAAGGCGAACCAGTACTTCCTGCGGGGTTTCAACCTGGATCACGGCACGGACCTCGCGACAAGCGTCGACGGCATTCCCGTGAACATGCACACGCACGGGCACGGCCAGGGCTACACGGACATCAACTTCGTCATTCCCGAGCTGCTCGATCGCATCGAGTACAAGAAGGGCACGTACTACGCGGACGAAGGCAACTTCTCGGCGGCGGGCGCCGTGGATCTGCACTATCGGCGCTCGCTCGACGGCGATCTGCTCTCGCTCACCGTGGGCGAAGACTCCTACGTGCGCGGGCTGCTGGCCGGCTCCGCGTCGATGGGGGGCGGCGACCTGCTCTGGGGACTCGACTACGGCGTCGCCGACGGCCCGTGGAGACTGGACGAGGATCTGCGCAAGGTGAACGCGGTGCTGCGGTACTCGCACGGTGAGCGCGGGGACGGCTACGCGGTCACCGCGTCGTTCTATGACGGCGACTGGATCTCGACGGACCAGGTGCCCGAGCGCGCGGTGACGTCCGGCCTCCTCGACCGCTTCGGTTACGTCGACCCGACGAACGGCGGCGATTCGCATCGCTACTCGCTGGGCTACGAAGTGGAGAAGACCTTCGGCGCGTGGCGCCTGGATGCCAATGCGTATGCGCTCGACTATCAGCTCGACCTGTTCTCGAACTTCACCTACGCGATCGACGCCGACAACGGCGACCAGTTCGAGCAGTTCGACGATCGCAAGGCCTACGGTTTCCACTCGGAGATCGGGCGCGAGACTGACTACGGCGGCCTGCGCGGCACGCTGAAGTTCGGCATCGAATCGCGCTTCGACGACATCGGCCGCGTGGGCCTGTATCTCACGGACGACCGCGTTCGCCTGGCGACGATCCGCGAGGACTCGGTCGAGCGGCTCGGCGTCGGCTTCTACGTCGAGCAGCAGCTGCAGCCCACCGACTGGCTGCGCCTCATCGCCGGCCTGCGCCACGACCGCGCGGACTTCGACGTGCGCAGCGATCTCGCCGCGAACAGCGGCTCGGCGTCCGACGACATCACCAGCCCCAAGCTGTCGTTCGTGTTCGGCCCGTGGGCGCAGACGGAGTTCTTCGTGAACGCCGGGCGCGGGTTTCACGAGAACGATGCGCGCGGCACCACCATCACGGTGGACCCGACCGACGGTGTGACCGCCGCGGACCGCGTGAACCCGATGGTGCGCGCTCACGGTGCGGAGGTCGGCATCCGCACCGCCTTGCTGCCGTACACGCAGCTCGCGCTGACCGCCTGGTCCCTGAAGCTCGACTCCGAACTGCTCTATGTCGGCGATGCAGGCGCCACCGAGGCAAACCGCGCGAGCAAGCGCCGCGGCCTCGAGCTGGGTGTGTACGTGACGCCGAAAGAGTGGCTCACGCTGGATGCGGATCTGGCCTGGTCCCGCAGCCGCTTCGATCAATTCGATCCGGCGGGCGATCGCATTCCGGGCGCAGTGGAGCGTGTGGCGTCCCTGGGCATCGCCGTGCAGCACCCGGGCGGCTGGTTCGGCGGCGCACGTTTCCGCCACTTCGGTGATGCCCCGCTCATCGAGGACGACAGCGTCCGCTCTGACCCGACGACGCTGGTGAATCTCGAGATCGGCCGGCGCATCAAGCGTTTCGCGGTCTCGCTCGCCGCGTACAACGTGTTCGACTCGGACGACAACGACATCACCTATTTCTACGAGAGCCAGCTCCCCGGCGAAGCCGCGCCCGTGGAAGACCGGCATTTCCACCCCGTGGAGCCGCGCACTTTCCGCCTGACGGTGGAAACTCGCTTCTAACGCGCCTCGATGCCGTAGGTACAATCGCGGGGCATGCCTGCCAACACCCCGCGCACCTCGGTGGCGGCCGCGATCCTCGCGGTCTGCTCGCTGACGTTCTCCTCCGGCGGGCCCGCGCAAACAACCGCGAAGCCCGCGGCCGCGCCACAGAACCCCGGCGCGCCCGCCGCCAAGAAAAGGCCCGCGGCGAAAAAGCCCGGCGCGGCCTCAAAGAGGTCCGTTCCGGCACCGCCGCCTCCCCCGCCGTTCGTCGAGCTCATCGGCACGGTCGTGATGCCCGCGGATGCATTTCGCGGCGGTCCGCCCGCGGGGCAGTTCAACGACGAGGGGCGCCGCGCACCAATGCCGCGCTTCGAGTCGCAGCCGGTCCAGGGCGTGAGTTCGATCAAGCCGGGGCCCACGGCCGGCGCATGGTGGGCGCTCTCGGACAACGGGTTCGGCAAGAAATGGAACAGCCCCGACTACCGCCTGTGTATCTATCTATTCGAGCTGCGGCCGCGCACGGGCCCGGGTACCGATTCCCGCAACGCGTTGCAAGGCGTGATCGAGTTGTCAGATCCCGCCAAGTTCTTCCCGTGGCGCCTCACCGACGAACACGATCCCGAGCGCATCTTCACGGGCGCGGACGCGGATCCCGAGTCGTTGGTGGCGATGCCCGACGGCACTTTCTGGGTCGGCGACGAATTCGGTCCGTGGCTGCTGCATTTCTCCGCCGACGGCGAACTCGTCGGGCCGCCGGTCGAACTGCCGGAAATCGTGTTCTCGCCCGAGCACCCGCTGGTGCTGTCGCACTTGTTGCGGCCGCGGGTCGCGAGCTCGCGCGGCTTCGAAGCCATGGATCTCGCGGGTGATGACAAGACCCTCGTGACGATCCTCGAAGGCACGGTGGCCGGCGATGCGCCGAAGACGCTGCGCCTGCAGCGCTACGACACCATCGCCAACAAGTGGTTGCCGGGCACTCTTATATATGCGCTCGATCCGGACACGGTTTCGGTCACCGAGATGTCCCTCGTCGAAGGCAACCGCTTCCTGGTCGTCGAGCGCGACGAGTTCGAAGGCGACGCCGCGAAGGCGAAGCGCGTGTACTCGATCGATCTCGACAAGGCACTGGCCGACAAGACGCAGGCCGGCAAGCCGCTGCCGAAGAAACTCGTCATCGATCTGCTGCACATCGGGAATGCGCGCGGCGTCGCCGAGGCGCTGCCGCCCGGATCGCCGTTCCGCTTTCCCTACCTCACGACCGAATCGATCCAGGTTCTCGACCGCACGCACGTGGTCGTCGTCAACGACAACAACTTCCCCGCCAAGGGTGGCCGCGGCGCCGGCGTGAACGACCCGACCGAATGGATCTGGCTCGAACTGGCCAGCCCGCTGTAGCCGCTTGACGCTGATCGCCCTCAAGGACGCCGAGCTGGCGTTTGGACTGACCCCGCTGCTCGATCGCGCGAATCTCGCCATCGCCGACGGCGAGCGCATCGGGCTCATCGGCCGCAACGGCACCGGCAAGTCCTCCCTGCTGGCGGTGCTCGCGGACCGGCAGCCGCTCGACGACGGCGAAGTGCAGCGCCGGCCCGGCCTGCGCGTGGCGCTCGTCGAGCAGGAACCGGTATTGCCGGCCGCGGAGACGATGCGCGCTTCCTTGCTCGTCCGCGGCGACATCGAGGCGATCGCCGATGACCGCGACCGTCACGCCATCGAGACGCGGCTCGCGGAGTTCCTCCAGCGCTTCTCCGTGAACGTCGACGCGGCTCCCGCGCAGGCTTCGGGTGGCGAACGCAAGCGGGCGGCGCTCGCCCTCGCGTTCGCGCTATCGCCCGACCTGCTGATGCTGGACGAACCGACCAACCACCTCGACATCGACGGCATCGAGACGCTCGAGGAACTGCTGCAGAGAAAACTGACTTGCGTGGTGATCACGCACGACCGGCGCTTCCTCGACTGCGTGGCCACGCGCATCGCGGAGCTCGACCGCGGCCAGCTGCGCACGTTCCCCGGCAACTACTCCGTCTACGAACTGCGCAAGGCCGACATCGACGCAGCGGAAGACATCGCCAATCGACGATTCGACAAGTTCTGGGCGCAGGAAGAAATCTGGATCCGCAAGGGCGTCGAGGCGCGCCGTACCCGCAACGAGGGCCGCGTGAAGCGGCTCGAGCATCTGCGCGAGGAACGCGCGGAGCGGCGCGAGCGCGTGGGCTCGATCAAGCTCACCGTAGACACCGGCGAGCGCTCGGGCAAGCTCGTGGCCGAGCTCGAGAACGTGTCGAAGAGCTTCGGCGAACGGCGCGTGCTCGACGACGTCAGCCTGCGCGTGATGCGCGGCGACCGCGTCGGGGTGCTGGGTCCGAACGGCGCCGGCAAGACCACGCTGATCCGGCTCATCGTCGGCACGCTCGAGGCGGATGCGGGCCGCATCAAGCGCGGCACCCACCTGCAGGTGGCGTACTTCGACCAGCTGCGCGAGCAGCTCGATCCCGAGAAGACACTTTCCGAGACGGTGAGTCCGGGTTCGGACTGGGTCGAGATCGCCGGCCAGCGCAAACACGTCACCAGCTACCTGGGCGATTTCCTGTTCCCGACGCGCCGCGCGAACGCCCCGATCCGCATGCTGTCTGGCGGCGAGCGGAATCGACTGCTGCTCGCGCGGCTGTTCGCGCGGCCCGCGAACGTGCTCGTGCTCGACGAACCGACGAACGATCTCGACATCGATTCGCTCGAACTATTGGAGGACATGCTGCAGGACTA
>CADEED010000032.1:1380-35339 GCA_902826225.1 uncultured Pseudomonadota bacterium | reverse complement strand
GTGCAACAGCACCACGCGCGTCGATGCGACGTTGAGCGCCAGGCGCAGGACGGTGACGAGCAGCAGCACGGTCGGAAAGATTGCGAACTCGAGCGGCCGCTTGACGTTGAACACCGCCATGACGATGACCAGCGAGAGCGCGATGTTGAACGTGAACAGCACGTCCAGTATTACCGGCGGCAGCGGCAGGATCATCATCGCGAGGATCGAGATGAGACCGACCGGCACGCCGATCCCGATCCGCATCAGCGGACTCAAGATTGAACTGTTGTCGGTGGCTGCCATAGCTTATCGGTCGCTTCAGTCGATGATGGGCGCCGGCGGCGGCTTCGCCCCGCGAACGACGGCCGCCTTGAGCTGATAGACGTAGGTGAGAACCTGCGCGACGGTGGCGTACAGCGCCGCCGGAACTTCGTGCCCGAGCTCGACATTGCGATACAGGGCGCGCGCGAGAGGTGGCGCGGCCAGCAGCGGTACTCCGTTCTGCACGGCAATCTCACGGATGCGCGCGGCCAGCAGATCGGTGCCTTTGGCGACGACGACCGGTGCACGCATGCGCGACTCGTCGTAGCGCAGCGCCACCGCGAAGTGCGTGGGGTTGGTGACGACCACGTCCGCCGTCGGAACCTCCTGCATCATGCGGCCGCGCGCGAGCGCACGCTGCGCCTCGCGGATCCGGCCACGGGTCTCCGGCGAGCCTTCGCTCTCCTTGTACTCCTCCTTCACCTCTTCCCGCGTCATCTTCAGATCGCGCGAGTGTTGCCAGAGCTGGAACGGCACGTCGAATGCCGCGATGGCCACGAGTCCGAAGCAGAGCACCAGCAGCGCGTAGCCGGCGAGCGCCGCCGCATGGCCGATCGCCCCCTCCAGCGGTTCGCTCGACAGCCCCATCATCTGCGGGGTCATTCCTTTCAGCAGGACCCACGCGATGACCGACACCACCGCGACCTTGGCCAGGCCCTTGACGAGCTCGACGCTGCCGCGAGCCGAGAAGACGCGGCCCAGGCCGCTCGCGGGATTCAGCCGCGAGAACTTGGGCGTCAGCGCCTCGGCCGAGAAATTCCAGCCACCGATCGCGAGCGGCGCAGCGAGCGCCGCGACGAAGGTGGCGCCGAGAATCGGCAGGATGATCAGCAGCGCGCGCAGGCCCGCGTCCATGAGCGTGGGCCAGATCACGCCCTCGCCCATGGCCTGCGCCGGACTCAACGTCAGCGAGCCGCGCATGAGCTCGGCGAACTTCCCGGCGGTGCCCGCCCCGAGCGCGTAGATAGCCGTGGAGGCCGCGATGCACACCGCTGCCATCGACAGTTCGAGGGACCGCGGAACCTGGCCTCGCTTGCGCGCCTCCTCGAGGCGCTTGGGAGTTGCCTGTTCTGTACGTTCTGCGCCGGACTCCGCCATATCAGGGCCCCGCCACGTGCAGTGAACGCACGAACTCGAAGCCCTGCGACAGCAGCGTCGTGAAGCTGCTCAGCATCGGGCCGATACCCGCGAGCACGACCAGCAGGCCGACGACCAGCGAGACGGGGAACCCGACCGCGAACAGGTTGAGCGACGGCGCGGCGCGACTGACGACGCCGAACGCAAGATTCACGATCAGCAGCGCCGTGACCCCTGGCAGCGCAACGGCGATTGCACCGGCGAATAACTGGCCGCCCCAGAGGATGAGCGCCCACAAGCCCTCCCGCCCGAATCCGCTCGTCCCTACGGGCAGCACGTGCAAACCGGAGACGAGGACTTCGATGATCGCCGTGTGGCCACCGAGCGCGAGGAACATGAGCGTCGCCAGGATTACGTAGAGCTGGCCGAGCGCCGGCGTGCTGCTGCCGCGCAGCGGATCGACATTGAACGCGAAGGAAAGACCCATGCTGTTGGCCAGCAATTGACCGGCCAGCGCCAGGGCGTCGAATACCACCTGCAGCGCGAATCCGAGTGCCACGCCGATGAGCAATTGCTGGAACACCACGACGAAGCCCTGCGCCGAGAACGGCGCAACGGCCGGAGCGGGGATCAGCGGCACCACGAGCGCCGTGATCGCGACGGCGAGGATGATGCGGGTGCGCGTGGGCACGAAGCGCGCGCCGAACAGCGGCGCGACCATGAGGCACGCGCCGATACGCACGAACGGGAAGAACCCTTGCGCGACCCACGCCTCGAGCTGCCCGGTGGTGAGCGCGAACACCGGCATTCACCCCACCAGCGACGGAATGCTTTCGATCAGACCGCGCGAGTACTCGACGAGACTGCGGATCATCCATGGACCGGTCAGCGCGAGCACGGCGGCCATCGCGATCAGCTTGGGAATGAACGACAGCGTCATCTCGTTGATCGACGTTGCCGCCTGGAAGATGCCCACGATGAGGCCGACGGCGAGCGCGGTGAGCAGTAGCGGAGCGGACAGCATCAGCGTCATCTCGAGCGCTTGCCGCCCGATCGTTACGACCATTTCAGGACTCATGACGCGCCTCTTGCGGAGTGACTATCGGAAAAAACTCTGGGCGAGAGTGCCCATGACCAGCGCCCAGCCATCGATCAACACGAACAACATGATCTTGAACGGCAGCGATATGAGCACCGGCGACAACATCATCATGCCCATCGACATGAGCACGCTCGCGACCACGAGATCGATGACCACGAACGGAATGAACAGCAGAAAGCCGATCTGGAACGCCGTCTTGAGCTCGCTCGTGACGAAGGCCGGCACCAGGATGCTGAGCGGCACGTCGGCTGGCTTCGCGAATCCCTTACCGCCCGAGATCCGCACGAAGGTCGCGATGTCGGATTCGCGCGTCTGCTCGAGCATGAAGCTCTTGATCGGAACGATGGCGCGTTCGAGCGCCACCGTGGTTTCGATGGTTCCCGCCAGATAGGGCTGCGCGGCTTCGGTGTTGATCTTCTCGACCACCGGCGCCATGACGAACAGCGTCAGGAACAGCGCGAGCCCCACGAGCACCTGGTTCGGCGGCGTCTGGCCCGCGCCGATCGCCTGCCGCAGGATCGCGAGCACGATCACGATGCGCGTGAACGCCGTCATCATGAGCAGGATGGCGGGCAGCAGCGACAGCACCGTCATCAGGATCAGGACCTGAAGCGTCAACGAATAGGTCTGGCCACCGCCGGGTTCCGTCGTCACCGTCACCGCGGGCAGCCCACCGGCCGCGGAGGCCGCCAGCGGCAGCAGCATTGTGCCCACCAGGAGCAGCGCGCCTTTCACTTGCCGAGACTCCTCACCAACAGCTCCTTGAAGTTCGGCAGCTGCGGTCCCGTCGCCGCGGGCGGTACCGGTTCACCGGTGTTCGCGCCAGGCGCGAACACGTGCAACGTTCTTACGGCGCCCGGCGCAATCCCCACGAGGAGTTCCGTGTCACCCACGCGCAGCAGCACGCAGCGCTCCTTGGGCCCGAGCGTCCGGTCGGCGAGCAGCCGGATCCGGTCGTGACCGCTCGTGCCGAAGCCGCGCATGCGCTTCACGAGCCATGCGAGTCCCGCGATGAGCGCGACGACTACGAGCAGCGCGAGCGTGACCTCGGCGAGGCCTGCGGCCGGCGTCGACGCGGCACTCGCGGCCGGTGCGGCGAACAGAGGTGCATCCACCGGGAAATCCTTCGGCTACTTCAGTTTGCGGATGCGTTCGGCGGGACTGACGACGTCGGTGATCCGGATGCCGAACTTCTCGTTGACTACGACGACTTCGCCGTGCGCAACCAGCGTTCCGTTGACGAATACGTCGAGCGGCTCGCCCGCGGCGCGATCCAGCTCCACGACCGAGCCCTGATTGAGCTGCAACAGGTTGCGGATCGGAATCCGGGTCCTGCCGACTTCCATCGACAGCGTGACGGGGACATCGAGGATGACGTCCAGGTTCACATCCTGTGAGCCGTCGCGCGTGTCGGCCGCGATGTTTTCCGAAGTAGCGTTCATGCTTTCAATACCTCAAGTGGATCTGCGTGCCATCGCCGAATCGCCGGTGCTCGAGCCGGCGCGGCGGATCTTCTGTTCGTAGCGGACGCACTGTTGACCGCGCGAAACGCCAAATGCGCCGCGAAACAGTGGCACGCCCTCGGCAAGCACCGTCGCCTTGCCGGCGAAATCGCAGGGCAGAACATCGCCCGGCTTCATGTCGATCAGCCTCGACAACTGGACGCTGCCCTGCCCGAGCACCGTCGTGAGCTCCACTTCGGCGTCCTGTAAACCCTCCTTCAGGATCGAGAGCCAGCGATCGTCCTGCTCGGCACGATCGCTCTGCACGCCGGAGTCGAGCACTTCGCGCAGCGGCTCGATCATCGAGTACGGCAAGACGACGTGCAGCGCGCCGCCGGCGCCATCGAGCTGGATGTTGAACGGGCAGATCACCACGACCTCCGACGGCGTGACGATGCCCGCAAAATTCGGATTGATCTCGGAGCTCACGTATTCGACGTCGATCTTCGTGATCGGCGTCCATGCCTCGCGCATGTCGGCGAACGCGCTGCGCAGGAACATGTGCACCACGCGCATTTCGGTGGCCGTGAAGTCGCGACCTTCGATTTTCGCGTGCCGGCCAACGCCACCGAAGAAGTTGTCGACGAAAGCGAATACCAGTTTCGGGTCGAGCACGAACAGGCCGGTGCCACGCAACGGGTTGATCTTCACGAGATTGAGATTGATCGGCAGGCTCAGCGAATGGGTGTACTCGCTGAACTTCCTCATCGACACCTGGCCCACCGATATCTCCACGGTGCGCCGGAGCAGGTTGTAGACGCTGACGCGGAGCTGCCGCGCGAGCCGTTCGTTGACCATCTCGAGCGTCGGCATGCGTCCGCGGACGATGCGCATTTCGCGGCTGAAGTCGTACTGGCGCGCCTCGCCCGGCGGGGCTTCCGGCTCGGTACTGACCGCGCCTTGATCGACGCCATTCAGCAACGCATCGATCTCGTCCTGATTGAGAACTTCCTGCGGAGCCATGACCTGCGCCTACTGCATCACGAAGGAAGTGAAATACAGCGCCTCGAGCTTGTCGGGTTCGGCGCCGCTTTCCTTGATCACCGTGCGGACGGTCTCGAGGCAGCTCTTTCGCAGGTCTTCCTTGCCTTCGCGCGTGGAGAGGGCTGCATAGGGCTGATTGCCGAGGATCAGGAGGAGGTCGTTGCGGATGCGCGGATCGTTCTCTTTGACGAGTTTCTCGATCTCGAGATCGCGCGTCATGAGGCCGACGGTGACTTGCAGGAAGCGGACCGCGGACTCGGCCTCGAAGTTCACGACGAACGGCGGATCGAGAGTCACATAGCGCGGCGGCACCAGTTCCGTCTTGACCGTTTCCTTCTTCTTGGCCGGATCTTCCTTGCCGCCAAGTAGTTTGAACGCCGCGAATCCGCCGCCGGCCAGGACGACGGCGACTACGACGGCGATGATCAGGCCCTTCTTTCCGCCCTTGGGTTTGGCGGCGTCGGCGCCCTCTTCAGCTTCTTCTTCGGGTACGGCGGGTTCGGCCATGGACAGGTACTCACCAGTGAAAGTGGTTGCGGCTGCCATGCAACGTGCAACGCGCGTGCCACACTCGAAACGTGAGAGCCGTCACGCAATGCGCCCGGAGGCGACGGTTTTCTGGCGTGCCGCCGGGAGCGGCTTCAGGCGTAGAGGTCGAGAAGCCCGGCGATCTGGACTGCGTGTGCGGCCGCCGCCGGCGCATCGACGGTGGAGTCGACGCGTGGCGTACCCGCGGATTCGTGGCGGCTCTGCCGGGCAAAGCCGTGCGAGACGCTGCTGTCCATGAGTTGAAACCCTTGCGCGGCGAGCATTTCGCGCAGGCGCGGGATCGATGCTTCGAGCAGCGCGCGGGTTTCGGCGCTGGCGGCGCCGAAGTGCACCGAAGCCTGGCCGTCGCGAACTGCCACGTCGACGTCGACGGGACCCAGGTCCGTCGGCGTGAGTTGCAGAGACGCCGAGGAATCGCCGGTCCGGACCATCATGGCGATCCGCGAACCGAGATCATCCGCCCAACGCGGATCCGTCACTCGCGCGGCGACCGAGTATTCCGTGCGCTCCTGGGTCGCGTGTCGGCTCGTGCGGGCCAGCAGTTCGGCCGGGCCGCGCAGATCGTTCCAGGACGCGCTGTCGAGTGCGGTTGTCGCGACCGGCGGTGCAGCCTTTCCCGCGGCGGGCGACTCGACCGCGGGCCCACCATCGGCGCCGGCCGCCAGCGCCGCACCGGGCAGCGGATCGGCGGCGGCTCGATCCGATGAACTCGTCGACGGATTCGGCAGCGGCGCGATCGCGCCGCCGTCCGGACCGGGCGATGAGCGCGCGGCGCTGGCGGGCGGCGGCGTGGGAGCCTTGGTCACGGCTGTCGGCGTCAACGGGGCGAGCAGGCTCAGAGCGCCCGCAGTCGCGGCTTCGATGACGGCGTCGGTGTCGGCGTCGGTATCGGCGTCGGTGTCGGATTCGGACTCGAACTCGGACTTGACGGAAAGATCGTCGCAAGATTCCAAGGCAGGCAGTCCCCCATTGATCTCGGGAGCCGGCGCGACCAGGCCGCTTTCGACCAGCGCCTGAAGTGCCAGTAGCGCGTCGAAGGCGCCGGTATCGCCCATGACGGCGATTTCCGTGGCATTGGCGGCGCTCGCGGTCTCGGTTTTCGAAGGTGCGATGGTGGGAATCATGTCTTGCCCTCTCGATTGATGCGCAGTTGCTGCGACAGCTCGTCGCTGTCGCGCTGGTCGCGACGGTTCGACTCGCGCGACTCCTCGACTTGCCAACGCTCGGCGAGCGTGTCGACTACGTGCGCACGCTTGGCCACCTCGCGCCAGGCGACGATCGCCGCCTGGTGCGCGGCTCGGGCCTGCTCGACGACCTGCCGTTGCTGTTCGAGCGCTTCGCCGAGACGTGCGAGGAACGCCTGGAAGTCACGACCTGCCGCAACGCCGACACCGGCGCCGGCCCTGGTCGCGAAGCTGGTCTCGTATTCCTTTCGATAGCGCTCGAGCGCTTCGAGTTTCGCCTCCATCTCCACAACGACACGTTCGGCCTGCGCCACCTTCTCGGCATGCTCGCGCTCATGGTGCGCCGTGGCCTGCTGCACCACTTCGAGCCGTTCCGATCGCGTCATGCCGCCGCCTTGCGCACCGGCGGCGCGGTAGCGAACAACTGCGCCAGCGCCTGCACGGCGTCGCGCTGCCCCACGCGCTCTTCGATGGGCTGCATGAGAAATTTCTGCATTGCCGGCCACAGGTCGATCGCGGCATCGATGCGCGGATCGCTTCCTCGCTGGTACGCGCCGATCGAGATGAGATCGCGGTGCTGCTGGTAGATCGCCAGATTCTGGCGAAACCGGCGCGCGAGTTCGGCATGCTCGGGCGTGACGATCTCGTGCATGACGCGACTCACCGACGCCTCGATGTCGATGGCCGGATACTGACCGGCCTCGGCGATGCGGCGCGACAGCACGACGTGACCGTCGAGGATGGCGCGGGCCGCGTCGGCGATCGGATCCTGCTGATCGTCGCCTTCGGTGAGCACGGTGTAGAACGCGGTGATCGAGCCGCGGCCGCTGGAACCGTTCCCCGCCCGCTCGACGAGCGCCGGCAAGCGCGCGAATACCGACGGTGGATAGCCGCGGGTCGCGGGCGCCTCGCCGATGGCGAGCCCGATCTCGCGCTGCGCCTGCGCGAAACGCGTCAGGGAATCCATGATGAGGAGCACGGACAGGCCGCGCTCGCGGAAATGCTCGGCAATCGCGGTCGCAAGCCAGGCACCGTGCAGGCGGATCAGCGGCGGATTGTCCGCCGGCGATGCGACGACGACGGAGCGCCGGCGGCCTTCGGCGCCGAGAATACGATCGACGAATTCCTTCACTTCGCGACCGCGCTCGCCGATGAGGCCCACGACGATCACGTCGGCGGATGTATACCGAGCCATCATGCCGAGCAAGACGCTCTTGCCGACGCCGGAGCCGGCGAACAGTCCGATGCGCTGACCGCGCCCAACGGTCAGCAGAGAATTGATCGATCGAACCCCGACGTCGAGCGGCGTGTCGATGGGGTGGCGCTCGAGCGGATTGATGCTCTTGCCCAGTAGTTTGACGCGTTCTTCGCAGTTGAGCGGGCCGAGGCCGTCGAGCGGCGCGCCTGTACCGTCGATGATTCGACCGAGCAGGCCCGGACCGACGCGTACGCTGCCCGCGCGCTGCCGCGGGATGACCCGTGCGCTCGGCGCGAGGCCGTGCACATCGCCTGTCGGCATCAGCAGCAGCCGGTCGCCCGCGAATCCGACGACTTCGGCTTCCGCGCGCGAACCGTCGCTGGAAATCAGATCGCAGACGTCGCCCACCGCGGCCTGGCAGCCAGATGCCTCGAGCGCGAGTCCGACCATGCGCGTGAGCGCGCCTTCGACCGGCGGCGACGGCAAGTTCGCCGCTCGTGCCACCTGGCGGTCGATGCTCTCGCGCCAACCGCGGGCGCGCTCCGCGCGGAAGGAATTGGAATCGCTCATGCCGGTTCCTCGCCCTGTGGCCCGGTGGATGCCGGCGATGGAATCGCGTCGACGCGCTCTGCCCGGTCATCGCCGAGCAGACCGCGCATCGCGGCGGCGATGGTTGCCTCGACGCGCGCGTCGATGCTCGAATTGTCGGAGATCACGCGGCAACCGCCGCGCGCCATCAGCGGATCCTCCCGCAGCTCCCATTCTCGTTCGCCCACGGCCGTCGCGAGCCGATCGCGCAGAATGGCCGCATCGTCGGGATGCAGCTGAATCTTGATGTTGCGCGCGGTCACGGGCAGCAAGCCGACCGTGTGGCGCACGATGCCGATGACCTGCGTGGGATCCAACCGCAACTCGCGCCGCACCAGGTGCTTGGCGATGATCATCGCGAGGCGGGTGAGTTCAGTTTCGATGCCCGCGTCGAGTTCGGCGAGAGGTTGGGCGAGTGTTTCGATGATGGCCTGCAGCGCCGCGATCTGCGCGTCCACCTCGCCGATGCGCACCTTGAGCTCGGCTTCACCCTTGCGCACGCCCTCGACGTGCCCCGCCTTGTACCCGTGCTCCCAGGCATCGCGCTCGACGGCGGAGAGATGCATGACATTGACGCCGCCGCTGCCGCGCGGCAGGGGCGCGCCATCCACGGTCGGCAATGACCAGCGCGCAACGTCGGAGAGCACGGCCACCAGCGGATCAGACATAGGCTTCGCCGCCCTTGCCACCCAGCGCGATCGTGCCGTCGTCGGCGAGCTTGCGGGCGGCGATCAGGACTTCCTTCTGCGCGGCTTCCACGTCGGCGAGCCGCACCGGGCCCTTGGCGGCCAGGTCGTCCTTCATCATCTCGGCGGCACGCTGCGACATGTTCTTGAACACCTTTGCCTTGAATTCTTCGTCGGCGCCCTTGAGCGCGAGCAGCAGCTTGTCGGCGGCCACCTGCCGCAGCAGTTCCTGCATGCCTCGATCGTCAACTTCCATGAGGTCGTCGAAGACGAACATGAGGTCCTGGATGCTTTGCGACAGGCGTTCGTCGCTCTTGCCGACTTCGTTCATCACCGCGGTGCCGACGCTCGAGTCGAGCAGGTTGACCATTTCCGCCGCGACCTTGAGCCCACCGAGCGAGGAGCTCTTGCCGGCACTGGCGCCGGCCGCAAATTGTTTTTCCATCATTTCGTCGAGTTCGGAGAGCGCGGACGGCTGAACGCCATCCAGCGTGGCGACGCGCATGATGAGATCCGAGCGGCTGTTCTCGGGCATGCAGCCCAGCACTTCCGCGGCCTGCTCCGTTTCGAGGTATGACAGGACGATGGCGATGATCTGCGGATGCTCGTTGCGCAGCAGCTCTGCCACTGCCTTTGCATCCATCCACTTGAGCGCCTCGAGACCTTTGCGCTGCCCGCCGAGCCGGATGCGATCCATGAGAGTGTTGGCCTTGTCGTCGCCGAGCGCGTTGACCAGGACCTTGCGCACGAAGTCATCGCTGCCGACGCCGAGCGAAGTCTGACTCTCGAGCTGCTCGGTGAACTCATTGAGCACGCCGCGCACTTCGTCCCGGGACACGCTCGTGAGCTCCGCCATGCTTCGGCCGAGGCGCTGCACGTCCTTCGCGCCCATGTGCTTGAGGATTTCTGCCGCCTCGGATTCGCCGAGCGTCAGCAGCAAAATGGCCGCGCGTTCGACGCCGTTCCGTCCGCCAGGAGCGTCAGCCATCGCTCGCCACCCACGCCTTCACGACCTGGGCGCCGCGCTTCGGATCCTGAGCAACGAGACCGCGCGCCGCGGCCACCTGTTGTTCGTACGCGAGGCCGGGCGTTTCCGCGCCGGCCGCACCGCCGCCGCCCGGGGCCGCGCCTGCGCCAACGATCGCGGGCTGTCGCAGGAGCGTCGGCCGCGCCGCGCTGAGCAAGCCCCTCGTCAGCGGTTTCAGGACGCTGAAGACGATGATCAGCAGCACGATCAGGCCGGCTAGAACCTTGGCCAGTGTCTGCGCCCAGGCACGTTCCCAGATTGGAATCGATTCGAGCTCGCCTGCGACCACCGCGGGCTCGCCGAGGAACGAAGAGTTCACGACATTGACGGTGTCGCCACGAGCTGCGTCGAAACCGACAGCGTCGCGAACGAGCGCGGTGAGGCGGTCGAGTTGCGCCTGAGGCAGCGGCGTTTCTGTCACCTTGCCATCGGCGCCGGTAGTTCGGAGGTTGTCGATCAGAACGGCAACGGAGAGTCGCGTGACCTTGCCGGCGGGAGCGCGCGTGTACGCCATCGTGCGATCGATTTCGTAGTTGCGCGTCGACTGCCGTGATGTCGAGTCGGGGCCGGTCACCACGGCGCCGGTACCGTTGTTGTTGGCCACCGCCGCTGCGCCCGCGGGCGTCGTGCCGGATTGCGCGACGGCTGGCGCAGCGCCGGGCGGCAGCGCCACTCCGGGCTGCGGAGGCTGATTCGTGAGCGCACCCGGAACACCACCGGCGTTGCCGGCCCCATTGCGCGCGGCTTCCTCGGCGGTCGATTCACTGCGGACAACCTGACTCTGCGGATTGAATTGTTCGCGGGTCTGCTCGGTCGTGGTCATGTCAACCTGCACGACGACCTGCGCGCGCACGCGTCCGGGTCCCACGAGCGGCGTCAGCATCTGCTGGATTCGGTTGGAGTAGCTTTCCTCGAGACGGTGGGAGAACTCGAACATCTTGTCGCGCATCGCGGTGTCGCTGTCGACATCCGGCGCGGATAGCAGGCGTCCGGCCTGATCGACGACAGTGACCTGCTCCGCCGTGAGTTCCGGAATGCTGGACGCCACCAGGTTGGCGATGGCTTGCACGTTCTCGTCATCGAGCCGTCGGCCGGCTTTGATCTGCAGGAATACGGACGCGCTGCCGGGACGGCGTTCGCTCACGAACGCGGACTGCCGCGCCATGGCCAGATGCACTCGCGCTCCCTGCACGTTCTGCAGGCTGGCGATCGTGCGAGCGAGCTCGGTCTCGAGCGCGTGCTGGTAGCGTGCGTTCTCCATGAACGCGCTGACGCCGAAGCCGGGATCCCGCGTCATCGCGTTCACCCCTCCGCCACCTTCGGGAAGGCCCTGCGAGGCGAGCCGCATGCGCGCGGAGCCGAGTTGCTCCGCCGGGACGCTGATCGAGCCGACACCGTCTCCGAGCTTGTAGGGAATGCCCGCGCTGTCGAGCGCTTGCGTTATCTGCGCGGCATCCTCCGCCGCGAGATTGGAGTACAGGAGGCTGTAGGTAGGTCCCACAGACCACAACATGACCCAGACGCCCGCGGCGATCGCCGCAGCGACACCGACCAGCAGCAACAGCGGCTTCATGCCGCTGATGACTCTCTCGGGGCCCATTGTTCCAGCCAGTTCTCCCGCCATCGACTTCGCCCTCTAGCCGCTCACAGCGGCATGTTCATGATCTCGCGGTAGGCCTCGACGAACTTGTTGCGGACCTCCGTGAGCGCGCGAAACGAAACGCTCGCCTTCTGCATTTCCAGCATGACCTGCGGCAGTTCGACACCCGGAACGCCGCGTTCGAATTGCGTCGCGAGCGTGCTCGACTTCTCCTGCAGCTGGTTGACCGAGTCGAGCCCCTGCTTCAAGAGCTTCGCGAATCCGTTGTCGACGGAGCCGGGAGCTCCCGGCGCACCCGCCACGCCGCGCGCACCGCCCACGCCGCCCGTACCGGCGGACTGCGAAATGCTGCGGATCTGCGCGAGGACGCGATCGATTTCCATGTTGCTCATAGGTCGATCTCAATCAGGCCGCTGGCACATCGATTCCCGCGTTGCGGATGCGGGCGAGCTTGTAGCGGAGCGTGCGCGGACTGATGCCGAGCTTCTCCGCGACCTCGCGCCGGCTGCCGTGCGCGGCGCGCAGGGCCTCGAGAATCACATCGCGCTCCGCCCGCTCCATGGTCTGGTGCAGAACGGGCGATGCGCTCTCGCCGCCGCCGGCACGCGCCGGCGGATTCTCGAAAAGGATGTGCTCGGGTTCGATGACCGTGCCTTCGGTCAGCACCACCGCACGCTGCAGCAGGTTGTCCAGCTCCCGCACGTTGCCGGGCCAGCCATAGGTGAGCAGCAGATGCGCGACGTCGGCCGACAGGGCCGGAATCCGCTGGCCCGGGCGGCCACGCTGCTGTAGTAGATGCGCGGCGAGCGGCAGAATGTCGTCGCGGCGCTCGCGCAGCGGGGGCAGCGCCAGCGGAAACACGTTGAGACGGTAGTAGAGATCTTCACGGAAGCGGCCCGCGGACACTTCTGAGCGCAGCAGCCGGTTGGTCGTCGCGATGACCCGCACGTCGAGTGGCAGCGGCTCGGTTCCGCCGAGGCGCTCGACCTCGCGTTCCTGCAAGACGCGCAATAGTTTGGCCTGAAGCGCGAGCGGCATCTCCGTGATTTCGTCGAGCAGCAGTGTTCCCTCGTTGGCCTGCTCGAACTTGCCGGCATGCGCAGCCGTGGCACCGGTGAATGACCCGCGTTCGTAGCCGAACAGCATCGCTTCGAGCATGTTCTCGGGAATGGCCGCGCAGTTGACCGCGACGAAATTGTTCGCCGCGCGCGGGCTCGCGCGGTGGATCAGGCGCGCGAGGACTTCCTTTCCGGTGCCGGACTCTCCCACGATGAGGACCGTGCAGTCGGTGGCGGCGACCCGGCGCGCGAGCGCGACCGTCAGCTGCGAGGCGGCATCGACTGCGACGGGTTCCAGCGCGTCGCTCAAATTGAGTGCAGTGCTCATCAGAACCTCAGTTTCATTTGGCCCAGATTCGATTGGCCGAGTGCGGCCAACGATTGCAGTTGCAAGAGCTGTGCCTGGCAAAGTCCGCCGAGGCAGCGTGACACCGTTCACACGAGTGTCAGCAATCTGTCGTCTTCTGGAGCGGGGATCGGCTCGGGCGTGGCCGGCACCGACAAATCTCAGGCGGGTTCGTGGGCCTGTGCCATGCCGAGCTTGCGCAACTTTTCCACCAGCGTCGTCCGGCGCAGCGACAGCAGGCGCGCCGCGTGCGCCACCGTGCCGCCCGAGCGCTGCAACGCCTGGCTGATGAGGCTGCGTTCGATGACCATGAGATGAGCTCGAAGATCCACTCCATGTTCCGGCAGACGCGTGATCGCATCCTGCTCACCCATCCACATGGACGGCGGCAGGACTTCCTCGCTTTCGATAGCGTGCTCGGCCGACATCGACGCCAGCAACTGCGGGATTTCCAATGTGGTCGTCAACGCGGCCCGGGGCGCAGTCCAGTCCACCGGACGGTAACGCGCCGGCAGGTCGTCGACGCCCACGGGACGTTCGGGACAGAGAATCGCCAGGCGTTCGATGAGATTCGACAGCTCGCGGATGTTGCCCGGCCACGAGTAGCCGGCCAGTGCATCGAGAGTTTCATCCTTCAATTGCAGGCGCGGCCGGCCGCGGGACACCGCGAGCCCGACGAAATCCTCGATCAACACCGGCAGGTCCGCGATGCGTTCGCTCAGCGTGGGCATCTCGATGGGAAAAACGTTGAGGCGATAGAACAGGTCGCCGCGGAAGGTTCCGCGGATGATCGACTCCTCGAGGTTGCGATGGGTCGCGGCGATGATGCGGACGTCGCACTCGCTCGAGACATTGCTGCCGACGCGCTCAAAGACGCGCTCCTGCAGAACGCGCAGCAGTTTCACCTGCATCGGCAGACTCATGTCGCCGATCTCGTCGAGGAAAAGGGTTCCACCCTCGGCGATCTCGAACCGCCCCTTGCGAGTGGTGATGGCACCGGTAAAGGCGCCCTTCTCGTGCCCGAAGAGTTCGCTCTCGAGCAGCTCGGCGGGAATGGCGCCGCAGTTGACGGCGACGAAGGGACGCTGGCGGCGCGCGCTGGCTGCGTGAATCGCACGCGCCGCGATCTCCTTGCCCGTACCGGATTCCCCTAGTATGAGAACCGTGGAATCGTAGGGCGCCACCTGTTCGATCAGCCGGTTCACGGCGGTGATCGCGGGCGAGACACCCGTCGGCAACTGAACTCCGTCAACCCTGGAACTCGTGGCCAGATTCATCTCTGCACGGCGCGCCACTCCTTCGCTCTGCGCACTGATGCATTCGATCGTCTGCACGGCAACTCCTTACAACTCTCGCGAGTATCTTCGCGCCAATGACGCGCGAAAAAACGTGACGCGCAGTGCATCTTTGCAGACGCATGCGATAAACGAACTAACAACCTTCGAGGGAATGCCGATGACCGCGCGAGTTCGGGGGATTCCCTTAGTGATAACGACTGAACACGCGGCGGAAAATGCCGCGTGAACTTCTCACGCGCGACGAGTACCACGTGCGCCGGCAATCTTGCGCCGGTGGCGGCGAAACACGAGCTTCTCGATGTGATCCGCGACGACATCGCCGAGGGCGGAGAAACTCACGCGCACCTGTCCCGCCGGAGCGCCCGCGACCGCCAGGGCCGGAAGATTGAGCGGCTGTACGACGACATTCCGCAGCATCACTTCGAGGACACCGTGAGATCCCTCGGGCACGCTTTCGCCGTAAGAGAAAATCGCACCCATCGCATTCAGTCGGATCGTGGTGGGATGCAGCCGGGGCTGGCTCGCGGCCATGAGTTGCCCGCAGATGTCCAGCAGCAGGTTCAGTTTGAAGTCGAGCCGCCGCAGATCGGCCGAATGCGGGGACTCATCGTCGGCCTTGTCGAGCTGCCCGTGTTCTTCGAGCGCATCGCAGGCCTGGAGCACCCGCAGGTTCCGATCCGCGAAGTGCGCGGCGGTCACGTCGTCCACCGGCTGCGCCAGCGGACGCCAGCGCACCGGCAGCAGGTCTTCGTAGGCCAGCTTGTCGAATATCACGATGGTGTCTTTGCCGTCGTACACGCGGCGGGAAGTCTAGCGGCTTTTGCCCGTCATGGCGGCGATGCAGCGTTCCGACTCCAGCGCGGCTTCCTCGAGCGATCGCAGGCAAGCCCTGCCGTTCGCGTCGAGCGGCATCGCGCGCATGAGCCCGAGCATCTCGCGCCGTTCGTCGAGGCCTTCGTGCACGCGCCCGAAGCGCAGTTCGCGCATGTGGCGGGAGACTTCCCACGTGATCGCGAGGATCGCGGCGGCGACGCGCCGCCACTCGGCATCCGCATCCGCGCCACCCACCGGGCGCAGCGAACTGCGCACGAGCCGCAACCGCGGCGGTCGCGCGCTCGAACTCGGCGCCGGCGCGCTCATCGCGGCTGCATCTGCGGCCGCGCCTGCGGCAACGCGAGCCACGCCGAACGTACTTCCGCAAGCAGGCGGGTGACTTCGTCCAGCCACTCGGGCTTGTTGGACGCATTCGCCTGCATGAGCCTCTGGCACATGTATTCGTAGAGGGAATCGAGGTTGACGGCAAGCTCGCCGCCGGCCTTGAAGTTGAGACTGTTGCGCAGCTCATCGACGATCGCCACCGCGCGATGCAGGAGCTCGGCCTTCCCCGCACCACCACCGTGCTGCATGAGGCCGCGGGCCGTCGCGATGCGCTCGAGCGCGCCATCCATCATCATGACGATGAGGCGATGAGAGTCGGCTGCATCGACGCCGGCGTGCACCGAGGTGCTGCGGTAGGCGGCGAGTTTTGCGGCGTTTGGCGGGAAGGCCATCGTCATAGCTCCAGTGTTGTGGAGATTAACGGCCCGCCGCAGGCGGACTTGAGCGGCTCAGCTCACTTGCTGGACGAGATCTTCGAGATCGAATCGAGCTGCTGCGTGAGGAACGCGGATGTGTTCTGCAGCTTCGAGAGCAGGCTGTCGAGCGCGGTGAACTGCGCGCGGTATCGGGACTCCACCTTGAGCATGCGCGCTTCCAGCGAGGCCTGATCCTTCTGCAACGCCACGCTTTTCGCGTTGAGGCGCTTGGTGCGCACGTCGAGCTCGGCATCGCTCGCCAGCCGCGGCGTGAGCGCATCCGACATGCGCGCGGCGACACCGGTCGCCGAACCGAACAGCGCGGCAACGTCGTCGTAGTTTGATGCCATCGCCGCGTTCAGCTTGGCGCCGTCCAGCTTGAGCGTGCCGTCCTTCTCGGTGGTGATGCCAATGCTGGCGAGAGTCTGGTACGGACCGGTCGCGCCGCCGACGGTATCCGTCAGCTTCACGCGCAGCTCGGTCTCGATGCCACGCAGCATCGCATCGCCGAGCAGCGGGCCGGCCTTCTTCGTCGCCGGCTCATAGCTGCGCAACGATCCGACGGTCTTCGCCAGCGCGTTGTACTGATCGACGAAATTCTCGATGCGCGAGGTCGTCGAGTCGGTGTCGTTCGCGACCGTCAGCGTGAACGTCTCGCCCGGCTCGGCGTCGAGCAGCGTGATGCTGACACCCTCGATCGCGTCGTCGATGGTATTGGTCGCCCCGCGATGCTCGAAGCCGGCAATGAACACTACCGAATCGGCGGCGGCGCGCTGCTGCGTGTAGTTGGTCGTGAGCGTCGGGTTGTACTCGAGGCTCGCGAGCCCGCCGTCGCCATCGGCCTGGGCGACGGTGATCGCGGCGTCCGCGCCGGTCGCGACCGCGGACAAGACGAGGTGCGCACCATCCGCGGCGTTCACTGTCGTGGCGCGGACGAGGTCGTCATTGCCCGTCGCCTGGTTGATCGCATCGCGGATCTGCGCGAGCGTGTTGTGGCTCGAATCGATGCTCACCTGGAACGTCGAGTCGCCAGAACCGATAGTGAGCGTGCCGGTGCCGACAACCTGCCCTGCACCGCCCGCGAAAGGGTCGGAGGTGAGCTGGTGCGCCGACGCGAGCGACTCGACTTGAACGTCGTAGCTGCCCTGTGATGCGGCATTGGACGCCGAGGCGGTGAAGATGTTGACGTTTGAAGCCGTCGCCGAGCGCGCCGAGAAAGCTTCGAGTGTCTTGAGCGGCGTCAATGCCGCATTGAATGCGCCGAGCGCGCCCTTGAGGGAGCCGAGCGCGGAAATCGTCGTGACCGTTGAGGTCTGCGCGCGCGTGATCTGCGCTTGCGCGGGTGCTTTTTCGGCAGCCACGAGCTGCGATACGAGACTGTTGATATCCAGTCCCGACCCCAAACCGGGTGAGCTCAGTCCTGCCATGTCGTCCTCTGAAACATCAAACCTGCTCGTCGAGCAAGGCGCCGACGCTGTCTTCGACGCGCTGCGCCAGGCGCAACACTTCTTCGCCGGGCACTTGGCGAATCATCTCTCCGGTCTCCGTGTCCACGATGCTCACGACCGTTCGGCCGGTGGCGTCGTCGACGCGAAACTGCAGCGATCGGTTCGTGCTGCGCAAGAACGTGTCGATCTGCCGCGTCACCGATTCGATCTTCGGAATCTCCACGGCACGCGCCGGCACGGATGCCGGCTCGCTCCGCACTGCCTCGACAGCCTCGACTGCGACGCGTGCGGGTTCAACCTTGCGCTGAATCCGGCTGTCAGCTTCGATTGCTGGGTCACCGATTCTCATGGCCGTACCTCTGCGAAGTCATCAGGCCCTGCCGCAGCGGCGGGCGGCGCCGCGAGTCTCTCGACTCGCGGCGCCCCCTTTTCATTGCGGCTATCTGAAACTCCGCTCATGTCACCCCGTTACCGAAGCAGCGAGAGGACGTTCTGCGGAACCGCATTCGCCTGAGCCAGGATCGCCGTGCCGGCCTGCTGCAGAATCTGCGCGCGGGTCAGAGCAGCGGTTTCCTGCGCGAAGTCGGCATCGAGGATGCGGCTGCGCGCGGCGCTCAGGTTCTCAGCGGTCGTCGTCAGGTTCGCGACAGTCGACGCGAAGCGGTTCTGCACCGCGCCGAGATCGGCGCGAATGCCGGTCACCTGCGCGAGCGCACCGTCGAGCACCGCGATGGCCGAGTTCGCACCCGCCACGGTCGAGATGTTGACCGTGTCGAGACGCGTCAGCGCCGGAGTCGCAGCGGCCAGGCCAGCGAAGGCCAGATCCGCGCCGCCCAGCGTGAAGCTGGCCGGCGAGCTCAGCGTGAGCGTGCCGCGGGTCGTGATGCCGCCGCCGTCGGCGGCGTTCGTGCCCGCCGTTTCGGCACCCTGCACGATGGCGCCAGCGCCACCGCCACCGATCACGCCGGCTTCGCTGTAACCCGCCAGCGTGCCATTGGCACCCAGCTTGTTGTTGGTCACAGTGACGACCGCAGCAGCCGAAGCCGCCGAGACCGAGGTGTTGCCCAGCGTGAACTGCGCCTGGATGGCCGTGGTCACCGCCGTCGCAACCTGCGTCGCCGTGTTGCCGTCGGCAACCGTTACCGCCACGTTGCCCGAAGTCACCGTCGCATCCGTCGTGAACTCGTACGTGACACCGTCGAGTACGAAGGTATCGGCTTCCGTGAGCGAACCCGCGGCCGGAGCCGACAGGTCGAAGGGGCCGCCGATCGTCAGCGTGAAAGTGTCGTTGCCGGTCGGATTTGCACCCGTCGACACGTCGAGGCCCGTCGCGTTGAAGATCGCCGTCGCGCCAGCGGCGTTGCCCGCCGTGCTCGTCAGCGCGATGTTGCGGCCATCGCTCGTCGAGAGAGTCAGAGCGCCCGTGCTGGCATCGGCCACCGCGGTCACGCCCGTCTGGTTGGTCACCGCGTTGATCGCCGTGGCGGCGTTGCGGCCCTGGGTCACGGCACTCGCGTCGCGCGCAATCGCGCCGACCGACACGCCGTTGATGGCCAGCGCGCCGTTGGCGAGGCTGGAACGCGCGACCGGGGCGGCGCCCTGCACCGAGTTCGCAGCCGTCGCGGTCACGCCGGTCAGATTGGACTTGGAGTTGATCGACGTGGCCTTCGCCGTCGCACTGTCGGCAGTGACGCCGGCCGCGCTGGTGGCGGCCGAGACGCCGACTTCCACACCGTTGATCGTGAAGCCCGCGCCGTCGAAGGCACTGGCGGTCACGGGGGCACTGGTCGCCTGGAAGGCGCCTAACAGGTTCGTCGTCGAACCGGTAATGCCGAACGAGATCGTCTGGTTGGCGTTCGCGCCCACCTGGAACTGCGCCGACTGGAACGTGCCGTCGAGGATGTTCTGGCCATTGAACTGCGTGGTCAGACCGACGCGCTGAATTTCCTGCAGCAATTGAGCGGCTTCGGCGTTGAGCGCCGTGCGGTCAGAGGCGGAGTTCGTGCTGTTGGCCGACTGGATCGCCAGCTCGCGGATACGCTGCAGCGCGTTGCCGGTTTCGCCGAGCGCGCCTTCCGCGGTCTGGGCGAGGGAGATACCGTCATTCGCGTTGCGGACGGCCTGGTTGAGACCGCGGATCTGCGTCGTGAAACGCTCCGAGATCGCGAGACCGGCGGCATCGTCCTTCGCGCTGTTGATGCGCAGACCAGAAGACAGACGCTGCAATGCAGTCGCCAACTGGCCCTGTGATGTCGTGAGGTTGCGCTGAGCGGTCAGCGACGCCACGTTCGTGTTGATGACTTGAGGCATTGAAGCGACTCCTGAATTTGTTGGCCGGTGACAACACCGGCAATAACTTGCTCAGGGCCTGTATCGGTTCGGGTGGGGCGAACTTAAGCGTCGTGCGGTGCCCTGCCCGGTTTTGTGATGCTCATCACGCCGTTAGTTAGAGATAGTCGAACAGGGACAGCTGCGCGATGCGCGTATACGCCGCTTGCGCCGCTTGCAGGCCCGTGTACTGCTGATTCAGTCGGCTTACCGCCTCGGCGTAATCCACGTCACGCAGCTCGGACAGTAGCGCCTGCAGTTCGACGGACTCCGACGCCCGGGTCTCGACTGCCTGGTCGATCGCCACGAGGCGCGAGCCCACTTCCGCGCGTATGTTCGAAACACGCGACAGACTCTGATCCAGGTTCGCGATCCCGGCGCCGATCTGCGCCTGGAAAGTCGCGCGGTCGCTCGGCGAGCCGGTAGCGGATTCCAGCGTGGCGGCGAGTTCCTCCAGCATTGCGAACATGTCCAGCTTCTGCGCGGGCTGGATCGTGAAACTGTCGCCCGTGGACGGTATGCCAGTGATCGACACACTGGCGCCGAGAAACTGGATGCTCTGCCCGCTCGTGAATCCGGCGCCGCTCGCGACCACCAGCGGCGTGGGGAGGGCGTCGTCGACGACCTGCCAGTCCGTGGGACTCGTGAACTGCAGCGTGTAGTTGTCCGCGACCCAGGCGGTGCTGTCGACGACACGGCCGACATCGATGGTGCCGCTGCCGGTGTTCGTCGCGGTGACGCTCGTGCGAAACGCGCCGTTGCGCTCGGAGATGCCCATGAAGACGTCGGCGCCACTGTGCCCGTCGGCGATCGCCTGACTGTTGCTCACGCGCACCACGCGGTTGGTCATGTCGCCGGTGTAGCTCACACCGGCACTTCCCTGCGCGAACGGCGCGGCGCTGCTCGAGGTGCCTGCGAACAGGTACTCGCCGTTGCCATCGTCGCGGTTCGCCATCTCGATCAGCGCCGACTTCTGCAGCCGCACGTCGTTCGCGAGCATGCGCCGCTCTTCCGCGCCGAGGGTCGAATTCGCGCCCTGCAACGCGAGGTCGCGCACGTGCTGCAACAGCAACGTGACGTCGCCGAGCGATTGTTCCTCGTAGCTCAGACGCGCTTCGACCATGTTCGAATTGCGGCTGAACTGCTCGTTGTCCGCAACCGTGCGATCGAGCACCGCGGCACGCGTCGCGGCGATGGGGTCGTCCGACGCCGTCTGGAATCTGCGGCCGGTCGTGACCTGCTGCTGCGTGGCCGCCATGCGGCTCTGCTGCTCGAGAATGGCGTTGATGCTGCTGCGATGCATGGCGGCGCTGGAAACGCGCATCGGCTATCTCCTCACCGCGTTGATGAGCGTGTCGAACATCTCTCCGGCCACCGCGATGATCTGCGCCGCGGCGGCATATGCCTGCTGGTAGCGCAGCATGTTGGCCGCTTCCTCGTCGAGGTTGACGCCGGAGACGGCGTCGCGGGAAGCAAGATCGCTGTCGTGCACCACCGCCTCGGCATCGCGGTTGACCTGCGCAGTGCGCGTCGACAGTCCGACGTCGGCGGTCAGTCTCTCGACCGCCGCCGCGACGGAAGTCGTGCCGCCGTCGAGCGTGCCGGCACGCAGTGCATCGGCCAGCGCGAAAGCATTGCGGTTGTCGCCGCCGGCGCCGGCATTGCTGCGCACCGTGAACCGATCGCCGATCGCCGGCGCGCCGTCGAGCTGGATTCGCCAGCCGTTGATGTCGATGTTGGAACCGGGCGTGTAGGTGAAGCTGCCCGCGCCGTTGACCGTGTAGGTGGTCGGCGACGTGAAATCGATGTTGACCGTAGTCAGCAACTGGGCGTTCGTCGCGTCAAGCACCTCGCCCGCCGTCACGGTGCCCGTACCCGAATTGGCAGTCGTGGCGCTCGCGCGAATCGGCGCCGCTGCGGCGAGCCGGGAGGGATCGCTGATCGCGACATTGAATCCCAGGAGCGCGTCACGAGTCGGGCGGATCGTGTAGCGGTCGCCCGTCACGACTCCGGCGCCGACGACGATGGACAGGCCGTCCGCGAGAATCGGATCGGCAAGAGTGCCGGTGCCCGTGAACGTCACGGCGGCTCCCGTATCCTGGCGGCGCAGGTTGTATCCCGTGGCCGTGCGCTCGAGCGTGTAATCGTTGGCCGTGATCGCCGCGACATTGGTGCGAGTCACCGTGGCGGTCGCCGTGCCGGCGTTGGCGGTGGACGCGATCGCGGTCGCCGCGCCGATGTTGAAGAAGTCTCCGCCCAGCGCGCCGCTGAGATCCATGCCTTCGCGATGCTGGGCATTCACCTGGCCGGCTACTGCGACGCCGATGCGCCCGAGCTCGTTCCGGGCCGAGTCGAGCATCTGGCTGCGCCAGTCCAGCAAGCCGCCGAGAGTGCCGCCCGAGACAATGCGCGTCAGATCGACCGTGCCCGTGGGCGTACGCAGCGCGAGACGCACTCTCTCGGGGTCGAGCGGATCGACGGCCGTCGTGATCTGCGAAGCAGAAGTGCCGAGCACCAGCGGCTGGCCGTTTCCGATGAAAACGTTGAGCGTCGAACTGCCTTCCGCGACGACCGATACGCCCACCTTGCCGGCAAGTTCATCGATGAGCGCGTCGCGCTGGTCCAGCAGATCGTTCGGCGGCCGCCCGCTCGATTCGATGGCGGTCGAGATATCGCCGTTGAGGCGCGCGATTCCCTCGGCGAGTGTCGTGACTTCTTGCGCTTCGACGCCGAGCCGGCCGTTCATTTCCGCGGACATGTCGCGCAATCGCGCGTCGTAACTGCGCAGCCGGTCCGCGAGCGCGCGGCCCTCGGCGATCAGCACCTGGCGCGCGGGTATGGATGCCGGCGTCGTGGAGACTTCGTTGATCGCATCGGTGAAACTCTGCAAGGACCTCGACAGGCCGTTGTTGGCGTCGCCGAGCAGATTGTCGATCCGCTCGGCCTGGCCAGCGAACGCATCGAGTCGAGCGAGATTGCTGCCGCTGGTGCGAGTCTGCAGCGCGAGAAACTGGTCGTAGATGCGGCGAACTGTCGAAGTGTCGACTCCGCTGCCGATCCAGCTCGAACCGCGCAGCGACGGCTGGCGCGTAGCGAATTCGACGCGCTGGCGGGTGTAACCCTCCGTCGCTACGTTCGCGATGTTGTGGGCAGTCGTATCGAGCGCGCGCTGCAAGGCGCGCAGACTGGACAGCCCGGTGCTCAATACGTCAGCCATTGCTCATCCTCGAAGACTTCTGCTGAGGTATCGGCCCTGCGGAGTCCGACTTGAACGAATCCACGGACGTACGGTGATCCACTTCCGCGGCCACCGCCGTGAGCTTGCGCGCGTAGTCCGGGTCGGTGGCGTAGCCAGCCCTCTGCAGCGCGTTCGCAAACGCCTCCACGTCACTTCCGGTGTTCAGCGCTGCCGCGTAGCGCGGGTTGTCGCGAATCAAGCGAACATAATCCGCGACGCTGTCGCGCGTGGAATCGTAGGCACGGAAGCGTGCGTTGACGTCACTCGCGATGCCTGCGGAAAACTCCTGGGTCTTTCCCTGGACACTCGCCCCGCCCCATCCGCCCGTGGCCTTGATGCCGAACAGGTTGTGACTGTCACCGCCAGGTTGCGATCGGCCCCAGCCGGTTTCGAGCGCCGCCTGCGCGATCAGGCTGCGCGGATTGACACCGAGTTCGCGCGCAGCGTCGGCGGCGTGCGGCATGAGATCGGCGATGAATCGATCGCGTTCCTCAGGCGAGGCGGCCGCGGTCGCCGGGGAAGCCGCTGGTGTCTTGCCGGAGCTCGCGCCGGCCACCCCACCGCTCAACTGACGGATCAGCATGTCGGCGAGACCGAGTCCGCGACCCTGACTGAGCTGCACGGCGAGTTGGTCGTCCGCCATGTCCTGGTACAGGTCACCCTGGTCGCTGCCGAACATGGGGTCGCCGAAGCTGGCGCTGCGCATGCTTTCCAGCATCATCCTGGTGAACAGGCTCTCGGCCTGGCGCGCGGCGGCGCGCAGTGCTTCGGGATCGTTCGCCGCGGCACCGCGGCGCAGCGTGGAGAACTGCTTGAAATCATGCGCATCGACGCGCGTGCCTGCGTCGGGCGCGGCCCCGCCACGCGGCGCGGGCGAGATCATGTTGTTAGGGTCGATACGCAGCGTCATGACGAGGGCTCAGATGACGATGAGCTCGGCGCGCAGCGCACCGGACTCCTTGAGCGCTTCCAGGATCGCCACGAGATCGCCGGGCGCGGCGCCCACCTGATTCACCGCCCGCACGATGTCGTTGAGGTCGACGCCGGCGTCGAATACGAACATGCGCGCCGGCGGCTGCGAGACGGTGATCGAACTCTGCGGCACGACGACAGTGTCGCCGCGGCCGAACTCGTTGGGCTGGCTCACCGAGGCACGCTCCGTGATCGTGACCGTGAGCGATCCGTGAGAAACCGCTGCCGGCATCACCCGCACATGCGAGCCGATGACGACGGTGCCGGTGCGCGAGTTCACGATGACGCGGGCGGGTGCATCGCCCGGCTCGATCTCGATGGCTTCGAGAGTCGCGAGATAGGCCGTCCGCTGACTGGCATCGGCCGGCGCCGCCACCTTGACCGACACGCTGTCGACCGACTGCGCTGTCCCCTGGCCCAGCAGCTTGTTGATTCCTTCGGCGAGCCGGGCCGACGTGGTGAAGTCCGGCGAATGCAGGTTGAGCATGACGAAGGGTTCTGCGGCGAAGCCGTTCGGCACTTCGCGCTCAACCGAGGCGCCGTTCGGAATGCGGCCGGCCGACGGCACGTTCACCGCAATGCTCGAACCATCCTTGCCCGCGACACCGAAGCCGCCGACCACCAGACTGCCCTGCGCGATCGCATACACTTCGCCGTCGGCGCCACGCAGCGGCGTCATGATCAAACTACCTCCGCGCAGGCTGCCCGCATTGCCGATCGACGACACGGTTACGTCGATGGCCTGGCCGCTCTTGGCAAAGGCTGGCAGATCGGCGTGCACGGTGACCGCGGCGACGTTCTTCAACTGCGGATTGGTGTTGGCCGGAATGGTGACGCCGTAGCGGACGAGCATGTTCTTGATGCTCTGGATCGTGAAGGGAGCCTGGCTGGTCTGGTCGCCGGTTCCCGCGAGACCCACGACCAGGCCATAACCCACGAGTTGATTGCTGCGCACGCCCTGCACCGATGCGAGATCCTTGACGCGCTCGGCGCTGGCGGTCGCCGCGAGCAACATGAACAGGGCCGCGCAGATCGCCGCGAGGACGTTGAGCCGTTCAAAAGTGAAGTAGCGGAGTCTGCGGCGCATGGAGTTCATCCTGTCAGAACGGCGTCTTGGGCGAATTGAAGAAGCGGTACAGCCAGCCGGGCTTGCTGGCGTTGGCCACCGTGCCTTGACCGCCGTAAGAAATGTAGGCATCCGCCACCCGCCACGAGAGCACAGTGTTGTCGGGAGCGATGTCGCTCGGCCGCACGATGCCCTGCAGTCGCACGTATTCGCGACCGTTGTTGATCGCGATCCACTTCTGGCCGCGCACCAGCAGGTTGCCGTTGGAGAATCGTCTGGCAACCGTCACGGTGACGGAGCCGTCGAGTTTGTTGCTCTGCGCGGCCGCACCATTGCCCGCGAACTGCGAGCTGTTGTCCATGCCGGCCTGCAGGATGGGCGTTCCGCTCATCGTGATCGGCCGTCCGGCGATCGTGGGGCCCGTCAGGGTCGCGCTGGAGGACTTGCCGGCGGTGGTGGTCGCCGTCTTCTCCGCTTCGGTGCTCTCCGCGAGCGTGATCGTCAGGGTATCGCCGACGTTGCGCGCCGTGACGTTGTTCCACAGCGACACGTCGGTGCCCTGCGCGTAGATCGCACCGGGCTGCGCCACCGGAGGTTCCGCGACCTCCGGCCAAGCGGCGTCGAACTCGCGGCCGCCGTCCGCCGTCAGCACGCTGCAACCGGAGGCCAGCAACGCCGCCGCCATGGCCATCGCCAGCAGCAATTCGCGGAAGTGAGCTTCTTTCATGGCGGATAGTTAGAGCTGGTTGTTGACGTACTCGAGCATCTGGTCGGCGGTCGAGATGGCCTTCGAGTTCATCTCGTAGGCACGCTGCGTCTCGATCATGTTGACGAGCTCCTCGACCACGTTGACGTTGGAAGCTTCCACCGAGCCCTGCGTGGTGACGCCGAGGCCGTTCTGGCCGGGCGATCCGGTCTGTGCGGGGCCGCTCGCCACCGTTTCGGCGAGCAAGTTCTCGCCGAGGGGCTGAAGTCCGGCGGGATTGACGAAATCCGTGAGTTGCAGCTGGCCGACCTGCACCGGCGCTCCCTGCCCCGCCACTCGCACGCTCACGACTCCGTCGCGGCCGATGGTGACGCTCTGTGAGCCGTCGGGAATGCTGATGCCCGGCTGCAGGACGTAGCCGCTGGAAGTGACCATCTGTCCCTGCGCCGAAACCTGGAAGCTGCCGTCGCGGGTGTAGGTCGTGCTGCCGTCGGGCATCTGGATCTGGAAAAAGCCGCGACCTTCGATCGCGACGTCGAGGGCGTTGTCGGTCTGCGTCAGACCGCCCTGCGTGTAGATCTTCTCCGTGGCCACCACGCGCACGCCGGTGCCGAGATGCACTCCCGACGGCGCCTGCGTGTCCTGCGACGTCGCGCCACCCACCTGACGCACATTCTGATACAGCAGGTCTTCGAAGACCGCGCGGCTCTTCTTGAAACCGCTGGTGCTGACGTTGGCGAGGTTGTTGGACGTGACCGCGAGGCGCGTCTGCTGCGCATCCAATCCGGTCTTGGCGGCCCAAAGTGCTGGGTTCATCGAGAGTCTCCTTGAATCCTGTTAGGTCCGGGCTCAGCCCAGACGCATGAGCTGCGCGGCGGCGGCGCCATTTTCCTCGGCGGCGCGAATTGCCTTGACCTGCATTTCGAAGTGCCGCGCCAGTTCGATCATGGTGACCATGGCGTCGGCGGTGTTCACATTGCTCGACTCGAGCGTGCCCGAACCGATCGCGACGCCGGCATCGGCCGGCGCATCACTGCCATCCTTCATGCGGAACAACCCGTCGTCGCCGCGGGCAATGGCTTCGTTGGCGGGATTGACGAGCTTGAGCCGGCCGACCGTCGACGTCGTGTCCGGCGTCTGACCCTGCGCGACCACCGAGATAGAGCCGTCGCGCGCGAAGAAGATGGACGTGTACGGCGGGATGTTGATGGGACCGCCGTCGCCCAGCACGGGCCGCCCCGTGGCAGTGACCAGCTGACCGGTGGCATCCACCTGAAGATTGCCGGCGCGCGTATAGGCCTCGCGACCGTCGGCGCCCTGCACGGCGATCCAGCCCGGGCCGTTGATCGCGATGTCGAGATCGCGGCCCGTCGATAGCAGTGCGCCCGACTGATCGTCCCACCCGGTCGTCGTGTTCGTGGCGTAGACGCGCGAGGCGTAGCCGGAGCCGTCCACGGCGCGACTCTGGAACGCCGAGAGGTCGGCACGGAAGCCGGTGGTGCTCGCGTTGGCGATGTTGTGGTTGTTGACCGCCTGCGCGCGGAGGGTTTCCTTCGCGCCGGTCATCGCCACGTAGAGCATGCGGTCCATGGACTACCTACCGGATGTTGATGATGGTCTGGGTGATCGAGTCGGCCGTGCTGATCATCTGCGCGCTGGCCTGGAAGTTGCGCTGCGCGGTGATCATCTTCACGAGCTCTTCGGTGACGTCGACGTTGGCGCCCTCGAGCGCGCCGGACTGCACGAGACCGAAGCCGGAATTGCCCGCCTGGCCGCGCAGCGCCTGGCCCGAGGAGAAGGTCTCGGCCCACTGCGTGTTGCCGAGCTGCTGCAGTCCCTGCACGTTGGCGAAGTTCGCAATGGCGATCTGGCCGAGCGGCTGCGAGATGCCGTTGGTGAAGCGCGCCTGCACGACGCCCGTCTCGCTGATATCCATGCCGATGAGGCGGCCGGTCGTGTAGCCGTCCTGGGTGACTGCGTTCACCGCGAAGTTGCTGCCGTACTGCGTGGACTGCGCGAGATCGACCGTGATCGTCATCGGCGCGGCGCCCGTAGTGGGGACGTAGGCGGGAAACGGAACCTGGCCGCCGACCGGCGCGGTGAGCAAGCCCGTGTTCGAGTACTGCAGCGTCTGGGCTCCGCCGACCGCCGTGCCGTCGATGTATAGACGCGTCGCCCACTGGTTGGCGACGCCAGTCTTCTCGAAGTACATCGTGCCGGTGTGCGTCGCGCCCAGCGAGTCGAACAACGTGAGCGAGGTCGCATGGTTGAAAGTGTTCGGATCCGCCGGATCGAAGGGCGTGACCGCGGGTGCCGTGGCGTTGCCGGGCAGATTGATGAAGTACTCCACGCTGCCCGTGGCCTGCGGCGGCGAGTCGGTCGTCTGCAGGCGCAGATCGGCGAGACCGCCGGTGTTGAAGCCGCCCGCGGCGAGCGGTGGATAGGCCTGCAGTCTCTGCTGCTGGGCGTTCACGACGTAGCCGTCGCGATTCAACTGGTATGCGCCCGCGCGCGTATAGGCGAGCGCGCCGGCATCGGACACGATGAACATGCCCGGCCCGCTGACCGCGAGATCAAGATTCGAGTCGGTGAACTCGACATTGCCCTGCGCGAACTGCTGCGCGACGTTAGAGACTCGCACACCATTGCCGCTGGCATTCGCCGACACGCCCTGCAGTGACACCGCGAACAGGTCCGCAAATTCCGCGCGCGACCCCTTGAATCCGTTGGTGGAGGTGTTGGCAATGTTGTTGGCCGTGACGTTGAGGTCCGACTGGGCGGCGTTCAGGCCCGAGAGGGCGATGCGAAAGGGCATGTGGAATCTCCTGTGGAACTGTTCGGGTTACAGCACGCGCTCGACGTCGCTCATGGCGATTTCGCCGAGTGAATCCGTGTCGAGGGTGAGCGCGCCGGTTGCCGGATCGAGCGCGACGCTCGAGACCTGGGCAGCGACGCTGGTATTGAGAGAAACGTTCTCATCTCCCACGCGGGCGATGACTTCGATTCGGTAGGCCCCGGGCGCGGCGAGGCTGCCTGCGTTCGTGGTGCCGTCCCAGCGAAAGCCACTCACGCCGGACTGCGTTTCGAGCGCCTGCGACTTGACCAGGGTTCCGGCAGAGTCGCGCACCACGAGTTGCACGCTGGACGCACCGCTCGGCACATCGATCGTGCCCTGCGTCGGCATCGCATCGGCACCTTCGGTCGGGGCGTAGCGGTAGACCGTGTTGCCCGCGGCGATGACGGTGCGACCGATGAGAGCCGCTCCATCCAGCACCTGGTTGCCGCGCAGCGATTCCGACAGCGCGGTGATGTTCTTGTTCATGCTCGCGAGGCCAGACACCGAACTGAACTGGGCAAGCTGACCCACGTACTGCGCGGGATCCATCGGCTTGAACGGATCCTGGTTCTTGAGCTGCGAGATCATGAGCGTCAGGAAGTCCTCTTGATTGAGCTCTGCTTTCTTCGCGATGGCGGCGTTCGCCGCGATCTGCTCCGGCGTCTTCTGCCGCACCATGGCGGCGTTGATGGTGTCCATGTCGAGCATGTGCGTCAGCCCTGGCCGAGCCGTAACGTGGCCAGCAGCAGTTCTTTGGAGGTGTTCATGACTTCGACGTTGTTCTGATACGAACGCGAAGCGGAAATCATGTTGACCATTTCCTCGACGGCATTCACGGCCGGCGCGAAGACGAAGCCATTCGCGTCCGCGAGCGGGTTGCCTGGCTCGTAACGCTGGCTGGCCGGTGCCGTGGACTCGTAGATGCCGCGCACGCGCACCGCGGGCTGCGCATCGGCGGGCGCGCCCTGTATCGTGAGTTTCGCGCGCACGGCTTCGAAGATCGGGTGGCGCGCCTTGTAGACGGTGGCCGGGTTATTGCTGACGCTGTCGGCGTTGGCAAGATTGCTGGCCGTTGTGTTGAGTCGCACCGATTGCGCGGCCATGCCGGAACCGGCGATGTCGAAGGCTTTGAACGATGACATGGGATGGTGTTCCTGTTAGCCACCGAGGATCGCGGTGAGCAACCCTCGAAACTTGGAATTGAGGAAAGTCAGCGTCGCCTGGTAGCGAACGGCGTTTTCCGCGAACGAGGCCTGCTCGATCTGTGCGTCGACGGTGTTGCCATCGAGCGCCGGGGCGAGCGGCGTGCGGTACTTGAGGTCCGGATTCGTTGCCGCGTCGGCCGAGCCCGCGCCACCGATGTGCGCCGGCCGCGTCGTGGTGATCGTGACACCCGTGGTCCGCTCACCCGCCGCGCGCGCCATGGCCTGCCGAAAGTCGATGTCACGCGCCTGGTATCCCGGCGTGTCCGCGTTGGCGAGGTTGTTGGCGATCAGTTCACCGCGGCGCGCGCGCACGTCGAGTGCCGCGGCATGCACGCTCACGTACTGATCCAGGTTCAGGGGCATCGCTTACTCCTCGCGTCGGCCAGTCGTCGTGGCCGGTGTCATGCGAGGAGCAAAGCAAGCGACGTGCCACGACACCTTTTCGCACGGCGGGCGGCGTTGGGATTGAAAGCGATCGAATACCCTGCGACGCGGAGCACGCCGGGGTGGCGACGCGTTGCCGCGTCGCGGCCAGCGTTTGCAGCGGCAGCGGAGTGATCTGCGGGTAGCGGCGTAACGGCCTCGGGATTCTTTTCTTTAGCAGCGCGCGCGCTGGCATGTCCCTTGCTGACTACTTCGCATGCCAGTCAATTTTTCGACTCCCGCTTCCGTCGCGCGGTGGACCACGGCCGTGCTGCTGCTGGCGTCGGTTGCGGCGGGCGCACAGGAGAGCGTTGGCGGGGTGCAGTCCCTGTCCGCGATACGTCGCGACGCCGTTGCGGCCGTGGCGCGAGAAGTCGGCGCCGGAATCGCCGGCGTGACGTTCGAGGCCGCGGACCTCGATCCGCGACTGCGACTCACCGCCTGTCCCACCCCGCTCACCGCGCGCGCCGCCGCACCGCGGGGTACACAGTCTCGCCTGCTGGTCCGCGTCTCCTGCACGGCAGGGGCGTTCTGGAATCTGAACGTTCCAGTGGAGATCCATCGACGAAGTGAAGTGTTGGTGATGCGCCGGGCCGTCGCGCGCGGCGCGGCAATCACCGCCGCCGACGTGCAGGTGGAGTCGCGGGTTTTGCCCGGTCTGGCTTCGCCTTACGTCTCGCAGGTCGCGGATCTTGCCGGGCGCCTCACCCGGCGGGCCATACCCGCAGGCGTCGTACTCACCGCCGACGCCCTCGACGCCGCATACATCATCTATCGTGGTCAGAGTGTGACCCTGGCCGCAACCGCCGGGGGACTCGAAGTCCGGGCGTCGGGAGTGGCTTTGGCCAATGCGGCCACGAGCCAGCGAGTGCGGGTACGGAACCTGCTTTCGCTCAAGGTCGTCGAGGGTGTGGCCGAAAGCGCAGGGGTGGTGCGAGTGAATCCCTGACGCCCGGCGTGCGCCCCATCACGGCGAAACCGCCTGGAAGCGTCAATTTCTCGTCGAACTGCCTAAAGTTTCGGGTTCGGGGGCCGTTACAAGGCTCGTAGATACCCCATGGAGAACGGTCGATGGCGAACAAGATCAGTGGAATTGACGGACGCCCGGTGCAGGTCGGCGCTGGCGGACCCGTAACGCGCACCCGCGATGCCACCTCGGATGGCCGCAAGACCGAGAGCACCGGCGCTGCTTCCAACATCGACGTTTCCGATACGGCGCGCACCCTGGCCGCGCTCGAGGCTCATATCGGCACGCTGCCGGTGGTGAACGAGAGTCGCGTCGACGCAGTGCGCCGCGCGCTCGACGACGGCCGCTACCATATCGACCCGCAGCGGATCGCCGACAAGATGATGCGCTTCGAAGTGGATCTTCTTGCCACGATTCCCGCTCGCAAGTAGCAGGACACGGAATCAGCGTGAACGCGGCTCTGACTCGTGACACTCTCCGCCGGCTGCTCGACGCCGAGGTTGCGGCGCTCGGCGAGTTCGCCCGTCTTCTCGACCAGGAACACCGCGCATTGCGCGGCCGCAATATCGACGCGCTGGAGTCTCTTGCCGAAGCACGCCAGGCGAGCGTGACAGAACTGGTGAAGATCGAAGACGAGCGCCGCACGCTGTGCGAAATGCTCGGATACGAAAGCGACCTCGCCGGTCTCGCCAGGCTTCTCGCCGCGTGCGATCCGGATCGCACGTTGGCTGCCCGCTACGATGAGTGCGCCGCGCGCGCCCGCGAGTGCCGCGACCTCAACGATCGCAACGGCGTACTCGTTGGCGCCCAGATCAAGCGCGTCGAAGGACTTCTCGGCGCCATGACCGGCACGAACACCGAGCCGCGTGGTTACGGACCGCGCGGCCAGTCCAATCCCTATGCCTCCGCCGGCGCCGTACTGTCAGCCGAGGCCTGATTCCCCAGCCCGACTGGTCGCCGCACCGATGCTTCCCTGACGCGCCTCTGGCGCGTTTTTTTTCGGCCGGTTTCCTTCACTAACTACCCATGTTCCACGTGGAGCCTTCCGGCTGAGCGGATTTACATATTGGCGAGCGCGGTCATGAACGCCGACGCGACTCGTCAGACGGAATCACGCCCGACAACGATACATAAGAGACGCCGTTCCAATAATTGCCGCGCACTCGCGAAGCCCGTCACATTCGCCGGCTCAATTTGGCCCCCTTGCCGCCGTAAACCCCCTCAGCGTGCTGATGCGCAAACATCAACACCAACGTCTCGCTGGCGGCAGCTCGCGGGTTCGTGCACCGACCGACGGTACTCCTCTCTCTCGCGTGCTCGTTAGCTGCCGCCGGCCCCAACAACGAAAGGGCCGCTCGACGATGGAAACGATGAAGCTCCGTGCTATTCAGCAACCTTGCAATACCGGCGAGCTGCTTGACAGCTTCATCGTCGCCGAGGGGCGCCTGCCGGGCGACGCGCACGAGCTCATCGACGAACGCCGGCTCACGCCGACGCTCGAGAAGCTCGCGCAGCGCGAACTCGAAGGTGGATGCGTGTGGCGCGCATGGACGGACGACCGCGCGATGTGGCTCTGGGCCTGCGAAGTGTCGCTGGCCCGTTCGCGCGAACGAGGCCTGCCAGTCATGGACGTCCGGAAATACGACGAGTCCGGATCGATCGAGGAAAGCGGCACCTGGGTGCGCGTGCGTCAGAACAATTGGCAGCGGTGCAACGAATGAGCCTGCGGATCACCTTTGCGTCGATGGTGTTGATCACTCTGGCCGCCTGCGGTGGCGGCGGAGGCTCGGGTTCGTCCGCGCCCGCTGCGTCGACTTCGCCGGCGGCCGCCGCGGCTGCGACCTCCAGCAGTCCGTTCGCCGCGACGCAGTCCTCGTCCGCATCCGCGGATCTCGACCTCGCCGATCGCCTCTACAAAGGCGACTCGCGTACGCCAAGCGGCTTCGATATCGAAGCGCGTCCCTCGAATGTGTACGGCACGTTGTCGACCCGCCACCTCAAGAACACCGACCTGGCGACGGGCCCGCAAGCCGCCGGCCCGACGTTCGAAGTCTGCACGAACGACATGGCACAGGCGCTCGCCTGGTCCGAGACGCAGGCGACGTGGAACGGCATGTATTCAGATCTCGTGGAAGTGCGCAGCGATTCCCGCATGTTCGAGATGATCCGCGTGCCGCGCTTCGACGTGACCGCGATGCTGCGTCATCGCGTGTTCCGCTGCGATTACCTCGACCGCTCGGGCAGCGACCTGCGCTCCGACATCGGCGCTGCCGGCAGCTTCAACCAGCGTCCGCTGAGCGCCGACGAACTCGAGAAGCTCGGCGAATATCTGTGGCAGTTCACGATGTTCAACAACTCGGACTTCGTGGTTGCCAACAGCACGACGGCATCGGTCGGCGGTTCGCTCGTGCACACCGTCCGCATGGCGCAGCTCGTCCGCGGCGCCGTCGGCACCTGCGACACGGTTCAGATCATGGACTGGGCGCACTCGATGAACACGACGAGCGGCGCGATCACGCGTGAACTCGCAATCGTGCGTTCCTTCCGCGCCCGGAGCGCATCGGGCTCGACGTCGATCTGCAGCTAGGGCTATTGCTCGCTGACGACGCTTGCCTCGAGATGCTTCCGCAACTCGGCAGGTAGTTTGAGCCGCGCGGCCAATGCATCGAGATACGTGCGCTCGGCGGGATGATC
>CADEED010000032.1:0-1370 GCA_902826225.1 uncultured Pseudomonadota bacterium | reverse complement strand
ATCCACCGCGAGGCGCGAAGCAAGATAGACCTCGGCGCCCTGCTCGGGCGTCGCCACCGCGGAAGCGATCGCATTGAGGTCGACGGGCTGCTGCAGCAGGTCGAACACGAAAGCCTTCGCCTCCGAGTCCAGGCCCAGCCGCTCGACTTCGGAGAACAGCCGCTGCTGCTCGCTCGCGTCGATGTGTCCGTCCGCTTTCGCGGCCCCGACCATCGCGCGAACCAGCACGAGCTGGAAAGAGCCGCCATCAGCGGCGGGTAATGCATGTGGCAGCGCCCCGGGCGGCACGCTGGCCAGCGCCGCGGGCGAGACGGGCATCGCGGCCTTGTTCTGCTGATAGTTCTGGTATGCCTTGAGCGCGAGCGCGCCGACGACTGCCGCGCCTCCGTAACCCAGCGCTCCTCCGGTCATCTTGCGCACCTGCTTCGATCCCAGCAGCAGCCCGAGCAATCCACCCGCGGCTGCACCGCTCATGAAGCCGCCGCTGCCGCTCATCTGGTCCAGGCGATTTCGCGCCCCGCCAATGGCCTGGCCGCCGAGTACCTGATCGAGTAGTTGTCTTGGGTCGAACATTTTTTCCTAGAGATCCTTCTTCAGCCCGCGAAGGTAGGCTCGAAACGGCTTGGAAAGTTCCGGGTGCGAAAGCGCGTACTCGACGTTTGCCTGCAGGTACCCCAACTTGTTGCCGCAGTCGAATCGCTTGCCTTCGAACTTGTATGCGTACACCGCCTCGTCGTTCATCAGGCGCGCGATGCCGTCGGTCAACTGGATTTCGCCGCCGGCGCCTTCGCCGATGCGCTCGAGGTGATCGAAGATCCGCGGCGTGAGCAGATAGCGGCCCACGACCGCGAGATTCGACGGCGCTTTTTCGGGTTTCGGCTTTTCGACGATGCGATCGACGCGCAGCAGATCGTCGCGCTTCGCGCCGGTCTTCACGATGCCGTATTTGTCGGTCTGGGATTGCGGCACGGTCTGCACCGCGACGATGCTGCCGTTGTCGAAGCGGTCGGCCATCTGCTTCAGGCAGGCGACCTTCGCGTCGATGAGGTCGTCGGCGAGGTGAACGAAGAACGGTGCATCCCCAACGGCGGGACGCGCGCACAAGACCGCGTGACCCAATCCGAGCGGCGCGGGCTGACGGATGTAGATGCAGGACGCGTACGACGGCAGCACGCTTCGCAACGTGATCAGCAGGTCACTCTTGCCCTGCTTGAGCAGGAGGCTCTCGAGCTCGCCGTCGGTGTCGAAGTGGTCTTCGATTGCCCGCTTGGAGGAACCGGTGATGAAGACCAGGCGGCGTGCGCCAGCGGCCAGGGCCTCTTCCACCGCATACTGGATGAGCGGCTTGTCGACGACCGGCAGCATCTCCT
>CADEED010000031.1 GCA_902826225.1 uncultured Pseudomonadota bacterium | reverse complement strand
CCTTCGACGCCGTCCTCGATCTCCACGAACGCGCCGTAGTCGGCGATGTTCGTGACCTTGCCGAACACGCGGGTGTTGGGCGGATAACGGCGGGCGATGTTCTCCCACGGATCCGCGCCGAGCTGCTTCAGGCCCAGCGACACGCGCGAACGCTCGCGGTCGAACTTGAGGATGCGCACGTCGATCTCGTCGCCGACCTTGACCACTTCCGACGGATGCTTGACGCGCTTCCACGCCATGTCGGTGATGTGCAGCAGGCCGTCGATGCCGCCGAGGTCGACGAACGCACCGTAATCGGTGAGGTTCTTGACCGTGCCTTTGACGACGGTGCCTTCCTGCAGGTTGTCCATGAGCGCGCTGCGCTCGGCGGAGAATTCCTGCTCGACGACCGCGCGTCGGGAAACGACCACGTTGTTGCGCTTCTGGTCGAGCTTGATGACCTTGAACTCGAGGGACTTGCCTTCGAGGTAGGCGGTGTCACGAACGGGACGGACATCGACGAGCGAACCGGGAAGGAACGCGCGGACGTTGTCGATCTCGACGGTGAAACCACCCTTCACGCGGCCCGTGATGGTGCCGGTGACGATTTCGGATTTGTTGAACGATTCTTCGAGGCGGGTCCAGGTGCGCGCGCGCTTGGCCTTCTCGCGGGAGAGGCGGGTCTCGCCGGTTCCGTCTTCGACGGAATCGAGCGCGACTTCGACGCTGTCGCCGGCCTTGACCTCGATCTCTCCACGTTCGTTCTTGAACTGTTCGAGCGGGATGACCGCTTCGGACTTCAGGCCCACGTTGACGACGACCATGTCACTGCCAACGTCGACGACGAGGCCGGTGAGGATCATGCCGGGGCGGATACGCTGGTTGGCGAGGCTCTGTTCGAAGAGCTGGGCAAAACTTTCAGTCATTTGAGGTTCCGTTCCGCGGTCCTCTCTGAGGGAGGAATCCCGCGATCATTGACGCTCTCGGAAAATCCGTTCCCGAAGAGGTTGAAGTGTTAGCCACACGTCCGTGTGCAGCAGCCTTGTGTTCACGACCCCTCTCACCAGAGACCGCGCTCGCGCCCGAGCGAGAGAACCCGCTCGACGACGGCGTCGATACTCAATCCGGTGGAGTCGAGTAGCTGCGCGTCTGGCGCGGGTTTGAGAGGGGCGACCTCGCGGGTCGAATCCCGCAAATCGCGCTCCGCTATCTCCCGCGAAAGGGCGGCAAGACTAGCAGCGGACCCCTTTTCGATCAACTGCTTATGGCGTCTTTGGGCCCGTTCATCGGCGCTGGCCGTCAGGAAAACCTTCAATTGGGCGTCCGGGAAGATGACCGTGCCCATATCCCGGCCGTCTGCCACCAGACCGGGAGCGGCGGCGAAGGATCGCTGCCGGTCGGTCAGCGCCGTCCGGACCGGGGGCCAGGCCGCCACCCGGGAGGCCCCGGCGCCGGCCTGCTCGGTGCGGATGCGCGCCGTGACGTCCTGTCCGTCCAGGAGGATCTTTTCCTCCGGACCGCCCGAGTCGAATTCCACGTGCATCGAGCGCGCGACCTCGACGTGGCCCGCGACGTCTTCGGGAGCGAGCTTGCGCTGGATTCCCCCGAAGGCGACCAGCCTGTACAGGGCCCCGCTGTCGAGGAGCTTCCATCCGATCCGCTGCGCCACGAGGCGGCTGATGGTGCCCTTGCCGGAGCTCGACGGGCCGTCGATGGTGACGACGGGAACTGGGAGAGTCATTGGCCGTCAGGCTATCAAGAGTTGCCGCCACGCCGACAGGAATCTGTCGTTCTGTTCGACCGTGCCGAGCGTGACGCGGAGGTACTCCGGCAGCTGGTAGTTGGCCACGGGCCTCACGATGATGCCGGCGCGCAGCAATGCCTCGAAATGGCGCGTGGCGCCGGGGCCGGCGTGGATCAGCAGGAAATTGCCCGCGGTGGGGATCGTCCTCGTGCCCAGGGCGCATAGCTCCCGGGCGACGCGCTGGCGTTCGGCCACGGCGATCGACACCGCCTTCGACACGTGTGCCTCGTCGTCCAGGGCGGCGGCAGCGCCCGCCAGCGCCACCGACGACACGTTGAACGCCTGGCGCACGCGATTGAGCATGGCGGCAACCGACGGGTGACTGACCCCGTAGCCGACCCGCAGGCCCGCGAGACCCCAGGCCTTCGAGAAGGTGCGCACGACGACGAGGTTCGGGAAATCCGCGAGCCACGAGATGCCGTTCTGGATGTCGAGACCGCCCGCGTATTCGAAGTACGCCTCGTCGAGCACGACGATCACGTGCGGCGGCACCGACTTCACGAACCGGCGCAAGTCGTCGGCCGGCGCCCAGGTGCCGGTGGGATTGTTCGGGTTTGCGACGAACACGACGCGCGTCTGCGGAGTGATCGCGCGGCGCATGGCGTCGAGGTCGTGACCCAGTGGCATGGCCGACTCCGCGCCCAGCGCCGGCGTCACCACGCCCTGGGCGCCGACGGCCTGCACGACGATCGGATAAACCGCGAAGGCATACTGCGAGTAGACAGCTTCCAGCCCGGGCTGGAGGAACGCGTCGGCGATGAGCACCAGCACGTCGTTCGATCCGTTGCCGAGCGTGATCTGGTCGACGGCGACGCCGAGCCTCGCGGCGAGCTTGTGCTTGAGCTGGTGGCCGCTGCCGTCCGGATACAGCCACGCGTCGGCGAGCGCTGCATGCATGGCCGCGATCGCGCACGGGCTCGGCCCGAACGGATTTTCGTTCGAAGCGAGCTTGACGATGTTCTTGACGCCGAGTTCGCGTTCGAGCTCTTCGATGGGCTTGCCGGGGACGTACGGCGACAGCGACCGCACGCAGTCGACGGCGAGATCCCCGGGGTTCATGACACCGCGCGCGGGTACGAACCGAGCACGCGGAACAGCGAGGCGCGCTTCTTGAGAGCGGCGAGGGCTTTCGCGACGTGCGCTTCCTCGGCATGCCCGTCGATGTCGAAGAAGAACACGTAGTCCCACTTCTTGCGGCGGGAGGGCCGCGACTCGATGCGCGTCATGCTGATCTTGTGCTTCGCGAACGGCTCGAGCAGCCGGTACAACGCGCCGGGCGAATCGGTGTGCAACGCCGAGCACAGGATGGTGGTGCGGTCGTCGCCGCTCGGTTTGAACACCTTCTTGCCGACGACGAAGAAGCGCGTGGTGTTGTCGCCGCGGTCTTCGATCTCCGTCGCGAGGATCTTGAGGCCGTAGATCTCCGCCGCGGTCTCTCCGGCGATGGCGGCCGTGCCCTCCTCGTCGCGCGCGCGGCGCGCGCCCTCGGCATTGCTCGCGACGGGCACGCGCGCCACGTCCGGCAGGTGCTCGTCGAGCCAGCCGCGGCACTGCGCGAGCGACTGCGGATGGCTGCAGACACGCTTGATGTGCCCGATCGACTTCATCGAACCCATGAGGAACTGGTGGATGCGCAGCTCCACCTCGCCGCAGATGCGCAGCGGCGAGCCGAGCAGCGAGTCGAGCGTGTGGTTGACCGAGCCCTCGGTGGAATTCTCGACGGGCACCACGCCGAAATCGGCGAGGCCTGCTTCGACTTCGTGGAACACCTCGTCCACCGAAGAGAGCGCGAGCGCACGCACCGAGTGTCCGAAATGCTTGAGCGTAGCCGTCTGCGAAAACGTGCCTTCGGGGCCGAGGAAGCCGACCTTCAGCGGTTCCTCCTGCGCGAGACACGCCGACATGATCTCGCGGAAGAGCCGCAGGATCTCTTCGGTCCGCAACGGGCCCTTGTTCCGCTCGCGCGCGAGGCGCAGCACCTGCGCCTCGCGCTCCGGACGATAGAAATCGACGGTATGGCCGTCTTCGTGCTTCGAGACGCCGGCCTGGCGCGCGAGGAGCGCCCGGTCGTTGAGCAGCGCGTGGATCTTCGCGTCGACCGCGTCTATCTGCCCGCGCAGGGAATCGAGCGCCGATCTCGAGGGCGGGGCCGTTCCGACCGACGCCGCGCCACCCTTCTTCGCCCGTGTCTTCTCAGGTGCCTTGGCCATGGTGCCGCAGGTTATATCACCCGCGCGGCCAGGACACCGGAGATCGCACGGACCTTGTCGAGCACGCCGGCGTCGACCGCGCCGTCGGTGTCGATCAGCGTGTACGCGTACTCGCCGCGCGACTTGTTCAGCAGTTCGGCGATGTTCAGCGACGCATCCGCGAGCGCGGTCGAGATCTGGCCGACCATGTTAGGCACGTTGCTGTTGGCGATGCAGATGCGCGAGGTCTTCGGCGCGCGGGGCAGCGACACCTCGGGGAAGTTCACGCTGTTCTTGATATTGCCGTTCTCGAGATAGTCCTTGACCGTGTCGGCCACCATCACCGCGCAGTTGTCTTCGGCTTCGTTGGTCGAGGCGCCGAGGTGCGGCAGCGTGACGATCTTCGGGTGGTCCTTCGTCGCGTTCGTGGGGAAATCGCACACGTAGCCCTGCAGGCGGCCGGCGTCGAGGGCCTGGACGATCGCCTTCTCGTCGACGATGGGCGCCCTGGCGAAATTCAGGATGACGCCGTCCTTGCGCATGAGCTTCAGGCGGGCTTCGTTGACGAGGCCGCGCGTGTCCGGCGTCAGCGGCACGTGCACCGAGATGACGTCCGAGCGGACGAACAGGTCGTCGAGCGAGAGCGCCTGCTCGACGTTCGACGACAGCTGCCAGGCGCGCTGCACCGTGATCTGCGGATCGTAGCCGAGCACCTTCATGCCGAGCGCCAGCGCGGTGTTCGCGACTTCGACGCCGATGGCGCCGAGACCAATCACGCCGAGGGTGCGTCCCGGCATCTCGAATCCGACGAAGTTCTTCTTGCCCTTCTCGACCGCCACGTCGATGGCATGGTCGTCCCCCTGCTGCGCCTTCGCGAACGCCCAGGCCTGGGTGATGTTGCGCGCCGCGAGGAACATGCCGGCGAGGACCAGCTCCTTCACCGCGTTCGCGTTCGCGCCGGGCGCGTTGAACACGGGGATGCCCTTCTTCGAGAGCGCTTCGACCGGGATGTTGTTCGTGCCCGCGCCGGCGCGGCCGATGGCGCGCACGGTGTCGGCGATCTGCAGTTTGTGCATGTCGGCCGAGCGCACGAGGATGGCGTCGGGGTTGTTGATCTCCGAAGCAACCTCGAACTTGTCGCGTGGCAGGCGCTCGAGGCCCTTGATCGAGATGTTGTTGAGAGTCTGGATCTTGAATCGCATATTGGCTCCTGGCCCCGGACGTGCTTGCCCGTGGCGTTGATACCGGTGGCGTTATTGCCGCCGGTAGTTGGGTCAAGCGTTCCTTTCCCGGAACTCCTGCATGAACTTGATCAGCGCATCGATGCCTTCGGGGGGCATCGCGTTGTAGATGGAAGCGCGCATGCCGCCCACCGAGCGGTGTCCTTCGAGGTTCACCAGGCCGGCCTTCTTGGCTTCGTCGCAGAAGGGTTTGTCGAGGTCGGGCTTGACGAGGGTGAACGGCACGTTCATCCACGAGCGCGCATTCGGCGCGACGGGGCTCTGGTAGAAGCCGCTGGACTCGATGAAGTCGTAGAGTTTCTGCGCCTTCGTGCGATTGCGCTCCTCCATCGCCTGCAAGCCGCCCTGCTTCTTCAGCCACTTGAACACCAGGCCAGCGAAGTAGAAGCCGAAGGTCGGCGGCGTGTTGAGCATGGAAGCTTCGTCGGCCATGGCCTTGAAGTCCCACACCGACGGAGTGCCGGGACGCGACTTGCCAATAAGGTCGTCGCGAACGATCACGACGACGAGGCCCGACGGGCCGATGTTCTTCTGCGCGCCCGCATAGATGAGGCCGAACTTCGACACGTCGATCGGCCGCGAGAGGATCGTGGAGCTGAAATCCGCGACCAGCGGGACATCACCCGTCCGCGGGACGTAGTCGAATTCCACGCCGCCGATCGTCTCGTTCGGCGTGTAATGGAAGTAAGCCGCGTTCGGCGAGAGCTTGAGCGCGCCTTGCGCGGGCACCGTGGAGTAGTTCGACGCGGCTTCGTCCGCGGCGATGTTGACGACCTTGCAGTACCGCTTGGCCTCGCTGATTGCCTTCTTCGACCAGGCGCCCGTGTTCACGTAGTCCACGGTCGAATCGGCGGTGGCGAGGTTCATCGGGATCGCCGAGAACATGCCGGTGGCGCCGCCTTGCAGGAACAGCACCTTGTAGTTGGCGGGAACACCCAGCAACTCGCGCAGGTCCGCTTCGGCTTCCTGGGCGACGGCGATGAACGCCTTGCTGCGGTGGGAGACTTCCATCACCGACATGCCGCTGGATTTCCAGTCGGTCATCTCGGCCTGGGCCGTCTGCAAAACTTCGAGCGGCAGCGTGGCAGGGCCCGCCGCGAAATTGAATACGCGCATTTTTCGTCCTCTGGCCGGACCTTATTGCCCGACCGCTATGTCCCCCGGACGTTATTGCCCGGGGGCGCGGACTATATCAGGACGCCGGCGTCTCGGAAGGGCCGTCCTCGCCGGTTCCGAGCGATCCCGGCGGCGGGTCGACCACGTCGGAATCGTCGACCAGGCTCTCGATTCGCTCCACGCCGGTCAGGCGCTCGCCTTCATCGAGCCGGATCAGGCGCACGCCCTGTGTATTCCGGCCGACGATGGAGATCTCGGACACCGGGGTGCGCACCAGCGTGCCAGTAGAACTGATGAGCATGAGCTCATGCTCGGAATTCACCTGCAGCGCCGCGACCATCTCGCCATTGCGCTCGGTGGTCTGCAACGCGATGACGCCCTGGCCGCCGCGGCCGTGCTGCGGGAAATCCTCGAGCGGCGTGAGCTTTCCGTAACCGTTGGCCGAGGCCGTGAGGATGAGTCCGTCGCCGACGACGATCAGCGAGATCAGCGCCTGGCCCTCGGCGAGTTTGATGCCGCGCACGCCGGTGGCTTCGCGGCCCATGGGCCGCACTTCTTCTTCATTGAAGCGGATCGACTTGCCGCCGCTCGAGGAGAGGATGACCTCGCGCTTCCCATCGGTGAGCGCGACCCCGACGAGGCGATCGCCTTCGTCGAGCCCGACCGCGATGATGCCGCTCGCGCGCGGCCGCGAGAACGCCGACAGCGGCGTCTTCTTCACCGTGCCCTGGCTCGTGGCCATGAATACGAAATGATCGTCGTCGAACTGCTTGATGGGCAGGATGGCGTTGATCTTCTCGCCCTCCTCCAGCGGCAACAGGTTGACCATCGGCTTGCCGCGCGAACCACGACCCGCCTGCGGCAACTCGAACACCCGCTTCCAGTAGACCTTGCCGCGATTCGAGAAGCAGAGAATGGTGTCGTGCGTATGCGCGACGAAGAGTTTCTCCACGAAGTCCTCGTCCTTCACCGACGTCGCCGCCTTGCCACGGCCCCCGCGACGCTGCACCTGGTACTCGGTGACCGGTTGCGATTTCGCGTAGCCCGCATGGGACAGCGTGACGACGACGTCCTGCGGCTCGATGAGATCCTCGGTGGATAGATCGAGGTGATCGCGGTTGATCTCGGTACGCCGCTTGTCGCCGTACTGGTCGCGGATGGCGACGAGCTCTTCGCGCACGACCTGCGTGAGACGCTCGGGCCGCGCGAGGATGTCCGAGAGATCGACGATGAGCGTGAGCAGCTCCTGGTATTCCGCGACGATCTTGTCCTGTTCGAGGCCGGTGAGGCGGTGCAGGCGCATGTCGAGGATGGCCTGGGCCTGCGTCTCGGAAAGCCGGTAACCGCGCTGGCCCTCACCGGAGATGCCGAACTCGGGGGCGAGCCCGATGGGCCGCGTCGAGATTTCGCCCGCGCGCGCGAGCAGCTCTGGAACGGCGCCCGAATTCCAGATGCGCGACACGAGACCGCTCTTCGCCTCGACCGGCGTGGGCGAAGCCTTGATCAACGCGATGACCTCGTCGATGTTCGCGAGCGCCACGGCGAGGCCTTCCAAAACGTGCGCGCGGTCGCGCGCCTTCGCGAGGTCGAAAATCGTGCGGCGCGTGACGACTTCGCGGCGATGCCGGATGAACGCTTCCAGCATTTCCTTGAGGCCGAGGAGCTTCGGCTGGCCGTCGATGAGCGCGACCATGTTGATGCCGAACACGGTCTCGAGCGGCGTCTGCGCGAAAAGGTTGTTCAACACGACTTCGGCGACTTCACCGCGCTTGAGCTCGATGACGACGCGCATGCCGTCCTTGTCGGACTCGTCGCGCAGGTCGGAGACGCCGTCGATGTCCTTGTTGCGGGCCAGCTCGGCGATGCGCTCGAGCAGGCGCGCCTTGTTCACCTGGAACGGCAATTCGGTGACGACGATGGCCTGGCGGCCGCCGACCTTGTCGACATCCTCGAAATGCGTCTTCGCGCGGATCGAGAGCCGGCCACGGCCGGTGCGGTACGCGGTGGCGATCTCGGTGGCGCCGTTGATGATGCCCGCGGTGGGAAAATCCGGTCCCGGCACGTGCTGCATGAGATCCGCGAGTGTGACTTCGGGATTCTCGAGCACCGCAAGGCAGGCGTTGACGATCTCGACGAGATTGTGCGGCGGGATGTTCGTGGCCATGCCGACCGCGATGCCGGCTGACCCGTTGACCAGCAGGTTCGGGAACCGCGCCGGCATGACCGTGGGTTCCGTTTCCGACCCGTCGTAGTTCGGGTGGAAGTCGACGGTTTCCTTTTCGATGTCCGCCAGCAGATCGCTCGTGATGCGCGCCATGCGCACCTCGGTGTAACGCATCGCCGCGGGCGCATCGCCATCGACGGAGCCGAAGTTGCCCTGCCCGTCGACGAGCAGGTAGCGCATCGAGAAGTCCTGCGCCATGCGCACCAGTGCGTCGTAAACGGCCGTGTCACCGTGCGGGTGATATTTGCCGATGACGTCGCCGACGACGCGCGCGGACTTCTTGTAGGCCCGGTTCCAGTCGTTTCCGAGCTCGCGCATCGCGTGCAGGATGCGGCGGTGGACGGGCTTCAGGCCGTCGCGGACATCGGGCAGCGCGCGGCCCACGATGACGCTCATGGCGTAGTCGAGATACGACTGCCGCATCTCGTCTTCGAGGTTGACAGGGAGAATTTCGCGCGCGATTTCGTTCATGGAAGGGGACCGAAAAAAGGTGCGGAATTCTAGCATGCAGACCTTTCGAAAAGGCCTGTTTTCACGGGCGTTCTCGCTATTTCGCGTCTATAATTCCGGTCCTGATGCAACCCAACAGCGACGCTTCCGAAATCGCGAAATTCGACGCCGCGTCCCATCGCTTCTGGGACGCGGATGGCGAGTTCAAACCACTTCACAAGCTCAATCCCGTGCGCTTCCGCTACGTCCAGGAGCGCGCTCCGCTCGGCGGTGCGCGCGTGCTCGACGTGGGCTGCGGCGGCGGACTGCTCGCGGAATCGCTCGCGCGCGCGGGAGCGCAGGTCACGGCGATCGACCTCGCCCCGGGAATGGTGGATACGGCGCGTCTGCACGCGCTCGACTCGGGCCTCACCATCGACTACCTGGTCGAGTCGGCGGAAAACCTCACCGTTTCGCGCACCGGGAAGTTCGACGTCGTCACGTGCATGGAGATGCTGGAGCACGTTCCCGATCCGGCCGCCACGGTGGCGACGCTCGCCCGGCTCGTGCGTCCGGGCGGGCACGTGTTCGTCTCGACCATCAATCGGAATTTCAAGTCGTTCGCGCTGGCGATCGTCGCCGCGGAGTACGTGGCGAATCTCGTCCCGCGTGGCACGCACGAGTACGAAAGGCTGCTCAAGCCCTCGGAGGTTGCGCGCTTCGCCCGCGCGGCCGCGCTCGAGGTCAAGGACATCGCCGGCCTGCAGTACGATCCGCTCCGCGAGCAGTGCTCGCTCACGTCCGATCCGTCGGTCAACTACCTGATGCACCTCGAGCGGCGCGCGGTCCGGGCATGATGGCCCCGCCCGGCGAGATCCGTGCCGTGCTGTTCGACCTGGACGGCACGCTGCTCGACACCGCGGGCGACTTCGTCGACGCCTTGAACACGTTGCGCGCGGAGGAGAATCTGCCACCTCTGCCCTACGCGAAGATCCGCAGCCAGGTCTCGCATGGCGGCCACGCGCTCGTACGTCTCTCGTTCGGCACGCTGTCCGAATCCGATCATCTGGCGATGTGGAAACGACTGCTCGACATCTACCGCCGCCAGCTTGCGAAGCACACGCGCCTTTTCACCGGTGGCGACGCGATGCTCATGGATCTCGACCGACGCGGCCTGCGATGGGGCATCGTCACGAACAAGCCCGGCTGGCTCACGGAGCCGCTGCTCGTCGAACTCGAGTTGCACAAGCGGGCGAGCACCGTCGTGAGTGGCGACACGTTCCCGGAGCGCAAGCCGCATCCGCGCGGACTGCTGCACGCCGCGCAGGCGATGGGCGTCGCGCCGGCCGATTGCGTGTATGTCGGCGACGCCGAACGCGATGCGCAGGCGGCGCAGGCCGCGGGCATGTACTCGCTGATCGCGGGCTTTGGCTACCTCGGCGCGGAGGACCGCGCCGACCAGTGGTTCCAGCACGGCTGGCTGCACTCGCCGCTCGACTTGCTCGCGTGGCTCGATGCACCGCGCCCGGAGCGCGCATGAACACCGCGTGGATTGCCCTGATCGCGGCGTTGGCCGCCGGCGTGATCGGCTACCTGGTCGGCACGCTGCGTGCGTCGCGCCGCGCGGAGTCGCTCGGCGAAGCTCTGGCCGAAGCGCGCGCGAAACTCACCTCCGAAACGGAGAACTACGCGCGCACGCGTCAACTGCTCGATCAGACCGAAGCGCAGATGCGCGCGGCAATGGAAAGCGCATCGCGGCGCGCGCTGGACGAGAACAGCGAAACGTTCCTCAAGCTCGCGCGCGAAGTGTTCGGGAACACCCAGGCGAGCGCAAGCGCCTCGCTGAAGGAGCGCGAAGAGGCGATCAAACAGCTCGTCGAGCCGATCCGGACCGCGCTGGCGCGCCAGGAAACGCAGACACAGGAGCTCGAACGGATTCGCGCCGAATCACACGGCAAGCTCTCCGGCCAGATCGAGAGCCTTGCGAACCTGCAGGGTGTGCTCCAGCGCGAAACCCGCAATCTATCCACCGCACTGCGCCGCCCCGAAGTGCGCGGCCGTTGGGGCGAGCTCACCTTGAAGCGGGTCATCGAGCTGTCTGGCATGGCCGAGCGCTGCGACTTCGTCGAGCAACCCGTGGTCGAAGGCGAGCGCGGCGCACAACGGCCCGACGTCGTCGTTCACATGCCCGAGAATCGCCAGCTCGTCATCGACGCGAAGACACCGCTCGATGCGTACCTCGACGCGGTGGAAGCGCAGGACGACGACGCGCGCCGCGTCGCGCTGGCCCGCCACGCGCAGCACGTCGAGGCCCGTGTGCGCGAGCTCAGCCAGAAGAGCTACTGGGAGCAGTTCGAACCGCACCCCGAATTCGCCGTGTTGTTCATCCCGGGCGACCAGTTTCTCTCGGCGGCGCTAGTGGAGCGTCCTGACCTGCTCGACACTGCGCTCAAGCAGAGCATCATCATCGCCACGCCGTCCACGCTGATGGCGCTGCTCAAGGTCGTGGCCTACGGGTGGCGGCAGGACGCCGTCGCCGAGAACGCCGCGGAGATCCGCGAGCTCGGCCAGGAACTGCACAAGCGGCTGAGCACCTTCGTCGGCCACCTGCAGAAGATCGGGCGCTCACTCGACAATGCGCTCGGCTCGTACAACTCCGCGGTTGGCTCCTATGAGCGGCAGGTGATTCCACAGGCGAGGCGCTTCACGGAACTCGGTGTGACGTCGGATACGATGCCGTCGCTCGAACCCGCGGAGCAGTCCGTTCGAGCCCTCGCGAACACACCCGCCCTGATTACCGACGACGAACCGACATCGAAGCCCTCGTGAACCCGACCACCTCCTCGCTCGATTTCCAACCCCGCATGCACACACCGGCCGCCGACGAGTTCCGCGGCCGCGCCGTGCTCGTCACGGGCGCCGGCTCCGGCATCGGCCGCGCCGTCGCGCTCGACCTCGCGCGCGCGGGCGCGGAGGTGATCCTGCTCGGGCGTACCGTGCGCAAGCTCGAGGGCGTGCACGCGGAGATCGCGAAGCTGGGCGCCGGCGTTCCGGAGGCGAGCATCGTGCCGCTCGATCTCGAACGCGCCGTCGCCGCGGACTACGAGGCGGTCACCGAGGCGATCCGCACCCGCTACGGCCGCCTCGACGGGCTGCTGCACAACGCGGCGCTGCTCGGCGTCCTGACGTCCATCGATCAGTACGACGTGCCGACGTTCATGCGCGTCATGCACGTGAACGTGACGGCCGCGTTCGTGCTCACCCAGCAGCTGCTGCCCTTGCTGCGCGCGTCGCAGGACGCCACCGTGCTGTTCACCTCGAGCGGCGTCGGCCAGCGCGGCCGCGCTTACTGGGGCGCGTACTCGGTATCGAAGTTCGCAGTCGAGGGACTCACGCAGGTGCTCGCGCACGAAACGGAGGGAAGCTCCCCGATCCGCGTGAACATCATCGACCCGGGCCGCGTGCGCACTGCGATGCGCCGTCAGGCCTATCCCTCCGAAGCGCAGGAATCGCTGCCGACCGCGGAGTCGCTGACGGGGTCTTATCTCGCGCTGCTGGGCCCGGCCAGCCGCGGCATCACGGGTCGTCGCTTCGAGGCGCAGGCGCCGAAAGCAGGCTAGAAATCTCTTCCGCCTCCAGCTGGCGGTGCTGGCCGCGCGCGAGGCTCTTCTCCAGCTTCACGCTGCCGATCGCCACACGCTGGATGCGGCTCACGATCACCCCCTGCCGCTCGAAGAGCTGCCGCACGTCCTTTCCGCTGGCGCCGCGCGTCACCACCGCCCACCAGCGGTTCGCGGCCTCACTCTGCGCCTCACTCGACTCGAGGCTCTCCACCGCGAGCCGCGACGGCCTATCCAGTTTTCCGGATTGAATGCCCGCGATCTGGTCGGGCCCGAGCATGCCGCGCACGCGCACCGTGAACTCGCTCGGCAGTGAATGAATCGCGCGTTGCAGCCTGGCGGCGAGCGCGCCGTCCGACGTCACCAGCTCGAGACCGCCGTCGATGCCGGGCATCGGGCTCACTGCGACGAAGCGGCGACCGGCAGTCTTCGGCAGCCGATCGAGCAACGCGTCACGATCGCCCTCCGCCTGGCGGAGCGGATCACCCGGCGACCGATTGAAGATGAATACCTGCGACCCGGCGGCCGCGCGCGTCCGGATGGCACGCCCGTCGAGGCGGATGTCGTCGTTGGCGGTGACGCGGACACCGAGCTCCGCGATGCGGCCGTTCACCGAGATGCGCTGCGCGCGAATCATCTCCTCGATGGCTCGACGCGAACCGACGCCACGCTGCGCGAGGAACTTCTGCAGCCGCTCGGCGACGCCGGGCGGCGTCGTGCGCGGACGCGGCACGGCGCCTTATCGGTCCTCGTCCGGCGGCGCCGCGACGAGGCCCGCCGCGGAATTCTCCGCGGCTTTCAGCTCTTCTTCGTCATCGCCGTCGGAATCGTCGACCGACACGGTGACAGTCGGCACTTCGCCGGAATCGAGGCCGGAGTCCACAGGCACCGCATCGGCTGGCGAACCTTCCGCCGTGACCGGCAGCGGCAGCTGGAGGTTGAGATCCGACAGCGACTTGAGTTCCGCGAGCGGCGGCAGGTCTTCGATCGACTTCAGCGAGAAGTAGTCGAGGAATTCGTCCGTCGTGCCCAGCAACTCGGGATGACCGGGTACGTCGCGCGTGCCGACCACGCGCACCCAATTGCGCTCCATGAGCGTCTTCACGATCTCGGGATTCACCGCGACGCCGCGCACGTGCTCGATCTCCGCGCGGGTGATCGGCTGGCGGTACGCGATGAGCGCGATCGTCTCGAGCAACGCCCGCGAGTACTTGCGCGGGCGGTCGGGCCACAGGCGCGAGATCTCGTGCGAGAACTCCGTGCGCACCTGGAAACGGAAGCCGTTGGCGGTCTCGCGGATGCAGACGCCGCGGCCCTCGTAATCCTTCTCGAGTTGCTCGAGCGTGGCGCGCAGTTCCTTGTTCGTCGGCCGCGACTGCTCGTCAAACACCTGCGCGAGCTCGGCGATGGAAACCGGGCGGGCCGCGGCGAGCAGCGCCGCCTCGACGACGTTCCTGGTGTACGACTCACTCATGCTTCTCTCCATCCGGTTCGAATGCGCCGTCCGCGTCATCCTCGTCGTCCCCATCATCGTCCGGGATCATTTCGCCCGCCGGGTCCACCGGCGCATCCGAGGCCGGCTCGATACTGGCCTCGTTGGCGGCGGCGCCGAGCTGCGCGTCGTTGTCGACGGCGAGCTTGAGCCCGCGCTGACCCTCGCCCTTGCGCACGTGGATGGGCGCATACGCCTCGGTCTGCACGATTTCGATCAGACCTTCGCGCACCAACTCGAGGATGGCGACGAAAGTCACCGTGACGCCCATGCGGCCCTCTTGCGGTTTGAAGAGGTTCACGAACTCCACGAAGCTTGCCCGTTCCAGCGACGCCAGAATATCAGACATGCGCACGCGCACGGACAACCGCTCGCGCTGCACGTGATGGTGCGCGAACATCGAGGCGCGCTGTACGACGTCGCGGAACGCCAACAGCATTTCCTGCATCGCGATCTGCGGCAGCGGCTTCGAGCTCTTGCGCTCGGTGAGCTCGGCGCTGCCGATCCACGTGTCGCGGTCGAGGCGCGGGATGCGGTCGATGCTCTCGGCTGCGCTCTTGAAGCGCTCGTACTCCTGCAGGCGGCGCACGAGGTCCGCGCGTGGATCGCTCTCCTCGCCGGCGTTCGGATCCGTGGCGCGCGGCAGCAACATGCGCGACTTGATCTCCGCGAGTGTCGCGGCCATCACGAGGTACTCGCCGGCCAGCTCGAGCTGCATGTCGGCCATGAGCCCGATGTATTCCATGTACTGCTTCGTGATGTCGGCGATCGGGATATCGAGGATGTCGAGATTCTGCCGGCGGATCATGTAGAGCAGCAGGTCGAGCGGCCCCTCGAACGCATCGAGGAATACCTCGAGCGCCTGCGGCGGGATGTAGAGGTCCTTGGGCAGTTGCGTGATGGCTTCGCCGTTGACGATGGCGAACGGCATCTCCACCTGCTCCGGCGACGCGGGCTTTTCCCCGCTGACCATGGCGTTGGAGGCATTGGCCTCCACGGAGTTGTCCACCACCATGCGCAGATCGGCCTTGGATTTCGCCATCAGTCCACCCTCAGGTTCATCGCGCGACGCACGTCGTCGAGAGTCGCACGGGCAGCCTCGCGCGCCTTCTCGGCGCCTTCGGCCACGATATTCCGCACCGTTTCGGGGTTCTCCTCGAATTCCTGCGCACGCTTGCGGATCCCGCTGATCTCTTCGACCACCTTGTCGATGAGCGGCTTCTTGCATTCGAGACAACCGATGCCCGCGGTGCGGCAACCGTTCGCGGCCCAGGCACGCGTCTCGTCGCTCGAGTAGATGCGGTGCAGGTCGAACACCGGGCACACGTCCGGGTCGCCCGGATCCGTCCGGCGGACGCGCGCGGGATCCGTCTGCATCGTCTTGAGCTTCTTCGCGACCTCGTCCGGATCTTCGCGCAGCCCGATGGTGTTGCCGTACGACTTCGACATCTTGCGGCCATCGAGGCCGGGCACCTTCGGCGTCGCGGTGAGCAGCACCTGCGGCTCGGGCAGTATGCTGACGCTGCCGCCCTCGAGATTGCCCAACAGCCGCTCGCGATCCGCGACGGTCAGCCGATTGTTGCTCTCGACCACCTGGCGCGCCTTCTCGAGCGCGAGCTGGTCGCCCTCTTCCTGGAACTTCTTCCGCAGCTGCCGGTACATGGTGCCGTTGCGGCCACCGAGCTGCTTGATCGCCTTGTCGACTTTCGTCTCGAAGTCCGGCTCGCGGCCGTAGATGTGGTTGAAGCGGCGCGCAACCTCGCGCGTGATTTCCACGTGCGCGACCTGGTCTTCGCCCACCGGAACGAACGCCGGCTTGTAGAGCAGGATGTCCGCGGTCTGGAGCAGTGGATAGCCGAGGAATCCGTAGGTCGCGAGATCCTTCTCCTTGAGCTGCTCCTGCTGATCCTTGTAACTCGGCACGCGCTCCAGCCAGCCAAGCGGCGTGATCATCGAGAGCAGCAGGTGCAACTCCGCGTGTTCGGGGACATGCGACTGGATGAACATCGTGGTGACGCCCGGGTTGAGCCCCGCCGCCAGCCAGTCGATGAGCATTTCGTGGATGAATTTAGGGAGTTGCTTGGTGTCCTCGTAGCCGGTCGTCAGCATGTGCCAGTCGGCGACGAAGAAGTAGCACTCGTACTGGTACTGCAGGTCGACCCAGTTCTTGAGAGCGCCGTGGTAGTTGCCGAGATGCAACTGGCCGGTGGGCCGCATTCCGGACAGGACGCGTTTTGCTTGCGGATGGCTGCTCACGTGAAGCCCCGAATTATACGGTGAGGCTAACGGGGTCAGACCCCTTTTTCTGCCGGGGTCTGACCCCTTTTTCTGCTTTGGGAAAAAGGGGTCTGACCCCCTTCCTGTCTATAACCCGAGCATCTCCAGCGAACCCCTGCCCACCCGCGTCACGGCCGGCGGCGTCACCGCGAGATCCACGACTGTCGTCGGCTCGATGCCGCAATGCCCGCCATCGAGCACGCAGTCCACTTGATGCTCCAGACGGTTTCTTATCTCGCGGCCGTCGGTGAGCGGCAGCTCGTCGCCGGGCAGCAGCAGCGTTGAGCTCATGATGGGTTCGCCGAGTTCCGCCAGCAGGAGCCGCGGCACTTCGTGATCGGGCACGCGGATACCGATCGTGCGGCGCTTCTCGTGCTGGAGCCGGCGCGGCGTCTCTTTCGTCGCGGGCAGCAGGAACGTGTACGGCCCCGGCGTCGCGTGCTTGAGCAGCCGGAATTGCCACGTCTCGACCTTCGCGTACTTGGCGATTTCGGCCAGATCGCGGCAGACGAGCGTGAAGTGATGGTGCCGGTCCGCCGCGCGGATCCGGCGGATGCGATCGAGCGCGTCCTTGTCGCCGATGTGGCAGCCCAGCGCATAGCAGGAATCGGTCGGATACACGATGAGTCCGCCCGCGCGCACGATCTCCACGGCTCGGCGGACGAGCCGCAGCTGCGGATTCTCGGGATGAAGCTCGAAGTACTGGCTCACTTTAAGGGCCGTTATGATACGCGCCGCATGCAAACCCTCATCGAACTCGCGCCGCTCGCCGCCTTTTTCGGCGTCTGGGCCTTCACGGACATCTACATCGCCACCGCCGTGCTGATGGGGGCGATGGTGTTGCTGCTCGGCTGGGACTGGCTGAGCACGCGCAAGATCCCGAGCATGCACCTCGTGAGCGCCGTGCTCGTGTGGGTGTTCGGCGCCGCGACGCTGATCCTGCACGACGTGCGCTTCATCCAGTGGAAGGCCACCGTGTTCTACTGGCTCACCGCGCTCGCGGTCGCGGGCAGCGTGTGGATCGGCAGGATCACGCTGCTCGAACGGCTGCTCGCCGGTGCCCTGCCCGAGGGCACGGCGGTTCCGCCGAACCGCTGGCGCACGGCGTCCCTGATCTACGCGGTGTTCTACCTGGTGCTCGGCGCGGTCAATCTGTGGGTGGCGTACAACCTCAGCGAAACGGCGTGGGTCGTGTTCAAGTCCTGGATCGCCGTACCATTGATCTTCGTGTTCACGGCGGCCCTCATGTTCTGGCTACTGAACGGCCAGGCCGCCAAGGAACCCGCGTGAGTCGCGTGGAGCGCCTGCGCGCGGCATTGGCTGCCCTGCAGCCTTCGCAACTCGACATCCGCGACGACTCGGCGCGTCACGCCGGACATCCCGGTGCCCGCGAAGGGGGCCACTTCCACGTGACGATCACGGCCGCGGCATTCGCCGGGGTGTCGCGGGTGGAAAGGCACCGGATGGTCTATGCTGCCGCCGCTGAATTGATGGGCCGGGACATCCACGCGTTGTCCATCGACGCGCGCGTCCCGTGAAGCCCGCCGCAAGTGTTCTATCCAACCCTTTGAGATTCAAAATGAAACTGATTCGATATACGGCGTTGTGCGCGTTCCTCGCGCTCGCCGCGTGCAACAAGCCTGCCGCCACCGACAAGCCCGTCGAGGCCGCGACGCCGGCCAAGCCGCCGGTCGTCACCGTCAACGGCAAGGCGCTGAGCCAGGAGCTGTTCGAGGACTACGCGAAGGCGCTCTCGGGCAAGCCGTCGAGCGAGCTCACGCCGGAAGACCGCGACCAGATCAAGGAAAACCTCGTACGCGTCGAACTGATCGCGCAGCAAGCCGAGAAGGACGGGCTCACGAAGGATCCGGAGATCGCCAACCGCATCGAGCTGCAGCGCCTCAACCTCATCCAGCAGGCAGCCGCTCAGCGCTACCTCAAGGATCGCACGCCGACCGACGCCGAACTGCGCGCGGAGTTCGATGCGCAGCTCGCCTCGACTCCGCTCGTCGAGTACCAGGCGCGCCACATCCTCGTGAGCAGCGAAGACGTTGCGCAAAAGGTCGTGCAGCAGCTGCAGGGCGGCGCGGATTTCGCCGGTCTCGCGAAGCGCCTGTCGAGCGACAAGGAGTCCGCGAAGAATGGCGGCGACCTCGGCTGGTTCTCGCCAGGCCGCATGGTCAAGCAGTTTTCGGACGCCGTGGCGCTGCTCAAGAAGGGCGAGTACACGAAGACGCCCGTGCAGACGCAGTTCGGCTGGCACGTGATCCAGCTGCAGAACGTTCGTGATCGCGCGCCGCCGGCCTTCGACGACGTGAAGCAGCAGCTCTCGCAGCTCGTCATGCAGAAGAAGTTCAAGGCGTACTCGGACGAGATGATCAAGGCGGCGAAGATCGACCCGCCGTTGACCACCATGCCCGCGCCGCCCGTGGGCGCGGCGCCAGCGGCGCCGGCCACCCCGGCACCCGCGGCACCCGCGGCGAACTAGCGGCGAATCGCGGCCGCCGCGGCCCGCTTCAGGCGGGCGGCGGCGGCCGTTTGGTTTTGAGGATCATCTCGAGCGCCGCCTCGTCGAGGATTGGCACGCCCAATTGCTGCGCCTTCGCCCGCTTCGATCCGGCATCCGCGCCCACCACTAAGTAGCTCGTCTTCTTCGAGACGCTGCCGGACACCTTCGCGCCGAGTTCGCGCAGCGCATCCTCCGCAGGCTCGCGCTGAATTCCGGCCAGTGTGCCCGTGATGACGAAGGCAAGACCCGCGAGCGGCAGGCTCTCGCGCCCCTCCGTGCTGATCGGCTCGTACGTCACGCCGCTCGCCTTCAGACGCGCAACCACGGACTGCGCGAGATCGCTCTGGAAAAACTCGTACACCGATCTCGCCACGATCGGGCCGACGTCCGGTGTCTCCTCGATCAGGGCCGGCGATGCGACGCCCAGCTTTTCGACGGTGCCGAACTGCTGCGCGAGCGCCATCGCCGTCGACTCGCCCACCTGTGGAATGCCGAGTGCGTACAGGAGCCGCGGCAGCGTCGTCTTCTTGCTCTTCGTGATCGCGTCGACGACGTTCTGCGCCGACTTCTCGCCCATGCGCTCGCGCTCCGCGAGCGACTTCGCGTCGATGTCGAAGAGGTCGGCCGGCGACGTCACGGTCTCGTCCGCCACCAGCTGCTCGATGAGTTTCTCGCCGAGCCCTTCGATGTCGAGCGCCCGGCGCCCCGCGAAATGCATGATCCACTCCGCACGTTGCGCGCGGCACTTCAGTACACCGCCGGTGCACTTGTAGACCGCCTGGTCCTCGAGCCGCGTGACCGGCGAGCCGCAAACGGGGCAGTTCGCCGGCATGAGGATCTCGCGCGAATCCTCGGGCCGCTTCTCCGGCAGATAGCGCACGACTTCCGGGATCACGTCGCCGGCGCGCCGCACGACTACCGTATCCCCGATGCGGAAACCCTTGCGCGCCACTTCGTCCATGTTGTGCAGCGTCGCATTGCTCACGGTGACGCCCCCGACGAACACGGGCTTGAGCTTCGCGGCCGGCGTCAGGGCGCCCGTGCGGCCGACGTTGAACACGACGCCTTCGAGCAGCGTCATCTCCTCGTCTGCCGGGTACTTGTGCGCGAGCGCCCAGCGCGGGGCGCGCGAGACGAAGCCGAGCTTCTCCTGATCGGCGCGCCTGTCGACCTTGTAGACCACGCCGTCGATCTGGAATGGCAGCTTCAGGCGGCGCGCGCCGATGTCGCGGTAATACTCGAGACAGCCTTCCACTCCACGCACCCTGCGATTCTCGTTGCCGGTGCGCAGGCCCAGAGAGTTCAGCCAGCCCGCGAGCTCGCTGTGACGCTCGGGCACCGCGCCACCTTCGACGACGCCGAGCTCGTAGAAGTTGAGATCGAGTGGTCGTTGCGCGGTGATCTTCGGGTCCAGTTGCCGCAGGCTGCCCGACGCGGCGTTGCGCGGATTCACGTACTGCTTGTCGCCGCGCGCGACCGCGTCCCTGTTCATCTTCTCGAAGCCCGCGTACGGCAGGAACACCTCGCCGCGCACTTCGAGCACCGCCGGGGGTCTCCCCCTGAGCTTGCGCGGCACCGAGCGTATGGTCGCGACGTTCGCCGTCACGTCCTCGCCCGTGACACCGTCGCCGCGCGTCGCGGCGCGCGTGTAGACACCGTCGCGAAAGAGCACGGAGATCGCGAGACCGTCGAGCTTTGGTGTCGCCGAGTAGTCGATGGGTCCCTCGCTTTCCAGGCGCTCGCGCACCTTGCGGTCGAAATCGGCGAGGTCCTCTTCGGTAAAGCCGTTGTTCAACGACAACATGGGGATGACGTGTCTGACTTCGGCGAACCCGGGTGACGCGACGCCCGATACACGCTGTGTCGGCGAATCGGCGGTGACGAGTTCGGGATGCGCGGATTCGATCTCGCGCAGTTCCTTCATGAGCCGGTCGTACTCGGCGTCGGGCACCGCCGGCTCGTCGAGCACGTAATAGCGGTAGTCGTGCCCGTTGATCTCCTCACGCAACTGCTCCGCGCGTCGCGCGGCGCGCCTGTCGCTCACGATTCGCCGGCGACCCGCTGCGCGGGTGGCGCCTCCAGGGATTGACGCAGGCGCGCGACGCGCGCGGCCGTGAGCTCTTCGCCGTGCTGGTCCGTGAGCTTGCCGTCGAGCCGCTCCGCGAGCTGACGTGCGGCGTGCACGAGCTCGTCGAAGGTTTCGCGCTCGGGCAGCGGGCCCGGCAGCACCGCGAACATGTTCAGCCCTGAGAAGCGCTGCGAATCCATGATCGACGGGTCGAACGTGCCCGGCTGTGCAAGCGCCGCCGCCGACAGCACCACGCGGCCGAGCTCGTCCGGGAAGTGATAGATGTCGAGCGGTCCGTGCCAGAACCCGGCGCTGCCGAACGCCTGCCGCAGCGCGCGCCCCGCGAAGCGCGCACCGTCGCGCGGCAGGACGCGCAGCGTCACGATGCGCCGTTCGCTCTCCTTGGGCCACGAGAGGACGAGCTGCGGACCGCGCAGCGATGCCTCGTCGACGCTGGGCACGACCGTGCGAACTTCCGAGATTTCGTCGAACGTATGGGTGACATTGCTCGCGACGCGCTCGCCGATGAACGGCTCGTCGTGCGCGCGCAGGATGGCCTGCGTCGAAGTGATCTCGTGCGGGCGATCGACCGCGACCTCGTCGGATACCGAGATGCCGGCCGCGGTTCCGGCGGTTTTCTCCGCCGTCCGCATCTCGATGACCGGCAGCGTCTCGGTGACCTGCACGCGCGCCTCGCGCACCACGTTGATCTCCGGCAGCGACGCCGCCGATCCGCGCGCCGAGCGACCCTGCGACGCATCGGCCGAATCCGACTCCTGCGTGTCCACACCATCGCGCGACGTGACCGTGGCTGCCGGCCGCGAGCCGCGCGAACGCCACCATTCGTATGCCGCGATGCCGGCGATGAACAGCACGCCGGCAACGAGGAGGATGATGCGCAGCTCGGGCATCGTCGTCGTGCTTACGCCGTCGCCATGCGCACCGCCTCGTCGACGTCGACGGATACGAGACGCGAGCAACCGGGCTCGGTCATGGTGACGCCCAACAGCTGTGAGGCGAGTTCCATGGTGGCCTTGTTGTGGGTGATGAAGATGAACTGCACGCGTTCGGACATCGCCTTGACGATGTCGCAGAAGCGCCCGACGTTGTGCTCGTCGAGGGGCGCGTCCACCTCGTCGAGCAGGCAGAACGGCGCGGGGTTCAGATCGAAGATCGAGAACACGAGCGCGACTGCGGTCAGCGCCTTCTCGCCGCCTGAAAGCTGGTGGATGCTCGAATTGCGCTTGCCGGGCGGCCGCGCCATCACGCCGACACCGGCCGACAGGACGTCGTCGCCAACGAGCTCGAGGTACGCGTGACCCCCTCCGAACAGCTTCGGGAATTTTTCCTTGAGGCCGTTGTTGATGCGGTCGAACGTGTCCTCGAAACGCGTGCGCGTCTCTTTCTCGATCTTGCGCATCGCCTCTTCCAGCGTCTCGAGCGCGGAGGTGACGTCCGCGAACTGGCGGTCCAGGTACTCCTTCCGCTCGGACGACTCCTTGAGCTCGTCGATGGCGGCAAGGTTGACCTGGCCCAGCTTCTCGAGATCGACGCGCGTCGTGTTGAGCGACTCTTCCCAGGCGGTCACCGCGGCATCGGCGGCGAGCCCGGCGAGGATCTCCTCCAGCGCGAAGCGCGTCGCGGCGAACTGCTCCACGATTCCCTCGCGCCGCACGCGGGATTCCTGTGCGACGAGGCGTGCCTGCTCCATTTCGCCACGGGCGGCGTTCACGCGCGTCTCGGCGTCGAGACGCTTCTCCTCGAGCGAGCGCAGCGCGCCGTCCGCTTCTTCGAGCGCGCGCCGCTCGGTGGCGAGCTCGGATTCCACTTCGAGGCGGCGCGCGAGGAAATCGCGCAGGCGGCCTTCGAGTTCGACGATAGGACGGTCGCCGTCGGCGAGCGCCGTCTCCAGCTCGTTGCGCCGCGCGTCGGTCTGATGGCGCTGGTCGGTCATGCGCTTCACGCCGATCGACATCGAACTCTCGCTGGAGCGGCGCGACTCGATGCGGATGAGCAGGTCGCGGCTGGCGAGCTGCGCCGCCTGGAAGCGGGCCCGGGCGGCCTGAACGGCCTCGCGCAGTTCCTCCCGCTCGCTTTCCAGGGTGACGCGGCGCGAATCGAGCGCGTCGAGCGACACGAGCCCGCGGTCGAGCTCGGCGCGAGCGCGCGCCAGCGCGTCCTGAGCAAGGCCCGCTTCACGCGTGACTTCGGCTGCCTCTTCTTCCAGGCGCTCGCGGCGCAAGGTGGATTCCTGGGAACGGGCACGCTCGCCTTCGAGCTGGCCCAGGAGATCGGCGTGATCGCGGTGGGCGCCCTGGATCCGGCTCTGCGCCGCGTCGCGTTCGCGTTCCGCGCCGCCGAGATCCTCGCGGCAGCGCGCGAGCGCGGCCTCGCCGTCGCGCACGGACTCCTCGCTGCGCGCGAGCTCGGCCCGCAGCTGCTTCACGCGCTGTTCGCGTTCGAGCACGCCCGAGTGCGGATCGCCACCGCGATTCACGCGAAGCCAGTCGTGGCCTATCCACTCACCCGAGCGCGTGATGACCGATTCGTCAGCCGCGAGATGACGGCGGACCGTGAGCGCCTCCGTCAGCGTCTCGGCGAGGCGCACGCGCGACAACAGCCGCACGATCGCGGCGGGGCCGCTCACGATGCCCGAGAGCATCCCGTTCTCGCCCGCCGCCTCGACGTGTCCGCCCGACTGCAGCATCGAGACGCGCCCGACGGGCAGTTTCGCGATGACGCCGGCCATCTCGTCGATCTCCTCGACGCACACGGCTTCGAGATAATCGCCGAGCGCGGTTTCGACGGCGCGCTCCCAGCCGCTGCGCACGCTGAGTTGCGCGGCCAGCCGAGGCTGCTTTTCCAAACCGGAGGCCGCGAGCCATTCCGTGGTACGCGCATCGCCGCGGCCGAGCGCGGCCTTCTGCAGCGCCTCGAGCGACACGACCTCGGCATGCCGCTTCTCGCGGTCCGCGCGCGCGGTGTCGAGGCGGTTCTCCGCGTCGAACTGCGCCGCGCGCAGCTTCTGCGAGCGGTCGAGGGCCGCATTGAGCGCCCGGGACAGTTCGTCGGCGCTGCTGCGGGCGATCGATTCCTTCTGCGAGAGATCGCCCAGCAGCGCGGACGACTCCTGCGCGATCAGGCCTTCGCGCTCGATGGCGAGGCGATCGGCCTGCGTGGAGAGGCGCCGCAGCTGGTTCTCGAGCTGCTCGATGCGCGCGCGCTCGACCTGCGTGGTCTGATGCGCGGCGCCCTGCTCGCGGTTGAACGATTCCCAGCGCTGCTGCCAGTCCGCCAACGCTGCTTCCGCCCCGGCGAGGCCGTCGTTCAGCGCGCCCTCGGCGATCTGCGCCTGCGCGAGGTCGGGCCCGAGCTTCGCGATGTCGGAGCGCAGCGCTTCGATCTCGCGCTCGTCGCGCGAGATGTGCGATTCGAGTTCCGCGAGCGTGGCGCGCGCCTGCGCGAGCTCGTTGCGCTGCTGGTCGCGCATCTCGCGCGTGTGGGCGATGGAGCTCTCGGTGCGGCTGATCTCCGCACCAACTTCGTAGTAGCGGCCCTGCACCGCGCTCACGCGCTCTGACTGCTCGTGTTGATAGGCGCGCTGCGTCTCGATGGCGGCCTCGGCGGCGCGCTGATCCGCGAGCGCCGATTGCATCGCGAGCTCGCACTCGCGCACGGCGCTGTCCTGGACCTCGGCGCCGCTGTCGATCTCGCGCAGCCGCAGCGCCAGGAGCTCGGCGGTGAGCCTGCGTTCGGTTTCCTTCAGGGCCTGATAACGGCGCGCGGTCGCGGCCTGGCGTTGCAGGTGACGGATCTGCTTGTCGACCTCGTCGCGGACGTCCTGCAGTCGCTCGAGGTTTTCCCGCGTGTCCGAGATTCGGGCCTCGGTCTCCTTGCGGCGCTCCTTGTAGCGCGAGATGCCGGCGGCCTCCTCGACGAACATGCGCATGTCGTCGGCTTTCGCCTCGATGACGCGCGAGATCATGCCCTGCTCGATGATCGCGTAGCTGCGCGAACCGAGGCCCGTCCCGAGGAAGAGTTGCGTGATGTCCTTGCGACGGCAGCGCGCGCCGTTAACGAAGTAGCTCGACTGGCCGTCACGTGTCACGACGCGCTTCAACGACACCTCGTTGAACGCCGCGTACGCCCCGCCGATGCGACCGTCCGAGTTGTCGAAGAGCAGTTCGACCGACGCCGAGCCGACGGGCTTGCGTCCACCAGAGCCGTTGAAGATGACGTCGGCCATCGAGTCGCCGCGCAGGTGGCGCGCCGAGAGTTCGCCCATCACCCAGCGCACTGCGTCGATGATGTTCGACTTGCCGCAGCCGTTCGGCCCGACGACACCCGTGAGATTGCTCGGGAACCCCACTGACGTCGCATCGGCGAATGATTTGAATCCCGCGACTTTGATCTTGGTCAGACGCATCTCGTGTTCGGCCCTCGTTGTCCGGCATGAGCGGAAGAATCGGCGTCGTAGTGTAAAGTAATCGTCATCCCTTTCTGCGGCGTTGAGAGTCGGCGCGACAAATCCCTGCGAATCAAATGACCACGAAACCATCGACCGATCTCGAATCCTTTCCGAATCCCGCGCGCGAAACCGACTACACGATTCGCATGACGCTGCCGGAATTCACCTGTCTGTGTCCGAAGACGGGCCAGCCCGATTTCGCGACGTTCGAGCTCGAATACGTCCCCGATGATCGCTGTGTCGAATTGAAATCATTGAAGCTGTATCTCTGGTCTTTCCGAGATCGCGGGGCATTCCACGAAGCGGTGACGAACCAGATCGCCGACGACCTGGCCGCGGCGTGCGCGCCACGGTTCCTCAGGCTCACGGGCAAATTCAACGTGCGCGGCGGCATTTATACGACGGTCGTCGTGGAGCGGCGCCGAGCCGGTTGGCAAGCGGCGCCGGCCGTCGATCTGCCGTGATTTCGTGAGCAAATGCGGCGTTTTTACGCCGCTGTACACGCGAAAAGCCGTCTGTATAATCCCGCCCCCTGCAAACCGGCCCCCCTTCTGGTACCGGGCCTGGAGCGATAAGCAATGCCTACCAAGAAGGCGGTTTCCAAGCCCGCCAAGGCCAAGAAAGCCGAGAAACCCAAGTTGACCGCCAAGAAGCCGGCCGCCAAGGCCGTCGCAAAAGCACCCGCGAAACCGGCGCCCGCCAAAGCGCCCGCCGTAAGGCCCGTCGCCGCGCCGGCCAAGCCCGCGGCCGCGAAACCCGCCCCTGTCGCGACATCGAGCGCGAGCGCCACGCCTGTCGCTCAGGCCATTCGCAAGGCTGCGCCCTCCGAACGCATCGTCGTGACCGCGACGGGTGTGTCATCGAATTCCGCCACCGCCCGTCCGCCGGCGGACGAAAGTGACGACTCGCTCGAAGCCGGCAGCCTGCTCGCGGGCCCGCGCAATGTAACGCCGTACATCACCAAGCGTGGTGAGGCGTACATGAACAAGGAGCAGCTCCAGCATTTTCGGGAGATCCTGAATGGCTGGAAGCGCGACCTCATGGAAGAAGTCGACCGCACCGTTTCCCACATGAAGGACGAAGCGGCGAATTTCCCGGATCCGAACGACCGCGCCACGCAGGAAGAGGAGTTCAGCCTCGAGCTGCGCACGCGCGATCGCGAGCGCAAGCTCATCCGCAAGATCGACGAGGCACTGAAGCGCGTCGAAGACGGTTCGTACGGCTACTGCCTCGAGACCGGCGAAGAGATCGGCGTGAAGCGGCTCGAAGCGCGACCCGTCGCCACGTTGACGATCGAAGCCCAGGAGCGCCGCGAACGCCGCGAACGCCAGTACGGCGACCGGGACGATCGGTATCGCTAGCCGGACGCGAAGTGCACCCTGAGACTTCACGAACGCCGCCCCTCCAGGGCGGCGTTTTCCGTCGTGGCCCGTGAGCGGCCGGCCGGTGCGTGAGCCCCTGGAAATTCCCGTGGCCAGATTTGCGCCTTCTCCCACGGGCCCGTTGCACCTCGGATCCCTGCTCGCCGCCGTCGGCAGCTACCTCGACGCGCGCGCGAACGGCGGACGCTGGCTGGTCCGCATCGAAGACATCGACACGCCGCGCGTGATCCCGGGCTGCGCCGACCAGCAACTGCGCACGCTCGAAGCCTTCGGCTTCGAATGGGATGGCGAAGTCGTTTTCCAGAGCACCCGATTCGATGCGTACCGCGCCACGCTCGCCGACCTGCGCGCACGCGGCCGCACATTCCGCTGCAGCTGCTCGCGCAAGGACCTGACCGGGATCGGCGAGGAAGGCGGCTATCCCGGAACCTGCCGCGACGGCCCGGCCAAGGCGGGACCCACTTCGCTGCGCTTCCGGGTGGGCGACGGACCTGTCCACTTCGACGACGCCTTCCTCGGGCCGCAGGTGTTCGATCTCGCGGCGTGCGGAGACGTCGTCGTCGAGCGTCGCGACGGCCTTCCTAGCTACCAACTCGCCGTCGTGGTCGACGATGCGTGGCAAGGCGTGACGCGCGTGGTGCGCGGTGCGGACCTGCTGACGAGCACCCCCTGGCAGATCGACCTGCAACGGGCGGCGGGACTGCCGACGCCTAGCTACGGGCACCTGCCGCTGGTGGTCGAGGCAGACGGCGGCAAGCTGTCCAAATCGGCCCGCGCCGTACCCATCGACCCCGCAGCCGCCCCCGCACTGCTGACTTCGACCCTTACGCTTCTGGCCCAGACGCCACCCCCGGACCTGGCGTCGGGATCGGTAAAAGACGTTTGGAATTGGGCAATTGCGCATTGGCGCCCACAAGCGCTTGCGGGCAGGCGGGCGGTAGATGTCCGCGTTGGGCGACAACCAAGCAGAAATCACGCGGAAAATTGTGGGAGTCCATGAGGTGTACTAAGGTAGGCCCCACATGGAGGGTGCCGGCATGAGCGAACCACGCGTCATCAAGAAGTATCCGAATCGCCGTCTCTACGACACGGTGCAGAGCAAGTACATCACGCTCGCGGACATCCGTTCTCTCGTACTCGAACGCATCGACTTCGTCGTCATCGACAAGAAGTCGCAAGAGGACATCACGCGCAGCATCCTGCTGCAGGTGATCGCCGAGCAGGAGCACGGCGACGAACCGGTCATGAGCCGCGACTTCCTCTCGCAAGTGATCCGCTCTTACGGCGGCAATCTGCAGAACATGCTGAGCAGCTATCTCGAGCAGAGCATGAAGCTCTTCGGCTCGCAGCAGCGTGAGCTGCGCGATAAGGTGAAGGCCGTCGTCGGTGTCGACCCGGTCGAGACCGTCGCGGGCGTGGCGCAGCGCAACTACCAGCGCTGGCGCTCCGTGCAGGATGAAATCTTCCGCACGCTCATGAACGCCACGGGCCGGCCCAGCGACGGCAACACCGACAAGCCCGACGCATCGAGCCACCAGTAAGGCTGCGCAGTCACGAGCCCGCGTCCCGACGGGGCGCGGGCTCGTGGTATTGACGCAGATCCCCGCGCGATTCGCGCATACCGTCAGGCGCGCGCGCCCCGCAACGGAAAACGGCGCCCAGGGGGCGCCGTCCGTGAGCAGAAGAACTTCGTCCGACTAGGCGGCGTCGACGTTCCGCATCGACAGGCGCACGCGACCCTGGCGGTCGACCTCGAGCACCTTGACGCGCACGTTATCGCCTTCCTTGAGCTTGTCCGACACCCTCTCCACGCGCTCCTCGCTGATCTGCGAGATGTGCACGAGGCCGTCGCGGCCCGGCAGGATCGTGACGAAGGCGCCGAAGTCCATCAGGCGGACGACCTTGCCTTCGTAGATGCGGCCGACTTCGACGTCCGCCGTGATCAACTCGATGCGTGCGAGTGCTTCGCGGCCCGCCGCGCCCGAGACGCTGGCGATCTTGACCGTGCCGTCGTTCTCGATGTCGATCGTGGTGCCCGTCTCCTCGGTGATCTGGCGGATGACCGCGCCTCCCTTGCCGATGACGTCGCGGATCTTCTCCGGGTCGATCTTGAGCGTGATGATCGACGGCGCCCACTCGGACATCTTCTCGCGCGTACCCGAGATGACCTTGTTCATCTCGCCGAGGATGTGCAGCCGGCCTTCCTTCGCCTGCGCCAGCGCGACCTTCATGATGTCGGCCGAGATTCCCTCGACCTTGATGTCCATCTGCAGCGCGGTGACGCCGTCCTTCGAACCGGCCACCTTGAAGTCCATGTCGCCCAGGTGATCTTCGTCACCCAGGATGTCGGTGAGGACCGTGAACTTCGAGCCTTCCAGCACGAGTCCCATGGCGACGCCCGCGACCGGCGCCTTGATCGGCACGCCCGCGTCCATGAGCGACAGCGAGGCGCCGCAAACCGATGCCATCGAGGATGAACCGTTCGACTCGAGGATTTCCGAGACGATGCGGATGACGTACGGGAATTTCTCCATGTCCGGCATCATCGCGGCGATACCGCGGCGGGCCAGGTTGCCGTGGCCGATCTCGCGGCGCTTCGGCGAACCCATCATTCCGGTCTCACCGACGGAGAACGGGGGGAAGTTGTAGTGGAACATGAACGGCTCGCGGCGTTCGCCTTCGAGCGCGTCGATGATCTGCGCGTCGCGCCCGGTGCCGAGCGTCGTGACCACGAGGGCCTGCGTCTCACCGCGCGTGAACAACGCGGAGCCGTGCGTGCGCGGCAGCACGCCGACCTTCACGGTGATGGGGCGGACCGTGGTCGCATTGCGGCCGTCGATGCGCGGCTCGCCGTTCAGGATGCGCTGGCGGACGATGTTGCTCTCGAGCTTGAACAGTGAATTGTCGACATCGTCGGCCGTGTACTTGGGCGCGTCCCCGCCGGACAGCGCGGCGATGGCGGCCGCCTTGATCTCGCCGACTTTCGCGTAACGGTCCTGCTTGACGGTGATGAGATACGCGTCCGACAGCGCCTTCTGCGCGTGGGCGGCGACGGCGGCGTCGAGTTCGGCGCTCGCGGCGTTCGGTTTCCAGTCCCACTTCGGCTTGCCGACCGCGGCGACCATCTCGTTGATGGTCTTGATCGCGACCTGCATCTGCTCATGGCCGAACACGACGGCGCCGAGCATCACTTCTTCGGAGAGACCCGAGGCTTCCGACTCGACCATCAACACCGACTTCGCGGTACCTGCAACGACGAGGTGCAGCTGGGACTCGGTGAGCTCCTTGCGGGTCGGATTCAGGAGGTACTTGCCGTCCTTGTAGCCGACGCGCGCGGCGCCGATCGGGCCGGCGAACGGAACTCCCGCGAGCGACAGCGCGGCCGAGGCACCCACGAGCGCCGGGATGTCGGCGTCGATGTCCGGATCCATGGAGATGACCTGCGCCACGACCTGCACTTCGTTGAAGAAGCCATCGGGGAACAGCGGGCGGATCGGGCGATCGATGAGGCGCGAGTTCAGCGTCTCTTTTTCGGTGGGACGACCTTCGCGCTTGAAGAAGCCGCCGGGGATGCGGCCCGCGGCGTACGTCTTCTCGATGTAGTTGACCGTCAGCGGGAAGAAGTCCTTGCCGGGCACGGCCTTCTTGGCGGCGACGGCGGTGACGAGGACGACGGTGTCGCCCATGGAGGCCACGACCGAGGCCGAGGCCTGGCGGGCGATCTCACCGGTTTCGAGGGTGAGGGTGTGCTGACCGAATTGAAAAGATTTCTTTAAAGCGCTCACGCTGCTTTCCTTGGTGGGGCCGTGGGCCCCTAAGTGCTGGTTCTGGGAGAAAAACGAAAAAGGCCGCGCGAGAAGCGCGGCCTTGGGTTCGGTAGTTAGCGGCGGAGCCCGAGGCGCTCGACCACTTCCTGGTACTTCGCGGGCTTGGTGGCCTTGAGGTAGTCCAGGAGCTTGCGGCGCTGGTTGACGAGCTTCACGAGTCCGCGGCGGGAGGCGTGATCGCGCTTGTGGGAGCCGAAGTGGTCACCGAGCCCGTTGATACGCTCGGAGAGCAGCGCGATCTGGACTTCGGGGGAGCCGGTATCGTTGGCGGCACGGCGGAATTCGGCGACGACGCCGGTTTTCTTTTCAGTGGCGAGAGACATCAGTGTCGATTCCTCAAGACGTAAAATTTGCCTGTTTTTGCGGGCGCGAATTCTACAGAAAAGGTTCCGCAAAGCATAGGTTTACGAAGCGTCGAATCGCATCAGTCGTCGCGGCTGCAGCCAGCCGTCCGCGCGGGCCTCGCCCAACCCCAGGAACACCCTGCCCGGCGCATACAGACGCACCTTGCGCCCTTCGGCGGCAGCGGGCTCAGTCGCGCAGCGGACGGCCTGCCCGTGGCGCAGCGAGGTCGTCCCGGCCTCGTCGAGCATCGCGGCGGGCAGGGCCTGCAGCGCGGCGTCCGGCGGCAGGAGGTGTTGCCGGCTCTCGGCTCCGGCCAGTGCCGCTTCCAGCGTGACCATCGGAAAATCCTGGAAAGGCTCGACCCAGACGCGCCGCAGCCGGGTCAGGTGCCCGAGCGTTCCCAGCCGGTGGGCGATGTCCTCGCCCAATACCCGGATGTAGGTTCCCTTGGCGCACTCGCAGACGAGGTCCAGGGCGTCTGGCCGCTGCCCGGCGAGCTCGAGCCGCCGGATCTCGATGGTTCGGGCCGTCCGTTCGACTTCGATACCCTGGCGTGCGAGCTCGTACAGCGGCCGACCGTCGCGCTTCAGCGCGGAATACATCGGCGGCACCTGCTTCTGGACGCCCGTGAACTCGGAGAGGACTTTTCCGATCGTGTCGGCATCGATACCGGGTATCGCCTGGACGTCGACGACGCTGCCCTCGGCATCGCCGGTATCGGTCTGCGAGCCCAGGGAGACTGTGAATTCGTAGCACTTCGCCCCGGACTCGATCTCGGCGATCACCTTCGTGGCCTCGTCGAGGCAGATGGGCAACATGCCGGTGGCCATGGGATCGAGCGTGCCCACGTGTCCGCCGCTCTGCGCCCGGAACGCCTTGCGAATGCGCTGCAGCGTGCCGTTCGACGTGAGCCCCTGCGGCTTGTCGATCACGATGATCCCGGTCGGCACGGTGTCGTCCGGGCTAGTCGGGCTTGTGCTGGTCCGATTTCACGGCGCCGTCGATCAGGCGCGTGAGCTTGTCGGCATGCTCGATCTGCGCGTCGTAGACGAACTCGAGCCTGGGAGCGTGGCGCAGCTGCAGCGCGCGGCCGAGTTCACCGCGCAGGAAGCCGGCCGCACGGCCGAGCCCCTCCCCGACTTCGTCGGGCGCATGCTGAGCGCCGAACGGCACGAAGAATATGCGCGCCGTGGAGAGATCCGGCGCGACGTTCACGGCAGTGATCGTGACGTTGCCCACGCGCGGATCGCGCACTTCGCGCGAGATCAGCGTCGACAGCACGCGCTGCATCTCGCCTTCGATGCGCGCCAGCCTCTGCGACTTGGCACTCAACTCAAACTACTCCGTGTCGACGGCGCGTCACTGGATGGTGCGCGCCACTTCCGTGCGCGCGTAGCACTCGATCTGGTCGCCGACGCGAACGTCCTGGTAGTTCTTCACGCCGATGCCGCACTCGGTGCCGGCACGCACTTCGTTGGCTTCGTCCTTGAAGCGCCGCAGCGATTCCAGGGCGCCTTCGAAGATCACGACGCTGTCGCGCAGCACGCGGATCGGGTTGTTGCGCTTGACCGAGCCTTCCGTGACGAGGCAGCCGGCGACGACGCCGAACTTGCTCGAACGGAACACTTCGCGAACCTGCGCCGTGCCGACGATCGTCTCCTTGATTTCGGGGGCGAGCAGGCCGCTCATCAGCTGCTTCACGTAGTCGATGGCTTCGTAAATGATGCTGAAGTACTGCGGCTCGAGACCGGCGTCCTTCATGGCGTCGCGTGCCGCGCCGTCGGCGCGCACGTTGAAGCCGATGATGCGCGCCTGCGAGGCCGCGGCGAGCTGCACGTCGGAGATGGTGATTCCGCCGACGCCGCTCGCGATGATCTTCACCGCGACCTCTTCGGTCGTCAGCTTGTTCAATGCATCGCGCAACGCCTCGGCGCTGCCCTGCACGTCGGTCTTGAGCAGGATGGCGATGCTGCCGATCTTCTGCTCCTCGAGCTGGCCCATGACGTCCTGCATCTTCGAAGCCTGCTTCGCGAGCTTCACGTCGCGGAACTTGCCCTGGCGATACAGCGCCACTTCGCGCGCCTTGCGCTCGTTCTCTACGGCGAGGATTTCGTCGCCGGCGTTCGGCGTGCCCTGCAGGCCGAGCACCTGCACCGGCATCGACGGCGCCGCGCTGTCCACGGCCTTGCCGTTCTCGTCGAACATCGCGCGAACGCGGCCGAATTCGTTGCCTGCGATGATCGGGTCGCCGAGCTTCAGGGTGCCCTTCTTCACGAGCACGGTGGCGACGGCGCCGCGGCCCTTCTCGATGGACGCCTCGATGACGAACCCGGTGGCGAGGCCGTCCGCCGCCGCCGTGAGTTCGAGCACTTCCGACTGCAGCAGGATGGCGTCGAGCAGCTTGTCGATGCCGTCGCCGGTCTTGGCCGACACGGGCACGAAGATGTTGTTGCCGCCCCACTCTTCGGCGATCACCTCGTGCTTCGACAGTTCGGTGCGGACGCGATCCGGATCGGCGTCGTGCTTGTCGATCTTGTTGACCGCCACGACGATCGGAACACCGGCCGCCTTGGCGTGCTGGATGGCTTCGATCGTCTGCGGCATGACGCCGTCATCGGCCGCGACGACCAGCACGACGATGTCCGTGGCCTTCGCGCCACGCGCGCGCATCGCCGTGAACGCCGCGTGGCCCGGCGTATCGAGGAACGTGATCATGCCCTTCGGCGTTTCCACGTGGTACGCGCCGATGTGCTGCGTGATGCCGCCCGCTTCACCCGCGGCGACTTTCGCCTTGCGGATGTAGTCGAGCAGCGAGGTCTTGCCGTGGTCGACGTGGCCCATGACGGTGACCACGGGCGGACGCGACGTCTCCGTCTCCGGGGCGCTCTCGCCCTGCAGATCCTCTTCGACCTGGTCGGCCTTGAGCGCCTTCGCCGTGTGGCCCATTTCCTCGACGATGAGGATCGCGGTGTCCTGGTCGATCGGCTGGTTGATCGTGGCCATCACGCCCATGTTGAGCATGGTCTTGATGACCTCGGTGGCCTTCACCGCCATCTTCTGCGCGATTTCCTGCGGCGTGATCGTCTCGCCGATGGCGACTTCGCGCTTGATCGGCGCGGTCGGCATCTCGAACGCGTGCCGCGTCTCCGCACTCACGCTGCTCGAGCCCGTGCGCTCGCGAACACGCTTCTTCTTCTTGTTGCGCGCGCTGGCGCCGCTCGCGACGTGGAGCTCCTGTCGGCCGTAACGCGTCGGGCCCTTGTCCGCTTCGGCGACGGTTGCGACAGCCTTGTCGGGCTTGTGCCCGTGGCCGTGGCCGTGGCCGTGACCGGACTTCGGAGCCTGGACGGCCACGGCTTCCACAGCCGCGCGCTTCTGCGCATCGGTTTCCTGCCGGATGCGCTGCTCTTCCTGCTGCCGGCGCTGCTCTTCGGCCTGCTTCTTCTTCGTGGCCTCGTCTTCGATGCGGCGGCGGTTCTCCGCCTCCATGCGCTCGCTTTCCTTGCGCGCGTTCTCCTGGCGCTCGCGCTCGGCGACTTCGGCCGCTTCCACTTCCCTGCGCTTGAGATCGGCCTCGTCCTGGTGCTGCTTGTTCTGCTCCTCGAGAACGTCGCGCTTGATGTACGTCTTCTTGTGACGGACCTCGACGTTGACGGTGCGCGCGCGGCCCTGCTGGCTCGCCTGCTTCAGCTCACCGTGAGTCTTGCGGGCGAGCGTGATCTTGCGCGGCGCCGTGACGCCGAGCTGACTCTTGCTGGTCGGCTCCGACGCGCCGTGGGCACGACGCAGGTGCGTGAGCAGTTCGAGCTTGGCCTCGTCGCTGATGAGCGCCTGCGGACCTTCGACCTGGATGCCGGCGGACTCGAGCTGCACGAGCAGCCGGTCGACCGGGACTTTCAGGACTTCGGCAAATTGGGCAACAGTGACGTCGGACATTCAGACTCCTCAGGCGCGCCCGGCTTCGAACCAGATCTCGCGCGCTTTCATGATCAGCTTGCCGGCTTCTTCCGACGTCAAACCTTCGATATCGAGCAGGTCATCTACCGCCTGGTCGGCCAGGTCCTCGCGCGTGCGCACGCCGCGGCGCGCGAGTGCGAGCGCGAGATCCGGCTTCATGCCCTCGAGCAGCAGCAGATCGTCGGCGGGCATGCCGGCGTCCAGCGTTTCCTCGCTCGCGATCGCCTGCGTGAGCAGCACATCGCGCGCGCGGTTGCGCAGTTCCTTGACCATGTCGTCGTCGAATTCCTCGATGTTTGCGAGCTCGGATTGCGGCAGGTAGGCCACTTCCTCGACCGTCGAGAAGCCTTCCTGCACGAGGATGGTCGCGACGTCCTCGTCCACGTCGAGCTGCTTCATGAACGCTTCCACGAGCGCCTTCGCCTCGGTTTCGCTCTTCGCCTCGGCGTCCGACTCCGTCATGACGTTGAGGTCCCAGCCGGTGAGCTGGCTCGCGAGACGGATGTTCTGGCCGCCGCGGCCGATGGCCTGCGACAGCTTGTCCTCGGCCACCGCGATGTCCATCGAGTGCGAGTCTTCGTCGACGACGATCGACAGCACTTCCGCCGGCGACATCGCGTTGATGACGAACTGGGCGTTGTTGTCGTCGTGCGGAATGATGTCGACGCGCTCGCCCGCGATCTCGTTCGAGACCGCCTGCACGCGCGAGCCGCGCATGCCGACGCAGGCACCGACGGGGTCGACGCGCGGCTCGAGGCTCTTCACCGCGATCTTGGCGCGCACGCCGG
>CADEED010000030.1 GCA_902826225.1 uncultured Pseudomonadota bacterium | reverse complement strand
GTTGACGCACGCGAAGTTCACGCACGTGCCCGACGTGGGCAACACGAAGCGCTACTACCAGCACATCGTGAGGTTCTCCGCGTCGTTCGCGTTCGCCGTCGATGTCGCGATGCTCACCCTCGGCGGGTACCTCAAGAAGAAGGAAAACCTCTCCGCGCGGCTCGGCGACGTGCTCTCGTCGATGTATCTCGCGTCCATGGTCCTCAAGCACCATGAGAATCAGGGCCGGCCGGAATCCGACCTGCCCATCGTCGAGTGGGCCTGCCGCAATCAGATGTACAAGGCGCAGGAGCAGCTGCACGACTTCCTGCGCAATTTCCCGAACCGTTTCCTGGGCGGCGTCATGCGGGTGCTGATCTTCCCGGGCGGTCGCGCCTACTCCGCGCCGAGCGACCGGCTCGGCCGCAAGCTCGCCGACGCGGTGCTCAACGTCACCGACGTGCGCGACCGGTTGTGCCGGTTCGTGTATCGCACGGTCGAGCCCGGCAATCCGCTGGGGCTTCTGCAGGAGGCGCTGGTCCTCGCGCAGGTGGCCGAGCCCATCGAGAAGCGCATCCGCGTCGACGGCGTGAAGACCGGCAAGGTGACCGCGCTCGACGTGCCCGGACAGATCGTGCAGGCACAGCAGCAGGGGATCATCTCCGAGACCGAGGCCGCGATGCTGCGGGACTACGACCGGAAGGTGATGGACCTGATCAGCGTGGACGATTTCGAAACGCACGAGCTCGCCGCGCAGGCGCAGCCCGCGGAGGAGCAACCCGCCTCGCCGCACAATTTCCAGGTCGCCTGAGTCCGGGTTCCGCCCGAACGACCCCGGATGAGCCATGACCCCGTCCCGGTCGTCAGTCCGCCGGCGCTGCCGGTCCCGCGGACGCTCGTCTGCGCGAACTGCGGCGCCGACCTGGCGGGAGAATACTGCGCTGTCTGCGGACAGCGTCACGAGCCGCGCGTGCACACCATGGCGCATTTCGCGGCCGAGGCGTTCGAGAGCATCACGCACGCCGATTCGCGGCTGTGGCGAACGCTCGGCTACCTGCTGACCCGGCCCGGCTATCTCACGAAGGAGTTTTTCGCGGGCCGGCGCGCGCGCTACCTGCCGCCGTTCCGGCTGTATCTCGTGATCAGCGTGGTGTTCTTCCTGTTCGGACTGCCCGAGGGAGTCAATCTCAAGCTCAAGGAGACCCCGACGGACGCGGCGGCCATGGAAAAGCTGCGCGCGGAGGCGGCCGCGCAGACCGAGGCATTTCCGCGGGCTGTCCAGGAAGCCACCGCGAAAGCCATGGAACGCGCGGCCGAAGCGCGCAGCGAGCCCGCGGCCGCGGGCGAGGGCGAGGGCGAGGGCGAGGACGGACTCAACGTCTCCATCACGGGTCTCGACGAATTCTGCAAGGCGTTCGTGGACCAGGAACAGTCGGACAACCAGTTCCGCAACAACGTGCGCGACCGCTGCCTGAAGATCGCCGCGGGTGACGGCGTCACCGTGTGGAACAACGCGATCCACATGATCCCGCGCGCCATGTTCGTGTTCCTGCCGCTGCTCGCGCTCGTCATGAAGCTGCTCTACTGGCGGCCGAAGCGCTACTACGTGGAGCACCTGCTGTTCCTGGTGCACAACCACGCCTTCGTATTCCTGACGCTCGCGATCCTGATCCTGCTCGGCCGCGTGCCGTTCCTGGGCGGCGACTGGTTCGACTACGTCTGGCTCGCGGTGATCCTCTACATGGCCTGGTACATCTTCCGCGCGATGCGCAACGTGTACGCCCAGGGCCGCGCGCTCACGTTCGCGAAGTACACCCTGCTCGGCTCCACCTATTGCGTCGCGACGTTGGTGATGGTGCTGATCACCCTGCTCTACAGCGCGTTCACGCTGTAACCACCCGGAGGAATCCCATGAAGTCCGCACTGCTCTGCACTCTCGCGCTGCTGGTCCCCGCGCTCGGCATGGCCCGCGAGCCTTCGACGGCCGGCGCCGAGGTCTACATCGTGTCGCCGCAGGACGGCGCGAAGGTCAAGGGCCCGGTCACCATCGTGTTCGGCCTGAAAGGCATGGGCATCGCGCCGGCCGGCATCAAGTTCGACGGCACCGGCCACCATCACCTGCTCGTCGACAGCGACGCGCCCGCGGACCTTGCGTTGCCGCTGCCCGCGAACGAGAAGACCGTGCATTTCGGCAAGGGTCAGACCCAGACCACGCTCACGCTCGCGCCGGGCAGGCACACGCTGCTGCTCGTGCTCGGCGACTACCTGCACATCCCGCACGACCCGGCCGTGATCTCGAAGAAGATCACGATCGTCGTCGAGTAGCGCGCGGAGCGGGGCCCGTGCGCGCGCGGCTTGCGTTGCCGATGCTCGCCCTGCTGGCCGTGGCCGCGCAGGCGCAGCAGGTGCCCGATCGTGACTATCTACCCGCGATCCGCGCGCCGCTGTATCCGGTGGAGACCGGGCCGCGCGTCTGTGTCGACGCCGCGCACCACAACTTCCACACGATCGACAACCGCTTCTTCGCCTTCGGCGCACTGCTGCGCCGCGACGGCTACCGCGTGCTGGGCAACGCGCAGAAGTTCGACGCCGCCTCCCTGCGCTCCTGCGACGTGCTCGTGATCTCGAACGCGCAGCCGAGCGACGCCGAGTGGAATACCTACCCGTACCCCACGCCCTCCGCGTTCGACGGCGACGAGATCGCGGCGGTGAGGGTGTGGGTGGACGCCGGCGGGTCGTTGCTGCTGATCGCGGACCACATGCCGCTCGCAGGCGCGGCGGCGAAACTGGCGGCGGCCTTCGACGTCGAGTTCATCGACGGCTTCGCGCAGCGCGAGGCGGACGGATTCGATCTCTTCAGCCGTGGCGGCGCGACGCTCGCCGATCACCCGATCACGCGCGGCCGCGGCCCGCGTGAGTCCGTGGACTCGATCCGTACGTTCACCGGCCAGGGCTTCCGCGCACCTCACGCGCAGCCGCTGATCGTGCTGCCCAGGGGTTACGTCGTGCGCATGCCCCGGGTGGCGTGGGAGTTCACGCCGGACACCCCCGTCGTTCCTGGCGAAGGGCTCCTGCAGGGTGCGGCGCTCACGGCGGGAAGAGGCCGTGTCGCCGTCTTCGGCGAAGCGGCGATGTTCTCGGCCCAGCTCGCCGGGCCGGACCGGCGCCCGATGGGCATGAACGCGCCGGGTGCCGAGCGCAACCACCAGTTCGTCCTGAATGTCCTGCACTGGCTGACCCGAAAGTTGTAAAACGGCGGCCATGTCCGTCCGCGCCATCCTGCACGTCGACATGGACGCGTTCTACGCGTCCGTCGAGCAACGCGACGATCCGCGTCTGCGCGGGCAGCCGGTCATCGTCGGCGGCACGAGCAATCGCGGCGTCGTCGCCGCCGCGAGCTACGAGGTGCGCAAGTTCGGCGTGCGCTCGGCGATGCCGATCCGCGAAGCGTTGCGCCGCTGCCCGCACGCCGTCTGCGTGAAGCCGCGGATGTCGGTGTACCGCGAGGTCTCGCACCAGGTGTTCGCGGTGTTCCACGAGTACACGCCGGTCGTCGAGGGGCTGTCGCTCGACGAGGCCTTCCTCGACGTCACCGCCAGCCTGGCGCTCAAGGGCGACGCCGTCACGATCGCGCGCGAGATCAAGCAGAAGATCCGCGAGCGCACGCAGCTCACCGCCTCCGTGGGCGTCGCGCCCAACAAGCTCGTCGCGAAGATCGGCTCCGACCTGAACAAGCCCGACGGACTCACGATCGTCGACGCGAACAACCTGCGCTCCGTGCTCGACCCGCTGAGTGTGCGCCGGCTGCCGGGCCTCGGGCGCAAGCTCGGCGAGCGGGTCGAGGCGGCGGGGCTGCGCACGCTCGGCGAACTGCGCGTCGCGCCCGACGCGACGCTGTGGCCGATCTTCGGGCGGGACTCGCAGCGCATGCGCGAGCGCGCCGCGGGCATCGACGACCGGCAGGTGATGTCGGAGTGGGACGAGAAGTCGATCAGCGCCGAGGAAACGTTCTTCACCGACCTCGCGGACCCTGCGCGCATGGAGTCGGAAGTGCTGCGGCTGGCCGACCGCGCCGGCCAGCGCATGCGCGCGCAGAATCTCGCGACGGGGTGCGTGCAGGTGAAGATCCGCCGCGCGGACTTCACGACGTTCACGCGCCAGCGGCGCTTCGAACCCTCGACCACCGACTCGCGCACGATCGCGAAGGTCGCCGCGGAGCTGCTGCACGCCTGGCGCGGCGAGCAGCCCGACGCGAGAGTCCGGTTGTTAGGCGTGGGCGTGAACCACCTGCACCCGGCCGACCAGATGGACCTGTTCGCGGCCCCGTCGCCCGCCGCCCAGGGCGCATCGGCGACCGCGCTCGACGCCACCGTCGACAGGATCCGCGAACGCTTCGGGAACCTCGCCGTGCGCCGCGGCAGCGCGCTGCCCGAGGCCCGCGGGGAGGAGGAGTCGGGGGAAGACACCTCGGAGAAGGCGCCGAGCCGCGCGCGCGAGCGTTCGGCGCTGCGATCCGGGCCATCTTCCGACAAACCGAAGGGCCGGCCCACGCCGGCGGCGCGGCGCCCGGGCTCTTGAACGGTCCCCGGCATCCCCCCGCCGCCAACCCCATGTAATACTCCCCGCCCGTTCAACCATTGCGGCGCCCAAGACCGCATCGCCATGTACGCCTCCTTCTTCGGCCTCAACGAGAAGCCTTTCTCGATCACCCCCGATCCGCGCTACCTGTTCCTTTCGGAGCGGCACGCGGAGGCGCTCGCGCACCTGGTCTACGGAATCAACGAGGCCGGCGGCTTCATTCAGCTCACGGGCGAGGTCGGCACCGGCAAGACGACGGTAGTTCGATCGCTGCTGGCGCAGGCGCCGAAACACGCCGAGATCGCGCTGATCCTCAACCCGCGCATGACCCCCGCCGAGTTCCTGCTCGCGATCTGCGAGGAGCTCGGCATCCAGGTCGAGCCGCGCTCCGAGGGCAGCCTCAAGGATCTCGTCGACCTGCTGTCGTTCCACCTGCTCAAGGCCCACGCGGAAGGAAAGCGCATCGTGCTCGTCGTCGACGAGGCGCAGAACCTCGGGCCGGACGTGCTCGAGCAGGTGCGGCTGCTCACGAATCTCGAGACCGAGACACAGAAGCTGTTGCAGATCATCCTGATCGGCCAGCCCGAGCTGCGCGAGTTGTTGGGCCGGGTGGAGCTGCGGCAGCTCGCGCAGCGGATCACCGGCCGCTATCACCTCGATCCGCTGTCGGGCGAGGAGACCGCGTCCTACGTGCGGCATCGCCTGCGTGTCGCGGGCTCCACGCGCGAGATCTTCACCAGCGGCGCCTTGCGCGAAGTGCAGCGGCTCTCGGGCGGCGTGCCCCGCCTCATCAACATCATCTGCGACCGCGCGCTGCTCGGTGCGTTCACCGAGGACCGCCATGCCGTGGGCGGCAGCGTCGTGCGCCGCGCGGCGGGTGAGGTCTTCGGCAAGAACGTGCTGCCGCGCTGGCTGCCCTGGGCGACCGGCGCCGCGGTCGGCGCCGTGGCCTTGGCAAGCCTCGCGCTCGTCCTGCCCCGATTCCTGGCGTCGCAGCGCGCCGCCCCTGAACCGGCCGTGGCCGCCGCGCCGGCGCCGGCGCCAAAGCCCGCGCCACCGCCGGACCTCGACGCATTGCTCGTGAAGTATCCGGGCGAGACTGACCCGGACAACGCGTTCAACAAACTATTCGCGCTGTGGGGCCTGCGGTACGTCGCCGGCAGCGTCGATCCGTGCAGCCAGGCGATGCAGGCCGGCCTCGAGTGCCTCACGCAGCGCGGCTCGCTCGCGCAGCTGCAGCTCTTCAATCGACCGGCCGTGCTCAACGTCATCGATTCGTCGGGTCGCGCGCACCAGCTGTTGCTGGCGGGACTCGACGGCGGCCAGGCGCGCATCGATCTCGGCGGCGCGCAGCGCGAGATCGGCATCGGCGATCTCGCACGCGGCTGGTTTGGCGACTACGTGCTGCTGTGGCGGCCGGCAGCGGGCGGCTCGCAGCCGATCTCGCTCGGCGCGCGCGGCGGCCGCGTGAAGTGGTTGCGCGACAGTCTGCGGCGCGTGAACGGTCTGCCGGAGGAGAACGCGGCGAGCGATCGCTTCGACCAGTCGCTGGCGACGCTCGTCGAGGAATTCCAGCGGAAGAACCGGCTCACCGTCGACGGCATCGCGGGCGTGCAGACGCAGGTCGCGCTCGACGCCGCGCTCAACGACGGCGCGACGCCGTTCCTGCGCAGGGGCGGCTGATGTCGTTCATCCTCGATGCATTGAAGAAATCCGAGAGCGACCGTCAGCGGCAGACGGCACCCGCGCTGTTCGAGGTGAAGGTGGCCGCGCCGCGCCGGCGGTTTCCGTGGTGGGCATGGGCGCTGGGCGGATTGTTCGCGGTCAATTTTTTCGTGCTGCTGTGGGTGCTCGTGCGTCCGGGATCCGGATCCGCCGAGACCGCAAGCTTGGCGAGCCCGGCCGCGACGGCGCCGATGGCCAGCAGCACACCGGCGCCACCGCCCGGAATGGTCACGGTGCCCGCGACGGTGACGATCCCGACGACCGTCAACATCCCGGTGAACGCGGCGCCTTCGATCACGATGTCCTCAGCTCCCGAGGCGGGAGTGGTCGCGCCCAGCCAGACGCCGCCCCTCGCGGAAGAGCCGCTGTTGTCGGCGCGCGAGCCGTCGGTGCCGCCAGACTACGACGCCAACGACTACCGGCCCGCGATCACGGCCGCGCAGGCAAACGACGCCGCGCAGCGCCGCGCGGGCGGGCCGCCGTCGCTCGACGAAGTCGTGGCGCAAGGTGCGCAGGTCCCGGAACTGCGGCTCGACCTGCACGTGTACGCCGAGAACCCGGCGGACCGGTTCGTGTTCATCAACATGCGGAAACTGCGCGAAGGCGACTCGTTGCCCGATGGCGTGCACGTGGACCGGATCACGCAGCGGGGCGCGGAGCTGTCGTTCCGCGGTCAGCGCTTCACGCTGGAAGGCAACTAGTTCGGTGACGGTGGCGCGTCGGCCGGTCGCTCGACCGGCCGCTTCGCGGCTTCCCAGGCGAGCCAATCGCCCTCGAGGTGGCGCAGCCGGGTGAAGCCGGCGTTGCGCAGGACCTCTTCGGCGAGGAGCGTACGGCGGCCGCTGCGGCAGTAGAGCACGACGGGCTTGTCGCGGAGTCCGGAGAGTTCGCCGAGCCGCGATTCCAGCTGGTCGTGCGACACATTGCGGGCGCCGGGTACGTGACCCGCGGCGAACTCTTCCGCCGTGCGCACGTCGAGAACCACGACGTCGGACTTCGCGGCGGCGATCTCGGCGAGCAGCTCTTCCTGGCCGACGAGCGGCGCGGGCTCCGCCGCGAGCGCGGCACCGGAGAGCACGGCGGCAGCGGCGAAAGCTGACCAGTGGGCCAACGCGTTCATGTTCATGGACGTCTCCTCAGGATTCCGCGGCCAGCTTGCCGATCTCGATGGGCGTGAGCCGGTGGACTATCCACTCCTTCATCTGGCGCGCCCCCAGCGTCCGGTAGAACTTCAGCGCGGGTTCGTTCCAGTCGAGCACGGCCCACTCCATGCGACCGCAGTGGCGAGCTTGCGCAATGCGCGCCAGCGCGCGCAACAGCGCCCGGCCGACCCCCTTGGAACGCAACTGGGGCCGAACGAAGAGGTCTTCGAGATACAACCCCGGCCGCGCGACGAACGTGGAAAAGTTGAAGAAATACAAGGCGAAACCGCAGGGCTCGCCGTTCCATTCGGCAATCAGAACGTGGATCACCGGGTTCGGGGACTCGAGCTCGCGCGCGAACTCCGCGGCCGTGCCCTTCGCTTCGTCCAGCAGCTTCTCGTAGTCCGCGAGCTCGCGGACCAGAGCCGCGATGATCGCGGCATCGGCCGGCGTCGCGGGGCGGATGTTCAGCATCGAGCGCTCACTCCGCGATGTACCACTTCATGTCCTTGCTGCGTTCGAGCACGAAGCGTTCGTACGGCAGCCCCTGGCCGCTCACGTCGTAGATCGCGCGCGTGCCGCCCAGGTCGTATCGCGGCTGCAGCTCCTGCACGATGCGCAGGGTCGTGATCATGGTCTCGCGCGTGCTCTCGCTGTTGGTGCAGGCGGTGACCAGCGTCTTGCGCGCGCTGCGCGAGGTGTAGCGCTGGAAGTTCTCGCTCATGAACTCCGAGTAATACTCCTCGCAATTGCCCGCCGCGAGACTCGCCTCGGCGCGCGCCAGCAGCTCGCTGATCCCGGGCGCGAGCGGCGCGGCGGCCGGTGCGGCGGGCACGGCGGAGGGCGTCGCACCGCCGGCGGCGGGCAGCGGCGCCGGCGCGGCACGGGCTTCGAGCAGATCGTCGATCTGCGCCTCGATCTCGCTCGGCACCGCGGCTTTCCACAGCGCGCCGTACTGCAACAGCGCGACCGACACGAGTACGCGCACCGCGCCGCGCTCCTTCGGCGGGATGCCATAACCCACGAGGATGACGGCCTTCTCGTGCGGCACGGCCGCGAGCCAGTCGAACTTCTGATACGGGCGGGCGCGCAGACGCAGCCGGTCGGACAACGCGGTGTAGAAACGCACCGCGGTCATGCTTTCGAGATCTGCCAGAGAACGGCCCGGGCCAAACAACCGCGAGCGATAGGTGTTGTCGCTGCGCGATCCTTCGGCGCGCAGCAGCGCCAGCAGGCGATTGCGGAGCTTGTCCAACTCGTCCGGATGGATTTCCTGCGCGATCGCCTGCGCATTGCCGCTCGCGACGGCGGCGATGAAGGCCTCGGCGCCCTTTTCCTGCGCGCCGCTAGGGCCCGCCGCATCGGCCGCGGGGGTCCCGGCGATGGCGAGGAGGACGAAAACGGTGAAAAACAGCGATTTCCGGGACATCGGCCACTCCATTCGCGCCACGGCGGCCGCGATCATACCCGGGCCGCGAAGCTGCACCGCAACTGTGAGAATCGTCTCGTTACGGGACAAATCCTGCGGGACGCAGTTCACGGATTACCCGCGCGAAAGGTCGTGGTGCGGGCGTCCCCGATAAACTTACATATCTTGTTAAAGTGCCGTCAGGCCACTCGTTTTCGCTGCTTTTTCCGCTCCTCTTTCGGGTCGTGCAAGCGCCGTCATGTTGCCGCAGTCGGAATTCGAATCGCCCATGTTCGCGAGCGTCCAGGAGCCCGTGGCGATAGCCGCCATTACCCAGGATCGCGCGCTGATCGGCCTGCTGCGCAGTACGATCGACCGGACCCAGGATCTCATCCTCGTCACCTCCGAAGCCGAGCTCGCGCCGCATCTCAATAGCCGGCGCGTGTCGGTCGCGATGCTCGACAGCATGTTCATCGAGGGCGATATCGCCGCGATGGCGGAGCGGCTGCGCGAAACATGGCCCGACCTCGTGCTCATCGTGGTCGGTACCGCCGAGGAGCAATCGAAGGTCGCGAGCCAGATCACCTCGGGTGTCGTCTATCGCTTCCTGCACCGGCCGGTTTCCGCGCCCCGTGTCCGGCTGTTCGTCGAAGCGGCGTTGCGCCGTCACGAGGTCGAGAACGTCGAGCGCACGCTCGAGACCGAACGTCCCGATTTCTCCAGGATCGAAGTGCCGCGCGCGAATTCGGACTCGTCGCGCCGTGGCGGTCGCGGCCTGCTGATCGGCATCGGCGCCGTGGTCGCCGTCGTGGCGCTCGCGGGCGCATGGTTCGCGCTGTCCGGGCGCGATGCGGGTGAGCCCGGGGTCGAGGAAGTCGCGGCAGCACCCGCCCCGGAGAGATCGGAAACTCCGCCACCGGTCGTGCAGAAGGCGCCGCCGCCGGAGGCATCGGCCGTCGCACCGGTACCCGCGGCGTCGGTCGCGTCCACCCTCGCCGCGCCGCCGTCCGCCGCACCGCCGCCCGCAGCGCCGCCCACCGAATCCGTCGCAGAGCGGCTGCGCCAGGCGGCCCCGGATCCCGTCGTCGAGGAAGCCGTGGCGCCGCGCACCGCGCAGACACCGCCGCCGCCACCCGCGTTGACCCGCGATCAACAGCTCGCCGAGGCGCTCGCGCAAGCCGAGGCGGCCCTGCAGCGCGGCGAGCTCGCGACGCCGCCGGGACGAAACGCGGTCGAGCTCTTCCGCAACGCCCTCGATCTCGATCCCTCGAATGCGCTCGCCAAGGGCGGGCTGGTGCGCGTCGCCGACCGGTTGTTGGGCGCCGCGGAGCGCGCGCTCACCGCCGGCAATCCCGAAGATGCGAAGCGCATGGTGCTCGTCGCCGAGTCGCTCACGCCGGCGACGGCGCGCGGCGCCTTCATCAGCATGCAGATCGAACGCGAGCACGAGCGCGACGCGCTCACGCAGAAGCGCGATGCCGATACCGCCGACAAATCCGGGCGCGGCGAGACCTACCTGCGTCTCGCGAGCTCGCGCCTGAAGAGCGGTGCGCTCATCGAACCCTCCGCGGACAACGCGCGCTTCTACCTGGAAGCCGCGCGCCAGATCGTCCCCGACGATCCGGCCCTGCCCGAGGTCGCCCGCGCGTTGCAGAAAGAACTGCTCCAGCGCGCCAGCACGGCCGCGGGCGCCGGCAACGCCGCGGACACCGAGCGCTGGCTCGCCAACGCCGATGGCGCGGGCGCGAGCCGCGGCGACATGGCGGCCATCCGCCGCTCGCTGCAGGACAACCTCATCGGCACGCGCGCGGACAAGGTGGGCACGCTCGCGCAATCGTTCACGACGGCGCTGTCGGGCAATCGCCTGCTCGAGCCCACGGCGGCGAGCGCGAAGGATTACTTGTTGCAACTCATCGCCATCGACTCGGGCAACCCGGTCGTGGCGACGGCGCGGCAGAACCTGGGCAACGCGTACGTGCGCGAAATCCGCTCCGCCCTGCAGCGCAACGACCTGCGCTCCGCCGACGCGTGGGTGCTCGAAGCGCGCACGATCTCCTTCTCGAACAGCGAGCTCGCGAGCGCCGAGGGCGAGATCGCCGCCGCGCGCGAGCGTCTCGCGCAGCAGGATTCGGTGGTCGGCGCCGGCTCGCTCGAGCGCCTGACGTACGTGGCCCCGAAGTATCCCGTCACCATCCGCGACCGGCGGATCCCGGGCTGGGTCGAGCTCGAGTTCACCGTGCGCGCCGACGGCACCACCGGCGACATCGTGGTCACGAATTCCAGCCCGCGCCGGACGTTCGACTCCTCGGCGATCAACGCCATCGCGCAGTGGCGCTACAAACCCGTCGTGCGCAATGGCCAGGCCGTGGACCAGCGCGCGGCGGTGCGCATCCGTTACGCGGAAGAATAGATGGACGAGCCGCACACACAACGATTCCTGATCGTCGAGAACGACACGAAGTACTCGGCCTGGCTCCAGCACGCCATCGGCGCCGGCTGGCCGAGCGCGAGCATCGTCGTGATGGACTGGTCGTCGTTTGCGCGCGTGCGCACGGCGATGACGGTGCGCGACTACGACATCGTCATGCTCGCGCTCGAGTTCGACGAAGGCATCGAGGACCCGACGTTCGACAGCCTCGACTGGATCCGCAAGTTGCGCAGCCAGCCCGGCTTCCCCGAGATGATCGTCCTCGCGACCGCGGGCAGCGAACTCGCGGCGATCCGCACGCTGCGTCTCGGCGCGTCGGACTATCTACCGAAGCGCCTGCTCACGCCGCCGCGGCTGCAGCGCTCGATCAAGCTCACGCTGCGCGCCATCGAGAAGGAAGCGATCCGTCGCGCCGAGCGGGCCGCGCAGGCGGCGGCGCAGCCCGGCACCGCCGTCTCGGCCACCGACGACCGGAACGACAATGCGTCGATGAGCCTGCCCGGCGGCAGGCCGCACATCGCGACGCACACGGGCGCAGCACTCACGGAAGCGGCGCGGCGGGCGACCGCGGTTCCGGCGGCCATTTCCACCCCCGCGCCCGTCTCGACGCAGGCCGGCTCCGCGCTCGCGGCGGCGGCCAGGGCCGTCGTCTCGCCGCCGACCTCGCCGTCCGTGCCCGCCAGGGTCGAAGCGGCGTCCCGCGATCCCGCGGCCGCCTCACTACCCGCGGCGGCGAACCCGGAGCCGGCATTGTCCGCCTCGAATGCGATGGCGCCGACGCAGGGCAAGGACTCGCAGCAAGTCGCACCCGATCACCACCACATTCCGGGCTACTCGATCCTGCAGCGCATCGGTGAATCCGAGGCGGCGGCCGTGTACCTCGCCATCGCGAAGGACCTCGGCCACAACGTGGCGCTCAAGGTGTCGAAGCGCAAGCATTCGGCCAGCGAGTCGGCCAGCGATACCGGCCAGCGCCAGATCCTCTTCCAGCGCGAGTTCGAAGCCATCGCCGCTCTCGATCACCCGTCGATCATCGATCTGTTCGACTACGGCATCCACGAGGGCGTCGAGTACCTGGCGATGGAGTACTTCCCGTGCGGCGACCTCAAGGCGCGCCTGCAGAATCCGCTCACGGCCGACGAGGCGATCGCCTTCCTCAAGGAGATCGCCCGCTCGCTCAAGGTCGTCCACGAAGCGGACATCATTCATCGCGATCTGAAGCCCCCTAACGTCATGTTGCGCGCCGACGGCAGCGTCGTGCTCATCGACTTCGGCCTGGCGCGCAGCGTGCTCAGCGGCGACGGCAGCACCCGGACCGGCGTGCTGCGCGGCTCTCCCTATTACATGAGCCCCGAGCAGGCGCAGGGCGAGAACCTGGACGCGCGCACCGACCTCTACAGCCTGGGCGTCATGCTCTACGAGATGCTCGCCGGCAAGAAACCGTACCTCGGCGCGTCAGCAATCGACGTCCTGCAGCAGCATGTCATGGCGCCCGTTCCGGAATTGCCCGTGCATCACCTCTTCTATCAGCCGCTGCTCGAACGTCTCATGTCGAAATCGCGTGAGCAGCGCATCGCCACCTGCGACGAACTGCTGGCCATGATCGAGCGGATGGAGCAACCGTCGGAAGGCGGCCTGTTCGACCCGGCAGCGTTCGTCGAGAGCGCAACCACCTGATCATGGAGTACCTCAACTTCCCCATCGTGGCCCTGGGAGCGGCGCTGATCTGCCTCATCGGCGTGACCCTTTACGCGCTCACGCAGCGCTCGAGCATTCGCAGCCGCGACGAGCAGCTCGTGGTGGCGCGCGCACAGGCGTACGCGATGCTCGAGCTGTCGCAGGCCGGCGTTCTGTTCCTCGACCGCGAACACAAGATCATGGGCGAAGCCTCGGCGGCCGCTCCCGAGCTGCTCGGGCACACCTGCGCCGTCGGCACACCGTTCGTACAGGCGATCTCCGAGCTCGTCGACGTCACCGTGCGTCGCGAGGCGGTCGCGTACCTCGAATCGATGTGGATGGCCGAGGCGACTGCCCTGGTCGACGCCACGGCCAATCCGCTGCAGACGGTCCATTCCGGCTCGCACCACCTCGCGATCCGCTTCGCGCGCCTCGTCGTCGACGGGCGAGTCCATCACATCATCGTGTCGATCGAGCGCATCTCCGCGCCGCGCGTGGTGCCCCACACCATCGAAGTGCCGGTTCTGAACGAGGAGACCTTCGCGCGCCGCCTCGCCGGCGAGACGGGCGCGCGGCCGATGATCACCAGCGAGCCGCCGATGGCTGCGGCCGCCGCTCCGGCGGGCACGACGCAGACGGGCGAATTCATCCTCGGCCCGTTCGACGTGACGTCGGATTCGATTCCGTCGGAGCAGGACGCTCCGTCCGCCACGATGGCCCGCCTCGCGCAGCTCGACGTGGAGTCGATGGCCGCGAATGCGCCGGCCAAGACCCAGCAGATCCGCGCGTTGACGGAATCGCTGCCGACGAACGTGCCCGGATTCGAGTCCACCGCTTCGGCGGTGACCATGCCGGCGCCGAGTTCCCCGCCGGGGCTCGACCATTCGAAGATCATCATCCCGCCCGATGCGCGGCTCTCGGCGGTGCTCGACGAGATCGCGAACGTCGACGCCCAGGGACTCGACGATTTCCTCGGCGAGGCCCGCGACAAGGCCGGGCAGCTGCGCGCCATCATCAAACTGCCGGCGCGCGACCCGCAGGCGTTCCGCGAGAAGCTCGTGCTGATCCTCGAGCTGATCCGCGGCATCCACTCGCGGGCGGAGCGGCTGCCGCTGCCGTCCGTGGGCGAACGCGCGCAGTTCTTCGAGGCGGCCCTCAACCAGCTGCGCGACAAGCGCACGCTGTCCGGCAACGATTTCCTGCCGCTCGCGGTCAAGCTCGACGACCTGCTCAGCCATCTCGCGATCCAGGGCGAAGTCGTCTCGCGCCTGCGCGAGTGGCGCGCGCAGAATGGCGTCCCTGCCCCCGCCTCGTTCGACGTCACGCATCGTTCGGCGACGGCGACCGGCACCACGATCCGCCAGCCGAAGCTGCGCGCGAGCAGCGCCACGATCACGCAGAACTCACCGCTGGCGAAGGCGACCCGCCTGTCCGATCTCTCGCAGGACAGCCTCGAGGAGATGGCGCAGTTCCTCTCGGAGATGTATTCGAAGCGCGCGTCGCTCGTGTGCGTCGGTCTCGAGGACGTTCCGGGCGGCTATCGCAAGAGCATCGAGAAGATCCTGGGACAGCTCATCCACAATGCGATTCGTCACGGGCTCGAGACGCCGGCCGATCGCGTCGTGCTCGACAAACCCGAGATCGGGACCGTCGCGGTGCAGTTCACGCGCGTCGGGTCGGATGGATACCAGCTCTCCGTGCAGGACGACGGCCGTGGCCTCGACCACGACAAGATCCGCGCCGAGGCCGTGCGCCAGGGCGTACTCACGGCGGACGTGGCCGCGACGATCGATCCGCGCAAGCTCGCCAGCCTCATCTTCCGTCCCGGCTTCACGACCGTCGGGGAGGGCGGCGCGCGCGGGATCGGCATGGATGTCGTGCGTGATCTCGTGACGAAGGCCGGTGGCAAGGTGGGAATCGCGACGAAGCCGGGCGAATACACCCGCTTCCGCATCACGCTCCCTCACGAGAAGAAGGACTCGAACGCGGCGGTTGCCTAGTTCAGGGACTGTCCCCTTGTCCTTCGGTCGTCACGCAAGTTCGCTGACCCGAAACCGGTCGCGGACATACAAGTTGAAAAACTCCCCCTTCGATCTCGCGCTCAGCATCTCCCCGTAAACCTCGTCCGGCACCTCGTGATACCGATATCGCCGCCCGGACACGAACTCGACGTCGAGTTTCTCCTCGACGGGATCGTAGTGAAACGATCGAATGACGCTCGACGGCATGCCCCGTGGACGCCGCCGGCAGTGCCCGGGTTCCCCGCGTGGCGGACCCGTCCTACGATTTCGGCGGAGTTTCCTTCTCGTACCGCCGGCCTAACCACCAGCCGTTGACGGCCCACAGCGCGGCGGCGGCCGCGGCGATCAACGCCTGCGCAGTGCCGCCCATGTTGAGTGCGTCGAGGATCTTCTTGATCTGCGCGAAGCCGGCGTCGGCGACGCGGTACACGGCGACGTCGCAGACGTTCTTCGCCTTGTACTTGCTCTCCTTGTCGACCTTGCTGAAGAGCATTTCACGGCCCGGCCGGATGAAGGCGTACTCGCCCCAGCGCCGCACCACCATCGCCGCGGCCATCACGAGGAACGTGCCGGACACCGCGTACACCGTGAGTCCGAACACCATCACGATGGGCACGAGCACCAGCAGCACCACCACGCCGAAGCGGGTGGCGATGAAGCCGGTCAGGAACAGCTGCGTGATGATCACGAGACCCTGCACGATCGCATCGAGGTTCGCGAACACCTGCGTGCGCTTGGCGATCTCCTCGAATTGATCTTCGACGAGCTGCAGTTGCTCGAAGTAGAGGAACGTGTTGATCGCGGAGATTCCGACGATGAACAGCGCGATGCCGCGCAGGTACGGCGACTTCAGCACGAGCATGAAGCCCGCGAAGGGATTGCCGCCGAGTGCGCGCTCCCGGTCGGACGTCGCGAGCTTGTCCGCCGCGACGGGTGCCATGCGGCGCCACTCGGCCATCAGCAGCCGCTGCAGCACGATGGCCACCGCGAACATCGCGGCGCCGAGATACAGGATGCCGACGTTGCCGACCTCGAGGACGATGCGGCTCGTGATCAGCGGGCCCAGGAAAGCGCCGGCCGTTCCGCCGGCGAAGATCGGGCCGAACAGCCGCTTCGACTGCTCCGTCGAGACGATCTCGAGCATGAAGCTCCAGAAGACGGACACGAGCATGACGTTCATCACGCTGATCCACACGTAGAACACCTTCGCGAACGCGGCGTCTTCGGAATGTGACTGGAAGACGAACGCGGTGACGAGGAAACCCGCGCACATGAACGCGTAGATGACCGGCACGAGGATCGAGCGGCGGATGTGCGCGACCAGCCAGCCGTACAGCGGCACGACGATCAGCGCGAACAACGCGGTGAAGATCCACAGGTTCTGCGTGGCCTCGCGGCCGATGATGGTGCCGATGGTCTCGCGCACCGGGCGGACGGCGAAATAGCCGCCGAGGACGCAGAACAGCAGGAGAAAACCGGTGATGACGATGCGCCGCTCGGACGGATTCCTGAAGAATCCGAAGGCGCCGTCCTGGCTCGACGTGGTTTCGTTCATCCGCGCTCCGAAGTGAGCGGAGGATTCTAGGTACTTGGGTTGTCGCGGGCCAGCGATTCCAGGGCCGACAGATCGACTTTCAAGCCGGGACGAGTCACGGTCGCGACGGCGCCGCGCTCGCGCAACTTGCCGGCCAAGGCTTCGGCGGACGCCACTTCGCCGTGAACGAGGTACACGGGCGGCCGGGGCGTGAAACTGTCGTACCAGCGCAGCAGATCGCCCTGGTCGCCGTGCGCCGAGAGCCCGCCGAGCGTATGGACCTTCGCCGCGTTGCGCACGGGCCGGCCATGGATGCGCACCTCGGGCGCGCCGTCGACGAGCTGCCGCCCGAGCGTACCCGGCGCCTGGAACCCGACGATGAGCACGTGGCATTCGGGACGCGGCAGGTTGTGCCGCAGATGATGCAGGACGCGGCCACCGTTGGCCATGCCGCTGCCCGCGATCACGATGGCGCCGCCCCGCACGTTGTTGATGGCGCGCGAATCGTCGGCGCTCTCCGCGAGCACGAGGTTCGGGAGCGCCGGCAGTCCGCGGAACCCCGCTCTCAACCGCGACGCCTCTTCGTCGAAACGATCGGGATTGCGCCAGTAGATACGGCTCGCCGCGATCGCCATCGGGCTGTCGAGGAATATCTTCCAGCGGGCGACCTGCCACTGCGCGTAGTGCTTCGCGAGTAGATAGAGCAGCTCCTGGCTGCGGCCGATCGCGAACGCGGGGACGATCACGTTGCCGCCGTCGCGCGCGGCCTGCGCGAGGATGTCGCCGAGTTCGCGCTCGGTGTCGGCGCGGCCACGGTGCAGGCGATTTCCGTAAGTGCTCTCCATGAGCACGACGTCGGCCGATTCGAAGCGCCAGGGATCGTGCAGGATCGGCGTGTCGTACTGCCCCAGGTCTCCGGAGAACACGAGCTTGCGGGTGGCGCCGCCCTCGCCCGCCCACAGCTCGACGCTGGACGAACCCAGGATGTGCCCCGCATCGCGCACGCGGACCGTGATGCCCGGCAGCAGCGTGCGTGGCAGGTCGTAGGGAATCGGCCGGAGGAGCCCGAGCGTCGTCTCGACGTCGGCGAGATCATAGAGCGGCGTCGCCATCGACGCCCCGGGCGGCAGGCGCCGGCTGGCGCGCTCGGCGTCCGCGAGCGCGAGCTTGGCCGAATCGCGCAACAGGATGGGGACCAGCTCCGCACAGGCGCCGTTCGTGTAGATAGGCCCGCGGTACCCGCGCTTGACGAGCAGCGGCAACCGCCCGCAGTGATCGATGTGCGCATGGCTCAAGACCACCGCGTCGATCGAGGCCACCGCGAACGGGAACGGCAGCCGGTTCCGTTCCGGCGCGTCGCGACCGCCCTGGATCATCCCGCAGTCGAGCAGGAGCTGGCGTCCGCCCATGCGCAGGATGTGACAGGACCCCGTCACCTCACCGGCCGCGCCGAAGAACTCCAGCTCCATGCGTTGCGGGGTCTGACCCTATTTCATGAGGTAGTCCACCGCGACGGCGGTGAACGCGCGTGTCGCCAGCGGCAGCGCCCTTTCATCGAGGTAAAAGAGCGGAGAGTGGTTGGCCGGCGCGGTCACGGGATCCCGGTCGGCCGGCGTCACGCCGACGGCGAAGTAAAAACTCGGGACTTCGCGCGCGAAGTAGGCGAAGTCTTCCGAACCCGTGACGAGCGGAATCTCCTTCACGTTCCCCGCGCCGGCCACGCGCCGCAGCGACGGGAGCATGCGCGCGGTGAGTTCGGGGTCGTTGACGGTGACGGGGTTGTAGTACGGGTCGAGCTCGAACGTCGCCGTCGCGCCGCTCGCCTCCGCGGTCTTCGCGAAGAGCTGCGTGGCGCTCGCGACGATCTTCCGCTTCTGCTCGGGCGTGAACGTGCGCAGCGTGCCTTCCAGCCCGACCTTGTCGGGGATGATGTTGTACCGCACGCCGCCCTCGATGATGCCCACGGTGAGCACCGCCGGGTTGTCGGTGATGTCGGTCTGGCGGCTGACGATCGTCTGCATCGAGTTGATGATCTGCGCGGTGACGACGATCGGATCGATGCCTTTCCAGGGCGCGGAGCCGTGGGTCTGCCTGCCGGTGATCGTCGCGCTCCAGGCGTTCGAGTCCGCGAAGAACGGTCCGGAGCGATAGCCGATCTCGCCCGTGCGCAGGCCCGACCACGCGTGCCAGCTGAAAGCGGCTTCGGGCTTGTACCTTGCGAACAGCCCTTCCTTGAGCATCACCGAGGCGCCGCCTGCTTCTCCGGGAGGAGCGCCCTCCTCGGCGGGCTGGAACACGAACAGTATCCTGCCCTTGAGGTCGGCCTTCATGCGCACCAGCGCTTCCGCCGCGCCCATGAGGACCGCGATGTGAGAATCGTGACCGCAGGCGTGCATGACGCCGACTGCCTCGCCCCGGTAGCTAGACTTCGCGACCGACTTGAACGGGACGTCCGTCCGCTCGACCACCGGCAACGCGTCCATGTCCGCGCGCAGCGCGATCGTCGGGCCCGGCTTGCCGGTATCGAGCAGGGCGACGACTCCCGTCTTCGCGATGCCGGTTTCCACCGGCAGCCCCAGTTTCTGCAGATGATCGGCGACGATCTTCGCGGTGCGCGTCTCGCGGTTCGAGAGTTCCGGGTTCCGGTGGAAGTCGCGGCGCCACTCGACGACACTGGCGTCGACGGCCTTGATCCTCGCTTCGAGGTCCGCGGCATGCATGGTGGGAACCCACGTCGCCACGAGTGCAACTGAAAGCAAGTGTTTGTAGGTGTTTGTCGACATAGGGAACCGAGTCTGCGCTGACTGGTCGACACAACGCAACGGACCAATACTGCCCCACTGTGGATTTGAACCTTCCATGCACGTAGTCGACGCCACCCTCTTCTTCTCGCCGACCAGCGGCGGCGTGAAGCGTTACCTGCTCGCCAAACACGAGTGGTTGCACGCGCACACGAACTGGCAGCACAGTCTCGTCGTACCCGGCGAGAGCGAGACGCGCGCGCCCGGCGAGATCTCGACGATCGCCGGCGGTCTGGTGCCGGGCGCCTTCAACTATCGACTGCCGCTCAACCCGCTCCGCTGGTCCCGCGCCATCGACGGGCTCGACCCCGACCTGATCGAGATTGGCGATGCGTTCCATCCCGCGTGGGCGGCGGCGAGCGTCGCGCGGCGCCGCGGCATCCCGCTGATCGCGTTCTATCACTCGAATTTTCCGGAGCTGGCCGGCCGGCGCCTCGGTCGCACCGCGCAGAAGCTCATCGAGTGGTACGTCAAGCTCACTTACGATCGTTGCTCGCTGGTGCTCGCGCCGAGCCGCTACATGTGCGACTACCTCCATCGCATCGGGGTGACGCACGCGGAGTTCCAGCCGCTCGGCGTCGACGTGGAGGCCTTCGCGCCGCCGGCCGACGCGGCCGGGCAACGTGACCTGCGCTCCGAGCTCGGGTTGCCGGCCGGCACACGACTGCTCGTGTTCGCCGGGAGATTCTCGGCGGAGAAGAACATTCCCGTGCTGATCGAAGCGTTCCGCCAGCTCGGACCGGACTACCACCTCCTGCTGATCGGCGGCGCCGAGGCGACGCGCGACGGCAACGTGACGCGCATGCCGTACTGCCGCGACAACCGCCAGCTCGCCGGCATGATCTCCGCGGCGGATGCGTTCGTGCATGCCGGCACGCATGAAACCTTCGGGCTCGTCGTGCTGGAAGCGATGGCATGCGGCAAGCCCGTGGTCGCGATGCGCGCGGCGGCGATCCCGGAACTCGTGAACGACGGCGTCGGCGTGCTGGCGGAACCGGACGAGGATCTCGGGATCGCGGCGGGGAATCTGGCGGCGGCCGTCACCGCGCTCTACGAGCGCGATCTCGCGGCGCTTGGCGCCGCGGCGCGTGAGCACGTGGTGTCCAATTACAGCTGGAGCCGCTCACTGCAGGGTTTGATGGCCCACTACCAGGCGGCGGTGAGCGCCCGGCGGCTGCCGGCGTTCGGGGATGCGCTGGCGCGCGCGGACCACTGACACGAACGAGCGCGCTAGACCCAGCCGCTCCACTTCTGCAGGTAGTCCTGCGCCCATCGGGCGTCTTCGAGTCCGGAGCCGATGCGCATCTGCGTCACGAATTCCTCGAAGGTCTGGCGCATGGCGGCCGCGCCACCGAAGCGCTGCTCGAACTTTGCGATCACGTCGGGCGCGCCACCGAGAACAGAGTAGTTCATGGACGTGTCGACGATCAGCATGAGGTCGATGCTCGAGGACAGCAGGCAGGTGGGATTCGACACCAGCCGCGTCTTGATCCATTTGCACAAGGCGTCGTCGAGCTTCCCGGTGTGCAGGAAGTGCGGCTTCGGCGCCGACAGGTTCGCGATGTAGAACTCGCCCGGCGCAATGCCGTTCAGGAAGCCGATGAGCCGCGCGGCCTCGTTGAAGCGGGCATCGTGTTCCACGGAGTGAATCCCTTCCGGAAAAGCGCGCGCATCGAGAGGCGCCTTGGGCCACCACACTTCGAAGCGTGGCTTCTTCGGCGTCGGTGCGAATCGCTTGGACGCGAGCGACTCGAAACGTTGCTGTACACCCACGCGCTCGGCGGGAGTCAGATCGCGCAACGCGATGGTCATCTCGCCACCAGCTCGAAGACCGTGACGCCGCCCTTCCGTTCACCGACCGCCACGCGCTTGCCGTCCGGCGACCAGCGCACGGCGGTGACGTCGGAATCCTGCAAGTGCACGTCGAGCGGCCGCGGTGTCTTGCCGGGACGCCACAGCGCCACGCGCCAGTCCCGGCCGCCGCTCACGAAATGATCTCCGCCGGGCTGCCAGGCAAAGGCGCCCACGCGTTCGGTATGCGCGCTCAGCACCACGGGCTTCGTTCCCTCCGGGCCCTTGCCACTGAAGTCCCAGAGCACGACGTCGTTGCCCGCGCTCGAGGCCAGGTATTTCGAGTTGTCGCTCCAGCCGACCAGCTCGACGCGTCCGTCGTAGCCGCGCATCTGGGAATCCTTGCCAGTCGAGCGATTCCAGAAATGCAGTGTTCCGTCGGCCATGCCGCTGGCGAGAAATCTTCCATTGCCGCTGAAGTTTACCGTGAGGCAGGCGGCCGGCCATTTGTAACGACGTGTCTCATATCGCGTTTTTTGAATCCGGTGGACCGCAACTTCACCATTCAGGGCCACGCCGAGATCCGTTCCCGGTTTGTCGAAGGCCAGCCCCACCGCGGTCGCGGCAGCGGGCGCGAAGGCATGGACCGGCTCCCCGGACGGCGTCCACAGCGACACTATCTTCCCGGCCGCGCTCGCCAGTAGTTCGCCGTCGGGCGAGAACGTCAGCGCCTGGGTGGCGGCCGGCGCCGGCTTCCAACGACGGACCAGCTTGCCGTCCGGGCCCCAGAGGCCGATCGAGCCGTCCTGGCCGGACGACGCGAAGGTCTTCCCGCGCGGCTGCCACGCCAGCGCGAGCGTGCCCAACAGGTGCTCGCCGACGACGTCGAGAGTCAACGAATCCGCCGCGACCTTCGCGAGCGCGACCTTGCCCTCTCCGCCCGCGATGGCGAGCGCATCGCCCGCGGGCGCCCACGCCAGGTCGGCGATGAAGTCGTCGACCGTGGCCGATGCGCGCGGCTCGAGCGCGAACGCGAGCGATTGCCTGGCGGCCACGGCTACTGCCTGGCGACGGCGGACTCGAAGCCGGCTTCGAGTTCGGCGCGATCGAGTCCGCGACCGATGAACACCAGGTTGTTCATGCGCGTGGCGCCGCCCCACGGCCGCTCGGCCTGCGCGTCGAACATCATGTGCACGCCGTGGAATACCTGGCGGCGCTCCTCGCCTTTCACGTTCAACACGCCTTTCATGCGGAAGATGTCCTGGCCGCGCGTCTTCAGCAGATAGTCGAGCCACTGATTGAGCTTCGTGGGATCGAGCGGCCGCGGATCGCGGATGCCGATCGAGCTGATGTCGTCTTCGTGGTGATGCGAGGCGAACTTGCGCTCGGCGGCGGGCTTCTGCCCTTCGAAGTGCAACCCGCACCCGGAGGGGTGATGCTCGCAGAAGACGGCGTACGCGCCCGGCGTCTTCAGCGTGAGCTCGAAGTCCGCGCCATCGTGGGAGATGTCGATCGCATGGTGGCCGGGGCCGTCGATGGTCCCGTGACACGGAACCACGGTCGCGGGCTCCGCGAACGCCCGCACCGCCGCCTCGATCGCGCCACCGAGTTCGGCCGGCGTCGCCGCCGGGAGCGGCAGGATCGCGATGGCGAGGTCTTCGTGCGAATGACCCGCGTGGTCATGGTCATGATGCTCGTGACCGTGACCTTCATCGTGGTGGCCGGGCGCATGGTGATCGTGTTCACCGCGCGTCTTGAGCCGATGGGTGCCGGCGTCGAGCTGATACGCGCCTCCCCATTCGAATGGGTATTCGGGCTCGAGGAAGGCCTCGTCGACGGCGAGCGCGCGCTGCAGGTCGAACGCGCCGACATTGAGCACCTTCTCGATCGGCGCATCGGCATTCTTCGTGCGCAGGATCTTCGCCGTGCCGTTGATGCCGCGGATGCGCCGCTCGATGCGCTCGAGCGCGTCGGCGTCCACGAGATCCGTCTTGTTGAGCAGCACCAGGTCCGCGAACGCCACCTGTTCGGCGGGTTCGTTGAGCTCGTCGACGTGCTGTTCGAAATGCTTCGCATCGACCATCGTCACGATCGCGTCGAGCTGGAACTGGTTCTTGAGGTCGTCGTCGAGGAAGAAAGTCTGCGCCACGGGGCCGGGGTCGGCCATGCCCGTGGTCTCGATGAGGATGTAGTCGAACTTGTCGCGGCGCTTCATGAGCTGCCCGAGGATGCGGATGAGATCGCCACGCACCGTGCAGCAGATGCAGCCGTTGTTCGTCTCGAACAGCTCCTCTTCGGCGCCGATCACGAGCTCCGAGTCGACGCCGACCTCGCCGAACTCGTTCTCGATGACGGCGATCCGCTTGCCGTGCTTCTCCGAGAGGATGCGGTTGAGGAGCGTGGTTTTTCCGGAGCCAAGGAAGCCCGTGAGTACCGTGACCGGTACACGTGAAGGTGTGACTGACATGGCGCCGAATTATACGGGTTCGAGCTACCCGGCCCGATATACCCACTCCAGCAGAGCGTCGTGCGCCCCCGTGCCCAGGCGGGCGTTGGGGTGGTTGATGATGGCGACCACCACGTAGCGCCGGCCGCTCGCCGCGAGGACGTAACCCGCCACGGCGCGCGTGTCCTCAAGCAACCCCGTTTTCATGTGCGCCGAGCCGGCGGGCACGTTCCGGCCCTTCATGGTGCCGTCCACGCCCGCGATCGGGAGCGACGACATGAGCTCCGGCATCCACTGGCTCTTCCAGGCGTCGACGAGCACGTTCGCCAGGCTGCCGGCGGAGATGCGCTCGACGCGCGACAGGCCACAGCCGTTCTCCAGCACCAGCTCCGGAACGTCGATGCCGCGCGCGGACAGCAGGTTGCGGATGGCCGCGCCGCCGTTCGCCGGGCTGCCGGGAGCGCCTCCGGCGCCGCCCATGGTGAGGAACAGCTGCTGGGTCATCACGTTGTTCGAGTACTTGTTGATGTCGCGGATGATGCTCGCCAGCGCCGGCGACTCCTGCGCCACGACCAGCCGGGCGGCAGCGGGTACCGTGCCCTCGCGTGCCTTTCCGGTCCACGTGCCGCCCTGCCGCTCCCACAGCGCGCGGAACACGGCGGCGAAGTAGCTAGTGTGCTCGAGGGCGCCAAGGTGGACGATCCGCTCGCCGCAGGCGAGTGGATAGGCGCCGGGAATGCGCACGCTCATCGGGTCGTTCAGGTCAAGCCTGAGGCGGCCGCGCCAGTCGCCGCAGCCGCCTTCCACGGCAGGCACCGTGCGCGGCACCTTCATTCCGGCGATCTCGGGGATCGCCATGACGCGCGCCACTTTTGCGGCCGTGTCGGGCGTGAATACCAGCGCGACGCTCTTGAAGTTGAGCAGCAGCGGGTCGGGACCCACGTTGTAGGCGCGTCCCTCCTCGCCGTCGAATTCCGCCGGGTCGTGTTTCAACGGCGCGAAGAATCCCTTGTCGAGCACGAGATCGCCGCGGATCTCGCGGATGCCGTAGCCGCGGATGCGATTGACCATGAGCCACAGGTTCTCGATGACGAGGTGCGGATCGCCGCCGCCACGCACGAACAGCCGCCCGTTCAGCACGTTGGCGGCCACGGGGCCATCGGCCAGCACCTCGGTGCGGAACGTGAACGCGGGACCTAACAGGTGCAGCGCGGAGTACGTGGTCACGAGCTTCATCGTGCTCGCGGGATTCATCGGCTTTCCCTCGTTGGCGGACCAGCGCAGAACCCCTTCGCCGAGCGGCTGCACGACGACGGCCGCGGCGTCCGCCGGTATGCGCGCGGCCGAGAGCCTCGCGAGGTAGGTTCCGGGGGCGGTTTCGGGATTGGCCGCCAGCGCGGGAATACCGATCAACAGGCAGAGCACGGCCAGGGTACGCATGGCCGGATTGTACCCACCGCTTCTTTTCCGTAGATTCCGGTGTCCACACGAAGGGGGTTTCATGCGGAATCTGTCTGCCATCGCGGCGGCTTGCCTGCTCGCGACGCTTTGCGGCGCGGCCTGCGCGGCGCCACCCACCGTCATCAACGAGACCTCGCGCATCGAGCGCTGGGATCCGGCGATGGACGCCATCGTCCCCAGGGACTGGAAGATCGAGAAGCTCGCGGAAGGCTTCGGCTGGGCGGAGGGCCCGATCTGGGTGAAGAACGGCGGATACCTGCTGTTCACCGACGTCCCCGGCAACAAGATGTGGAAGTGGTCGGAGAAGGGCGGCCTCGAGAAATTCCTCGACCCGTCAGGGGCGGCGAGCCCCGACACGAACGTGTGGCGCGAAGCCGGCGCGAACGGTCTCGCGATCCTCGATGCCGACACGATCCTGCTCGCGGACACCGGCAACCGCAGCATCCAGAAGCTGGACCTGCGCACGAAGCAGAAGACGCCCGTCGCGACCGCGCACGAGGGCAGGAAATTCTCGAGCCCCAACGACGTCACGCGCATGAAGTCGGGCGTGCTGTTCTTCACCGATCCGCCGTATGGCTTCAAGAAGTTCGACGATGCGCCGGAGAAGGAGCAGCCGTTCAACGGCGTGTACCGCATGGGGAAGGACGGCAGGGTCACCGTCATCGAGAAGGAGCTGCATCGCCCGAACGGCGTCGCGCTGTCTCCGGATGAGAAGACGCTCTACGTGACGCAATCCGAACCGACGAAAGCCATCATCCTGGCGTTCACGCTCGACGAGGGCGGCAACGTCACCGGCAAGAAGCTGTTCGCCGATGTGACCGATCTCGTCTCCGAGAAAGCGCCGGGCCTGCCCGACGGGCTCACCGTCGCCGCCGACGGCACGATCTTCACGAGCGGTCCGGGCGGGATCCTCGTGCTGTCGAAGGACGGCAAGCGGCTGGGACGCATCAGTGACGGCAAGCCGACGGCGAACTGCAAGTTCGGCGACGACGGAAAGACGCTGTACCTCACGTCGCAGAACATGCTGGCCCGCATCCGGCTCGACATCAAGGGCGCCGGTTTCTAAGGGGCGCGATGGAACTCATCTACGTCGGTTGTTCGATCGTCCTGCTGGTGCTGCTCATCAGCTGGGGAAAGATCCAGCCGTTCCTCGCCTTCCTCGTCGCCTCCTCGGTCGCGGGCCTGCTGCTCGGCCTGCCGGCGGAGAAGGTGCCGGGCGTGCTCGAGAAGGGCATCGGCAATCTGCTGGGCGGGTTGTTAGGAATTGTCTGCATCGGCGCGATGTTCGGCAAGCTCGTCGCGAACAGCGGCGCGGCGCAGAAGATCGCGATGGTGCTGATGCGGGTCTTCGGCGAGAAGCACCTGACCTGGGCCCTGATGTTCACGGGGTTCCTGGTCGGCATCCCGCTGTTCTACAACGTCGGCTTCGTGCTGCTCGTCCCGCTGGTGTTCTCGGTCGTGCAGCAGACGAAGGTGCCGCCCATCTACCTCGGCATCCCGATGTTCGCGTCGCTGTCGGTGACGCACGGTTTCCTGCCGCCGCATCCCGCGCCGACGGCCATGCTGCCGATGTTCGACGCGGACATCGGCAAGACGCTGTTCTACGGCCTCATCGTGGCGCTGCCGGCGATGATCGTCGCGGGCCCGATGTTCGCGCGCCTGTTCCGCAACGTGCCGGCGAAGCCCATCACGCTGTTCGTCGCGCCGCTGCGTCCCGAGACCGAATTGCCCAGCGCCTTCAACTGCTTCGCGAGCGCGCTGCTGCCGGTGGCATTGATCGCCTGTTCGATGGCGGTGCCGATGGCGCCGGCGGAATGGCAGAGCACGCTCAAGTTCTGGACGAACCCGCTGGTCGTGATGCTGCTCGCGCTCGCCGTCGCCACGTGGACACTGGGCTTGTCGCGCGGTCTCAAGATCGGTCCGCTCATGGACGAGTACGGCAATTCGGTGAAGGACATCGCCGTCATCCTGCTCATCATCGCGGGCGCCGGCACGCTCAAGGAAGTCTTCGTCGCGACCGGCGTGGACAAGAACATCTCCGCTCTGCTCACCGGCATCGCGATCGATCCGCTCATCCTGGGCTGGCTGATCGCGGGCGTGATCCGCGTGTCCCTCGGCTCCGCGACGGTCGCGGGCATGACAGCCGCGGGACTGATGGCGCCGGTGGTCGCGAGCACGAACGTGGACCCGAACCTCATGGTGCTGGCCGTCGGCGCGGGTAGTTTGATGTTCTCGCACGTCAACGATTCGGGGTTCTGGATGGCGAAGGAGTATTTCAATCTCTCGCTCAAGGAAACGCTGCTGAGCTGGACGCTCATGGAAGGCATCGTGGGCATCGTCGGCATCATCGGCGTGCTGATCATGGAACGCGTCATCGCCTGACCGGAAGGGGTCCGCTCGGCGCGGCGCATCGAGCGGCAACTCGCTGCTGCGTCTTACCAACGAAATCCTCGGCTTCCCGAAGACCGAGGCCCGTCCCCGCTTGCTAGGAGACGAGGAATATCCCCATTACTTGAGGATTGCCTCGATCTCCGCCAGTTCGGCGGCCGCGAAATCCGGCTTCGCGAGCGCCCCCACGGCTTCTTCCACGTGGGCCACCTTGCTCGCGCCGATCAGAGAGGATGTCACCACCGGATCGCGCAGCGTCCACGCCACCGCCATCTGCGCCAGCGATTGTCCGCGGCGTTGCGCGACTTCGTTGAGCTTGCGGATCTGCGCGACGCGTTCGGGCGACAGGCGATCCGCGGTCAGGGACGTGTGCTTCGACGCGCGCGAGCCGTCCGGGATTCCGTTGAGGTATTTGTTCGACAACATGCCCTGCGCGAGCGGCGAGAAGACGATGCAGCCCATCTTCTCCGCGCCGAGGGTCTTGGTGAGCCCGTCTTCGATCCAGCGATTGAACATGCTGTAGCTGGGTTGATGGATGAGACACGGCGTGCCCAGGTCGCGCAGGATCTTCGCCGCCTGCGCCGTCTGCCCGGCGTCGTAGCTCGAGATGCCCGCGTACAACGCACGGCCGGAGCGCACGATGAAGTCGAGCGCGCCCAGCGTCTCCTCGAGCGGCGTATCCGGGTCCGGGCGATGACTGTAGAAGATGTCGACGTACTGCAGGCCCATGCGCTTCAGCGACTGGTCGCAGCTCGCCACGAGGTACTTGCGCGAACCCCATTCGCCGTACGGACCCGGCCACATGAGATAGCCGGCCTTCGACGAGATGATCATCTCGTCGCGGAACGGGTGAAAATCCTTCTTCATCATGAGGCCGAAGTTCTCTTCGGCGGATCCCGGCGATGGACCGTAATTGTTGGCCAGGTCGAAATGCGTGATGCCGAGGTCGAACGCACGGCGCGCGATCGTGCGGCCGTTCGCGAACACGTCGACGTCGCCGAAGTTGTGCCACAGGCCGAGCGAGACCGCGGGCAGCTTCACGCCGCTGGCGCCGCAGCGGTTGTAACGCATCGACTGGTAACGATTCTCCGCCGGCAGGTAGTCCATCGCTGTCGATTCCTCGGGTTTGAGTCTGTGTGTGGAAGTCAGGGCCGGGAAACGAGCCACACGCCGGCGCCCAGCAACGCGACGCCCGCCATGCGGCTCCAGGTGACGGGGTGCACCGGCATCTCGAGCCAGCCGAAGTGATCGATGACCAGCGCGGTGCTCAGCTGGCCGAGCAAGGCGAGCGCCAGCAGCGTCGTGGCACCGAGCTCCGCCGCGACGACGGTGGACGAGGCGACGTAGAACGCGCCCAGCAGGCCGCCGAACCACGCCCACACCGGCACGGCGGCGATCGTCTCGCGGCCGGGAATCGGCGCGCGCATCGAGACCACGAGCACGATGAGCGCGACGGTGCCCACGAGGAAGCTGATGAGGGCGGCGATGTTGGCGCTCTCCATGGAGCGGCGGAGCTGCGAGTTCATCGCAACCTGCACCGTGAGCCCGAAGCCCGCGGCAAGACCCAGCATCCAGGCGATTCCGCGCATGCCTAACTACGCAGGCGGCCGAGGAGCCGCAGCCCCGCGGGAAACCGCGCCGCCCACAGGACCACGCGCCAGAACGCCCGTCTTGGCAGCGGCGCGCGGCGCTGCGGCACGACTGAGAACACCGCCGCGCGCACGTCCTGGTGGCGGGCGTCGCCCCGGGCGGCGTCGACGGGAAGGAGCGGTTCGGGCATGCGCGGCAGCATATCGTCTATGCAAAGGCGGTTTCCATCTCCCAGGTGGTGAGCGGCGCCCCGCGCCGGACCCAGAATCCCGCGCCCGACGGGCGGAAGTTGCGCTTGAGCCGCGTGGCGTACCACTCGGCATCGCGCAGGTGCACGTTGCGGTCGGTGCGCGTCCGGTCGCAGTTCTCGCGCCAGTCCCGCGCGGTCAGCGCCGACAGGTACAGCACGCCGCGCGTGAGCCGGCCGAGATTCGCGAGCGCCCGCGCCGCGGTGTAGTCGTCGAGATACTGGAGCACGTCGTAGCAGACGACGAGGTCGAAAGGATCGGCGGACCAGTCGGCGAGCGAGCCGCGCGTCCAGCCGTATTTCCCGCACAGGTATTCGCTGTACTCGAGACCGGTGTACTCGGCCCGCGGAAAGGCGCGCAGCAGCGGGGCGCGCAGCAGCCCGATGCCGCAGCCCGCGTCGAGCAGGCGCCGCACCGGCAGCCCGATGTGATTGGAGTACGCGCCGATCAGCTCGCCACGCGCGCGCATCTCGGCCTTGCCCGTCACCGCGGTTCGCGTATTGAAATAGTAGCGGCGGTAGTACGCCTCGTCGAAGCGCGTCATGCGCTCGCCAGCGAACGCTTCGCGGCGCGGCGGATGAAGATGCCCGCCCCGAACGCGAGGATGCCGACGACTCCCGACGCGACGGGACCAAACCAGTTGTCCGCGAACGTCGCGAGACGCGCCTCGCTGGGTTTTCCCGGCGCGAATATCACCGGCACGCCGGCGCCGACGGCGAAGCGCTGCGTGGTCGTCGCGAGCTGGCCCTCGAACGTGATGATGTCGCCCGCCGGGGTGGTGAACTTCACGCGCGGCCGCCAGCGCGTGGCGTCGCCGTCGTGCACCTCGCGGTAGCTAACTACCGTACCGGTCGTCGTGAGGGTCGTGCGATCGAACGCGAGCCCGCGATACAGCAGGTAGCCGCCTAACAAGAAACAGACGAGGCTCAGTGCGAGCAGGAGTCGGGCGCCTAAGCCCAGGATGCGAAGAGCGAGCACGGGTGATTGATGATTGCTGCTGGCGCGGTCACACGGTAGATTGCGAGTCTATTCGATGTGGGGAGCACGATGAGCGAGTCGGAGAGGAAAGGATCCGCGTGGCCGTGGATCGCGGTGCCCGTTGCCGCGGTCAGCGTGTTCTTCCTGTTGCGCGAATGCCAGCACCGGCTGCCGCCCGCCCAGCCCGCGACCGCTACGCCAGATGACGCGGCGCCCGCCGCGCCCGAGCCGGCGGCCGCCGAGCCCGCGACGCCGGAAACCGACTCGGCGACGCGGTGATCCTCAGTTCCGCCGGGCGTCTTCCAGCCGGAACGCCACGCTCAGCCGATGCCACTGCGCGATGGCCACGCCGTCGCGCATCGCCGGCTTGAGCCGCCAGTTCCGGCGCGCCTCCGCGACCGTGGCCTTGTCGAGAGATTCCCAGCCGGTGCTCTTCACGATGCGCGCGTCGCCGACACGGCCGTTCTCGAGCACGTAGATCTCGACGACCGCACTGCCCTCGCCGTTCATGCGGATGACATCGGCGGGATACGGCGGCCGGGACAGCGGCCGGCGCGGGTCGATCGACGGCGCCGAGATCACGGGCTGCGGAGCGGCCGAGCCCGGCTGCGAGGCGCCGATCTGGTCGACCGGCGTCAACGTGGCGGTAATGGCGTCCCCCGGGGCCGGGTCGTCGAGCAGAATCGGCACGTCCGGCATCGGAATATAGGGAATGTCCGGCCGCTCCTCGGTGGGAACGAAGCGCGGCGGCGGCTCGTCGGGAATCACGGTTTGCGGAAGGATCGTCGCCTCGGTCTTTACGATCGGCAGCGGCGGCGCGATCCCCAGGCTGGCAGCGATGAGATAGAGCGCCCCGACGTGCATCGCCGCGACGACGCCGATCCGACCGATTGCCCCGTAGGGGCGCTGCACCGACGTAGCCATGTCGACCTCCGATGCCGCGATCGCGGCGATTGACGGGTCAACGCGGCAGCGTCGAGGGCGGGGTTTTTCGCGGATGAGCCGCACTCGGAAAGGGGGGAAGTCGCCTGTACAATCGCGCCCCCTCATGAGCCGCCGCCAACCGAAAGTCGGGTTCGTCAGCCTCGGGTGCCCGAAGGCGCTCGTGGATTCCGAACGCATCATCACGCAGCTTCGCTCCGAGGGTTACCAGGTGGCGCCGGACTATGGGTCGGCCGACGTCGTCGTCGTGAACACCTGCGGCTTCATCGATTCCGCGGTCGACGAATCGCTCGACGCGATCGGCGAGGCGCTCGAAAAGAACGGCAAGGTCATCGTCACCGGGTGCCTGGGCGCGAGACCCGAACGGATCCTCGAACGTCACCCGAAGGTCCTGAAGGTCACCGGCCCGCACGCCTATGAAGAAGTGGTCGGCGCGGTGCACGAGCACATCCCGCCGAAACACGATCCCTTCGTCGACCTGGTGCCGCCGCAGGGCATCCGCCTCACGCCGCGGCATTACGCGTATCTCAAGATCTCCGAAGGCTGCAACAACAAGTGCAGCTTCTGCATCATCCCCTCGATGCGCGGGTTGCTGGCCAGCCGGCCCATCGACGAGGTCCTGCGCGAGGGCGAAAAGCTCGCGCGCGCCGGCGTGAAGGAGATCCTCGTGATCTCGCAGGACACGTCGGCCTACGGCGTGGACCTCCGCTACCGCCCGGGCGAGTGGCGCGGCCAGCCGTACGAAACGCGCTTCCTCGACCTCGCGAAAGGTCTGGGCGAGCTCGGCATCTGGATCCGCATGCACTACGTGTATCCGTATCCGCACGTCGACGACGTGATCCCGCTGATGGCGGAGCGCAAGGTGCTGCCCTACCTCGACATCCCGTTCCAGCACGGCAGCCCCTCGGTGCTCAAGCGCATGAAGCGCCCCGGCCAGGTCGAGAAGACGCTGGGCCGCATCAGGGCGTGGCGAGAGGTCTGCCCCGATCTCGCGATCCGCTCCACGTTCATCGTCGGCTTCCCCGGCGAGACAGAAGCGGAGTTCGAAGAACTGCTGGACTGGCTCGACGAGGCGCAGCTCGACCGCGTCGGCGCGTTCAAGTACTCGCCGGTCGAAGGGGCGCCCGCGAACGACATCGCGGCCCACGTCGATCCCGGGATCCAGGAAGACCGCCTCGCGCGTTTCATGCGCAAGTCCGCGGCGATCAGTGCCGCGCGGCTCGCCGCGAAGGTCGGCCGGCGCACGGAGGTGCTCGTGGACGCGGTCGAGGGCAACATGGCCATCGCGCGCAGCATGGCCGATGCCCCCGAGATCGACGGCGTCGTGAAAATCCGCAAAGGCGGCAAGCTTGCGGCCGGGGCCCTCGTCGATGTCGAGATCACCGGGTCGAGCGATCACGACCTCGAAGCCCGCGTCGTCGAGAGCCGCGCGCCTGACTAGGCGGCTTTCGAACGGGGAACGTTCGCGGGCCGCCGGCCGAACATCACGCGGTTCGCCACGGCACTGTAGAGCCGCGTCAGGATCGGCAACCGCTTCGCCAGCGGGTACACCTTGCGGCCGCGTGCGCTGTTCTTGAGGAACGCGTCCTCGACGAAGCGCACGTCGGTGTAGTGCTGCGCGAACAGGCGCTTCAGCTCCCGCTTGGGCAGATAGTTCGTGCGCGACTTCAGGAACTTGAGATTCGCGGCGGTGGCCTCGGCGGCCGTCATGCGTTTCTGGAATTCATTGCGCACGCCGAGCAATGCCCAGGCCTTGAGCCACCAGCGCGACTGGACCATCGTCGCGAGCGGCACGTACACGTGCGGTTCCAGCGGCGAGTAGCGCGGCGCGAACAGGTGCAGGAACGCACCGCCGGGCTTGAGCACCCGGTGGATCTCGCGCAGGGTCGTCGGATAGTCCATCACGTGCTCGAGGACCATGTCGCTGATGACGACGTCGAAGGTCGCATCATCGAACGGCAGACGATACGGATCGAACGGAATCGGGCGGAGGATGCGCTGTTCGACCAGCGCGGGATCCGAGGCGTTGTGCGCATCGCGCATGTCGACCCCGGCGCCATAGAAATCGAGTCCCTTGGCGCGCGCGGCTTTGACCAGGTGCCCCGCGCCGCAACCCAGGTCGAGGACCTTGGTGACGCCGTCGACCGGTACGCCCACGTCGCGCAGGATGTTGACGAAAATCTCGGCGCGTGCGGCCTTGCTCACGGCGTGCTCCCGGACACCAGACGGCCGGACAATAGCCAGTCGCGCCGGGGGCGAGCATCGGCGCCCGGGAATCGCCGCGTGGGAGTCGCCCGACACGGCCCGCTCAGGGGCCCGGTGGGGGAACGGGCGCCGCAGCCGGCTTGGCCGGCACGCCGCAAGTAATGCGCGCCGGCCCGTTCCTATTCGACGGTGACGGACTTCGCGAGATTGCGCGGCTGATCGACGTCCGTGCCCTTGAGGATGGCCACGTGATACGCGAGCAGCTGCAGCGGCACGGTGTACACCGCGGGCGCCTGGAAGTAGCTCACGTGCTTCGGCATCGTGATGACCGTGACGCCTTCGGACGGCGTGATGCCGGAGTCCGGATCGGCGAACACGATGAGCTCGCCACCGCGCGCGCGCACTTCCATGAGATTGCTCTTGAGCTTCTCGAGCAGGTCGTTGTTCGGCGCCACGGTGATGACGGGCATGTCCGCGTCGACGAGCGCGAGCGGCCCGTGCTTGAGCTCGCCCGCGGCATATGCCTCGGCGTGGATGTACGAGATTTCCTTGAGTTTCAACGCGCCTTCCATGGCGATCGCGGAGAGTGCGCCCCGGCCGAGGAACAACGCGTGGTGCTTGTCGGCGAAGCGCTTCGCCAGTTCGTAGATGACCGGGTCGAGGCTCAGCGTCTTCTCGATGATCGACGGGATCTCGATGAGCCGCTGCACGAGCGTGCGCTCGCGCTCGGCGTCGGCCGTGCGATGCTTGGCGAGCGCGATGACGAGCATGCTGAGCGCGGTGAGCTGGGTCGTGAAGGCCTTCGTCGACGCGACGCCGATCTCCGGACCCGCGCGCGTGAGCATCACCAGCTCGGACTCGCGCACCAGTGAGCTCTCGGGCACGTTGCAGATCGCGAGCGACGATAGATAGCCCGCCTGCTTCGCGAGCCGCAGCGCGGCGAGCGTGTCGGCGGTCTCGCCGGACTGCGAGATCGTCACGAACAGCGAGTTCTTCGGCACGACCGGGCTGCGGTAGCGATACTCGCTGGCGATCTCGACCGTGCACGGGATCTTGCAGATCTGCTCGATGAAGTAGCGCGCGACGACGCCCGAGTGATAGCTCGTGCCGCACGCGATGATGTGCACGTGCTCGGTGCGCTTGAAGATCTCCGTCGCGGCCGGGCCGAAGGCCTGCTCGAGCAGGCGGCCATTGGCCACGCGTTCCGCGAGCGTGTCCGCGACGGCGCGCGGCTGCTCGTGGATCTCCTTGAGCATGAAGTGCCGGTACTGGCCCTTCTCCGCCGCGTCGGCGGAGAGCTCGCTCTCGCGCACCGGGCGGTCGACGGAGTCGCCGTTCTTGTCGAGCACCTTGATCGAGGTGCGATGGATGTCGGCGACGTCGCCCTCTTCGAGGAACATGAAGCGGCGCGTGACGGGCAGCAGCGCGGCGACGTCGGACGCGACGAAGTTCTCGCCGACGCCCAGGCCGACGACCACCGGGCAGCCTTCACGCGCGAGGATGATGCGCTCGGGTTCGGACTCGCTGACGACGGCCAGCGCGTACGCGCCTTCGAGTTCCGCCACCGTGGCGCGCACGGCCCTGAACAGATCCTTCTGCGATTGCAGGTGATGATGCACGCGATGCGCGATCACCTCGGTGTCGGTCTCGGAGGTGAACCTGTAGCCGGCCTTCTCGAGATCCGCGCGCAGCTCCTCGTGGTTCTCGATGATGCCGTTGTGGACGATCGCGAGCCCGTCGTGCGAGACGTGCGGATGCGCGTTGCGCTCGGAGGGAACGCCGTGGGTCGCCCAGCGCGTATGCGCGATGCCGACCTTGCCGTGGGTCGGGTCCGCGTCGATCGCGTCCTGCAGCATCTTCACCTTGCCCACGGTCCGCAGGCGCTTCAGGTGCGCGCTGCCGTTCAGGACGGCGATGCCGGCGGAGTCGTAGCCGCGGTACTCGAGGCGGCGCAGTCCCTCCATCAGGATCGGGACGATGTTCCGCTCAGCGATGGCTCCGACGATGCCGCACATGGAGGGCCTGGGTCTGGCAAAAAGGGGGGCTATTCTGCCCCTGCATTCAGTCCGTTAGAAGCGGCCGCAGCCCCCCCGCGACGCACTCTGGAACGTTGCTCACATCCGCCCGCCTGGGGCGCCCGAAAGTATTGAGAATCAATACTTTACGGGCGATTCCGCGCGGTTGCGCGGCGTGAGACCGCATCTAGAGCGCGTACAGCGCCCAGGCGGCGGTCAGACAGGCGGTGGCGATGAGGGTGCCGGCCCGAGGGACGCCGAACCAGTAGCGCAGGCCGATGAGGGCGAACAATGCGCTGGTGCCGGCGAGCGCCAGCAGCGCCCAGGGCGAGAAGACGAACAGCCCCATGTGCGCCATCACGACGAGGCAGGCGGCGCCGAAAATGATCGCCGCGAGACTGTGCGTGAGATTGAAGCTGATCCACGCCTGCCACATGGTCGTGGCGCCGCGGCTGAGCCGCACCTTCGAAGCCTGCATCGCGGTCACGACGGCGGGATCGTCCGGCGCGAGGCGGCGCGGATGGCGTTCGTCGGCGAGCGTGAAGACGGCGTGCAGCGTACCGAGAACGATGTAGACGACCCCGGCGATGCCGAGCAGTGCGCCGACCATCATCGGCGCGCGCTCACGGAACTCCCGGATCGACGTGCGCGCGGAACGCCGGGCGCACGGACAGGCGCTGGTAGTGGGCATGCAGCGCGTCGAGCGGCGGCCGCTCGATCGGGGTCAGCAGCCAGCGGTGGGTAGATAGCCCGACAACCACGTCCGCGAGCGTGAGGTAA
>CADEED010000029.1 GCA_902826225.1 uncultured Pseudomonadota bacterium | reverse complement strand
TTCGCGATCTCCTGCAGCAGTTTGTCGCCGACCTCGTGGCCGCGCGAATCGTTGACGTGCTTGAAGCGGTCGAGGTCGAGGAACAGCACGGCCAGCATGTGGCCGTTCTCCTGGCTCTTCGCGATCGCCTCGGGCAGATGCGCCTGCAGGAACAGCCGGTTCGGCAGGCCGGTGAGGATGTCGTGGTTCGCGAGCTTGTCGAGGCGCTGCTGGTTCGCGAGCAGCTGCGTCTGCGCCTTCTTGCGCTCCGACAGGTCGCGCATCAGGTAGGACACGAGCCGGCGGTCGCGTGACTCGATGGGCACGCAGCTCACCTCGACGTCCATCTGCCGGCCATCCTTGAGCCACTGCACCAGCTCGATGCCGCGCGAGGGCTCGACGCGAGCCAGCGTCGCGATGACTGGGTCCTGCGAGTCGTTCGGGCCGCGCAGCACGGAAAGCACCGAGCGGCCGCGCAGTTCGTCCAGGGTGAATCCGAGCTGCTGTTGCACGGCCGGGTTCGCGTCGACGATTTCGCCGGTGCGCGCATCGGCGACCAGCAGGCCGTCCTGCGCCTGCTCGATGATCGCGCGGTAGCGCGATTCGAGCGACAACCGATCGGCATTGAGCCGGCGTGAGCGCGCGACGAGCAGCAGCGCGACGATCGTGAAACCGGCGACGAGCGTCCCGAGAAAGATGGTCTGGTAAAGCGTCGTGCGCGTGGCCTGCGCGAACGCGCTGCGCGGAATCTCGATCTGCACGACCCACACCGGTGTTCCCACCTGGTCGCGCAGCAGCAGGTAGCCGTTCACGTGGCTGCGTCCGGTCACGCGCGCGAGCTTGTTAGCCATCAACGGCGAACGCTTCACCCACTCGCGCACGTCCTCCGGCAGGCCCGAGCGGTCGAGATTCGCGACCGGGTAGCCGGTGACCGGCCACGGCGAGAAACGGCCCATGCGATCGATGACCGCGGGCGTGAAGGCGCGCGCGACGGCGACCCAGCCGAGCGGCGGCCCAGTCCCCGAGCCGTCGAAGATGGGACGCACGACGAAGAGCCCCGGGCCGCGCGCGCGCTGCACGATGCCGCGCAGGCTGTCGGATGCGGCGCCGAGCTGGCCGGACGTGGCGCCCTGCTTGATCGCCGCCAGAAGTTCGGGGTCGGGCGGAATCTCGTACTCCTGATTCGCGCCCGCATCGATGGCGTACGACGCGCGAGTCTCGAGGTTCCGGTCGAGCACGAGGAACGTGTCGACGTCGATTCTCACCAGCGAGGCGGCGTCGACGGATCCCGGGAAATAGTCCGGACGATTGCCGCGCACGAATTCGGCGGTCTCGTTCCAGATCGAGTAGTCGCCCAGCGCCGTGTAGAGATCCTGTTGTTCCGCTTCGAAGCCCCGCTCGAGCTGGTGGCTCTGCATGTCGACGTCGCGCGATTCGATTTCCGTCACGTTGGCGAGCCAGCCGCGCTGCGACCAGCCGTAGAAGGCGAGCAGGATGACGGCAACCACTGCGCCGATCACGGGCAGCGGCGATTGCCGGCTTCTGGTTCTGGCTTCCGGGGCTGTCTTGCGGTTCATAACGTGAACTGCGTCACGCGTTCGTTGTCGGCCACTCTGCAGTGTGCCGGTCCGCACCATGACAAGGCGTCGAACTGCTCACGATTCTCCGCAAAAGGCGGACGAAAAAATGCCGGCCCGCGGGCAGCCCTCGCGGCCCTGAGAGCGGGTCCCGCGAAGACCCTCTTGCAATGCGCGGCGGACGCGTCGGAGAGCCTCCCGGCCGGCTCCGGGCGGGCGAGGAGCCCCGTCGATTTCGCCGCGCGCCGTGGTCGATTCGGCATGCGCCACGCTGCAGGGCAGACTCCATTCCGCGGCGGGGGGAAACGCAAAGACCGCTTGTTTGTCCGCCCTGTCCCGCGTCAGAATGACACCGGTTTCCGCCGGCGCGAGATGCGCGAAATGCGGCGGAAGAGCGACGGTCAGCATCCCGGGCAAACGGTGGATCACCGGGCGCGTTCCATTGCGGGCCATGAGTGCGATCGGGACAATGTCGCAGCCCTCGGTCGCGCCACGCGCGCCTATCGAAACCGCCGGAGACCATTGATGAACAAGGACAGGATGAGCGTACTCGCCGGGATGATCGACCAGGGGGTAATCCCGGTTTTCTATCACTCCGATGTCGAGGTCTGTAAGAAGGTCATCCAGGCCTGCGCGAACGGCGGCGCGAAATGCATCGAATTCACCAACCGCGGCGATTTTGCAGCGCACGTGTTCTACGAGGTCACGCGGCACTTCGACAAGGCGGACCCGAGCGTGATCATGGGCGTCGGCTCCATCGTCGATGCGCCGACCGCGGGCATCTACATCGCCAACGGCGCCAAGTTCATTGTCGGCCCGATTCTCAATGCCGACGTGGCTAAGGTCTGCAACCGCCGTTGCATCCCCTACTCACCCGGCTGCGGCTCGGCGAGCGAGATCTCGTATGCACAGGAGCTCGGCTGCGAGATCGTCAAGGTATTTCCGGGCAGTTCCGTCGGCGGTCCCGAGTTCGTGAAGAACGTGCTCGGACCGATGCCGTGGACGAAGATCATGCCGACCGGCGGCGTCGAACCCACCGAGGAGTCGCTCAGGAAATGGTATGGCGCGGGCATCGTGGCCTGCGGCATCGGCAGCAACCTCATCACGAAAGAATTGCTCGCCAATGCCGACTATGCGGGCATCGAGGCGCGCGTGCGAGACACCGTGAAGCTCATCAGGACGATCCGCCAGAAGAATTGAGACCAGAGCCAAGCAGACAGAGACATGACCGACAACGTCCTCGAGATAAAGACCGCCGCCGAGACCCGTTGGGACTGCGCCTCGTTCGGCGAGATCATGCTGCGCTTCGACCCCGGCTTCGGCCGCGTGCGCAATGCGCGCAGCTTCCAGGTGTGGGAGGGCGGCGGCGAGTACAACGTCGCGCGCGCCATGCGCAAATGCTGGGGAAAACGTTCCACGGCCGTGACGGCGCTGCCGTCCAACGACCTGGGCTGGCTCGTCGAAGATCTCATGATGCAGGGCGGCGTCGACACGTCGAACATCATCTGGCGCGAATTCGACGGCTTGGGCCGCAACACGCGCGTCGGCCTCAACTTCACTGAAAAAGGCTTCGGCATCCGCGCCGCGCTCGGCTGCTCGGATCGCGGCCATTCCGCCGCGTCGCAGATCAAGCCCGGCGAGGTGAACTGGGAAAAGCTGTTTGGCGAGGAAGGCGTGCGCTGGTTCCACACGGGCGGCATCTTCGCCGCGCTCGCGCCGAACACTTCCGAAGCAGTCATCGAAGCTGTCGAGGTCGCGCGCAAGTACGGCACGATCGTGTCGTACGACCTCAACTACCGCGCCTCGCTGTGGAAAAGCCAGGGCGGCAAGGAAGGCGCGCAGAAGATCAATCGCAACATCGCGAAATACGTCGACGTGATGATCGGCAACGAGGAAGACTTCACCGCCTGTCTCGGGTTCGAGGTCGAAGGGCTCGACGAGCACATCTCGGCGATCGACCCGGCGAACTTCAAGAAGATGATCCAGACCGCGGTGAAGCAGTTCCCCAACTTCAAGGTGGCGGCGACCACGCTGCGCAATGCGAAGACGGCGACGTTCAACGACTGGTCCGCGATCCTTTATGCGGGCGGCGATTTCTACCAGTCGATGATGCGCGAGGACCTCGAGATCTACGACCGCGTGGGCGGCGGCGACGGATTCGCATCCGGACTCGCGTACGGATTCATGGAGGGCAAGGGACCGCAGGCGGCCGTCGAATACGGCGCCGCGCATGGCGCGCTCGCCATGACTACGCCCGGTGACACCTCGATGGTGAACGTCAAGGAAGTCGAGGCCGTCATGAAGGGCAAGGGCGCACGCGTCATTCGCTGAAAGCCACTGGAGAGCCGATGACCACCCGCCGGGAAACTTTCCAATTGCTCGCTGGCGGAGCCGGGCTGGCCGCATTGGCCGCACCGGGTGCCGCGGCCGGCACGAGACTTTCGGCGCCGGACCTGCGCCGCGTGCCATACGCATCGAAGCTCACCGGCGCGGAGCGCGACTACTTCGTCTATCTGCCTCGCGGCCACCGGCAGTCGAAGCGCTGGCCAGTGATCCTGTTCCTGCATGGTGACGGCGAGCGCGGCGACGCGAAGTCCGAGCTGGATTTCGTGCTCTGTCACGGCCCGTTGTACGAAGCCTGGATCCAGAAGCGCGACCTGCCATTCATCGTCATCGCGCCGCAGCTCCCGCCGTTCAGCCAGGCGGGTAATGCTCCCGCTCCCGCTCAGGCGCGCGACCGCTCGGTGATTCCCCAGCGCCAGCCCGGTGGGGCGCCGGCACGCCCGGCGGAATCCATCGCGAGGACTTCCGACGACATGGGCGGCGTCGTGGCGGAGCCTCCGACGGGAGGTGCCGACGCCGACACCGAAGGCTGGCAGTCGCTCGAGCTGGAACTGCTCGCGATGGTCGACCACGCGGTCAAGGAATTCGGCGGCGACGATCGTCGCGTGTACCTCACCGGATTGAGCCGCGGCGGCTTCGGCGTGTGGTCGATGGCCGCGAAGCACCCGGATCGCTTCGCAGCGATCGCGCCCGTAGCCGGCTACGGTCATCCAGATCACGCGGAACCCATCGCGAAGGCGAGACTCCCGCTGTGGCAGTTCGCGGGCGGGCGCGACCCGGCCGTCCCGCTGAAGCATTTCTTCGCGCTGCTCAACCGGCTCGAGGCCACCGGCCATCCGGAAGTACGATTCACGATCCACGAGGATCTCGGTCACTTCACATGGGTGCGCGTCTATCGCGGCCAGGATCTCTACGACTGGTTTCTCGCGAACCCGAGGGCGGATTCATGACGACACGCCGTGAGCTATTCCCGCTGATCGCCGGCGCCGGCGGCCTCGGCGCATCCGCATCCGCAGCGACGAAGCCATCGACGGGCGAACCCGAGCTGCGCCGTGTTTCCTACCGGAGCGCGCGCACCGGCGCGGAGCGCGACTACTTCGTCTATCTTCCGCCGAACTTCACGGATCGAAAGTCGTGGCCCGTGATGTTGTTCCTGCACGGCAACGGCGAGCGCGGCGACGGCAAGGCCGAGCTCGACTACGTGCTCGCCCACGGACCGCTCTACGAGGCGTGGTGCCAGAAGCGCGATCTGCCCTTCGTCATCATCTCGCCGCAGCTGCCGATGTTCGGACAGGGCGAGGTGGACTACATCAAGGACCGCACGCCCGCGCAGATTCCGCGGCGCAAGGCCGTGCCCGACGCGCGCGCCGACGAACGTCTGATCCGGCTGGACGAGCCGATGCGCGGCAAGTCTCCCATCGCGAAGTTACCCGACGGCCCCGAAGGCCCGGTCGACGGGTGGAACCTCATCGCGGACGAGCTCATCGCCATGGTGGATGCGACGGTGCGCGACTTCCGCGGGGACGCGAAGCGCGTGTACCTCACGGGCCTGAGCTATGGCGGATTCGGCGCGTGGTACCTGGCCGCCAGCCATCCCCGCAAATTCGCCGCCGTCGTGCCCGTCGTGGGCTACGGCCATCCGGATCACGCCGCGCCGATCGCCGCGGCCAAACTACCGCTGTGGGTGTTCGGCGGAGGGCGCGACGGCGTCGTGCCGATCCCCTACTTCTACCCGGTGCTCGCGCGGCTCGAGGAGCTCGGACACACGTCGGTGCGTTTCACGAACGAGGAAGATCTCGGCCACTTCACGTGGATGCGCGTGTACGGCGGCGAGGACGTCTATTCCTGGATGCTGTCGCACCCGCGTTGAAAAGACGCGGGCCCGATGCGCCCCCGCCCGGGACTTCGCCTTTGGCGCCGGCCAGCTGGATGCCGTGATCTCCAGCTACGAGGTCAGCCGTCTTCGACTGGCGACTGACGCGGTGCCGATGATCAGAATTTCATTCGAATGCCCAACAGCACCGAATAGCCGCCGTCGTAGAGACTGTTGGTCGCGTTGTCGAAACTAAACGTGGAACGACGATGTTCGCCGAGCGCATTGACCACATTGAGCGTGAGTTGCGGCGACGTCGGCAATTCGGCGAACTCGTAGCTCGCCGACAAGTCGAGCTGGTTGAACTCGTCACCGAACAGCTGGGCCAATGGAATCCCGTTCTGACCGCCGGTATTCGCCGCGGTGAGCGTCAGAGCATCGCTATGCGTGTACGACGCACGTGCCATGAAAGCCGCGCGCTCGAAGTACACGGTCGCGTTGTACGTGGTCGGCGCAATGCCGGTCGCCTGCGGGTTGATTCCCGTGCCAGTCACGCTCTGCGACACTTTCGTGTAGTTGGCCGAGAAACCCAGACCTTCCGTCACGAAGCTCAGCGGTTGCACCAGATTGAGCTCATAGCCCTGGATCTTGAGCGTTGCCTGCGCATTCACCTGTTGATTCACGGTGACCAGCGCGGCGTTCGGACCACCCCGGTTGTTGATGGCCTGCTGCTGCGCGTCACTCAGCGTGTCGAACGGAATACCGAGCTGGAGGAACGGAATGGTATTGGAGCCCGCCACCGTGAAGCCCGTGAGCTGCTTCGCGAAAAGAGTCGCGCCGATATAGCCCTCGTCGCCGGTGTAGTACTCACCGCCTATGTCGATGTTCGTGGAGAGAAACGGGGACAGGCGCGGATTACCCTGGCTCGCGATCTGTGCCGACACGTCGTTGAACGTGGTGTTCGGGAGCATCTGGCTAGGGTTGGCGCGCGTCATCGTGCGCGAGGCCGCGAGACGGAAGACGAGTTCCTCCGAAAGATTGATCGCGGCATTGAAGGACGGCAGGAAGGCGTCGTAGTCCGACTCCAATGTCTGCTCCTGCCGCACGCCTCCGATCGTCACCGGGCCGCTGATCGACTGGTCGGTCTTGACGTAGCGGACACCGAGGTTGAGGCGGACGTCCCGATCGAGCATCTGGGTCTTGCCGTTGAACTCGAGGTACGAACCGTTCGTGCGCTCGCTCACGCCGCCGGTGCTGGTGCCCGTCGCCGTTCCGTTGCCTTCCGGCGCGGCGTCCGCCAACGCGCGATAATTGGTGTCGGCCATGAAACGCCTGGCATCGACGACGATGAATCCTGCCGGACCTGCCTGCAGGTACCCTGCGAGCGCGCTCTGCGGAACTGCAAGCGGCGTCGAAGACAGTGCCTGATTTCCATCGCACGCCGTGCGGCGAACGCCCATCGGATCGAAGCCCCGGCACACCAGGTCTTCCCAGGCGCCGCTGTTGTCACGACCCGATATTCCGCGCGAGATCTCATCGTACGCGACGCCGACCTTGATATTCGCGTCGTCCTGTCCGAAGAGCAGGTCGACGTGCGCACCGCGCGTGTGCGTGACCCGCTTTTCGTTCTGGATGTTCAGCCGACCGCCGCTCCATGTCCACGCCGCATTGGGATCATTGAGACCGAACGCCGTGTCGACGGTGGGGTAATCGCCGCCTTCGTTCGAGTAGTTCACCAGAACGCCGCTGTTGGGCAAAGTGCTCACGAGAATCGTGGGAGCCTCGCGGTAGTACCAACCTCGAGTTTGATTCAACGTGACGTCGAGCTGCACGTTCTCCCTGAAGTCCACGTGCATGCCGGGATTGAAGCTCCAGAAGTCGAGCGTTTCATCGTACGGTCGATGTTCGAGGAAGAACTGGGAGTTCACGAACTCGCCGCTCGTGACGACGTTGTTTTCGTCGACCTGGAGGTTCCGCGGGATCATCGTGTTGCCGTTGCGCACGACCCAGTTCATGTCGACGCGATCGAACTGGCGATGGCCCTTCGAATAAAGCGTGTCGCCGTAGAACCGGAGATTGTCAGTGGGCCGGTACTCGAGGGAAACCAAATAGGACTCGCGTTCGCGCGTGCCGGAAAAATCGACCGGACGCGCGAGGCGAGGGATCAGCGCTTCGCTGATCTGAGTGGTCGTCAGTCCGGGATTCAACGCGAGCAGGGCCGCCGCGTCGAGCGTGCTGCCCTCCACCAGGCCGTTGCCGGCACCGACCGGAACAGCGGCAGGGATCGAGAAATTGTTGCCGCCCCGCAAGTCGCAGGCCGCCGCCGTGCCGCCACTGCATTGCGCAGCCGTCAGGCCCGCGTTGGTCCAGCCCACGCTCTCGAAACCCTGCGTGCCGAACTTGTTGTCGACGTAAGCCGCGCCGACAAGAACTCCGAACGAATCGTTGGACCAACTGCCGGTCAGCGCGACGCGCGGGCTGATCTCGCCGGAGATCTCGCCGTAGTTGCCCTGCGCCTGGAAAGTGAAATGAGTGCCCGGGTTGTCGAACGGACGCGCGCTCCGCATGTTCACGATCCCGGACACGCCGCCCTCGATCATGCTCGCCATCGGCGTCTTGCTGACGTCGAGACGCGTGAACAGCTCGGTCGGAAACAGGTCGAGATCGACTTCGCGATTCTGGTTGCCGGTATCCGCAGCGCCGCTGGACGCGACGGCGATCTGCGCGCCATTCAACACGACTTTCGTGAAGTTGGTGCCCAAGCCGCGGATTGCGATGGACAGGCCGTCGCCGTTGACTTCGCGATTGAGCTGTATGCCGGGAATGCGGTTCAGGGCTTCCGCGATGTTGAGGTCGGCGAACTTGCCGATGTCTTCGGCGAAGACCGAGTCCGTGAAGTTGGTGGACTCGCGCTTGGCGTTCGTGGCGCTCTCGAGAGAGGCGCGAAAGCCGGTGACCAGGATCTCACCGACATCCTCCTGCTGTTCCTGATTTGCCGCAGGCGCGCTTACCTGTGCCGAAGCCATCTGTGAGAAAAGGCCCGCGGCACTGGCGCAGCCCAGCATCGTCAATTTGAATTGTTTATTGCCCATCGCAGCCCCCCACACACATGGATAAACGCGTAGACGCGGGGACCAAGACGGCAAAGTCGGCACCGCCCCCACCGCGCCTCACGGTGACGGTAACAAACTGGTCAGGCCAAATGCAACAACCCCCCTGACCAGTCTTCCCGAGTGGCCAGGCAGGGAGCGGCCCAGCATGCGGGCGTTGCCCACCTCACTTGTTGACGCGCCAGCACCAACGGATACTCCCGGCATGGTCGAACCGCGCCGCCTCTACGAACAAATCGCCCGCAAGCTCGCGAAGGCGATCGCCGATGGCGAGTACGAAATAGGCCAGCGTCTGCCCTCGGAACGCGAACTCGCGCAAACGTTCGCGGTTTCGCGGCCCACCGTGCGCGAAGCGATCATCGCGCTCGAGCTCGACGAGCTCGTCGATGTTCGCCTCGGTTCAGGAGTGTATGTCGTCAATCGCAAGCCGCCCGCGGGACAGGCCGGCGTCATGGACATCGGCCCGTTCGAACTACTCGAGGCGCGCCGCGCGATCGAAGGCGAAGCATGCGCACTGGCGGCGCTACGCATCGAAACCCAGCAGATCGAACAGCTCTTCGCGCTCATCGAGGAGATGCGCACCGACAACCGCCAGAACGAGATCATCATGAGCGAGGATGCGGATCGCCGCTTCCACGAACTCATCGCAGCCTGCACGCAGAACAGCGCGATCATCGCGGCGGTACAGATGTTGTGGGATGCGCGCACGCGGTCGCCGCAGTCTCACCGCCTCGACGACAAGGGACGGGCGCGCGGACTCAAGCCTCCGATCGACGAGCACACGCAGATCGTGCGTGCGCTCAAGCGACGTGATCCGGATGCGGCCCGCGCCGCCATGCACAAGCATCTGTCGCGCGTCATCGAAGGATTCCTGGAGGCGACCGAAGTCGCCGAGCTCAAACGCGCTCGGGCGGCGGCCGCGGAAAAGCGGCGCCGCTACTCGGCCCGGGGCGCGCGGGCGGCCCAACGCCTGCGCGAGGCGCAGGGCGAGTGAGCACGCGGCCGCGTCAGGCGGCCACGTTCTTCCGCGCGCGGCTCGCGTAGAACAACGCGAGGCCGATGGCCAGCACCGCGCCTGCCACGACGCTGCTCTGCACCGCGCCCGTGATCTTCACCGCGACCTTGAGATAGTCCCAGTTCATCGCCACGAGCAGGCCGAGCGCGATGCCCGCGAGCGCGACGATGCCGCCCGCGATCGCGAGACCGCCGTGCGCGCGCGAGACGTCGAGCGGCCGGTCGATGTCGATCTGGACGATGCGGCCCTTGAACCAGATCCAGAACAACGCGAGCGCGATCAGGTGCATCGCGCCGGCCCACACGAACACGATCTGCTGCTCCCCAGTCCATTGGACGACCAGGCCGGCGAGCAAGGTCATGAACATGCCACCGATGCCGCCGGCCGTGGCACCGAGACCCACGACCGAGCCGGACACCTTTTGCGGGAAAGTGTCCGTCGCGTTCGTGAACAGGTTGGCCGACCAGGCCTGGTGACAGGCGGTGGCCAACGTGATGAACGCGACGCAGGCGGCGAAACTGTCTGCGTAGTACGCGAAGATCGAGCCCGGCATGAAGATGGCCGCGAGGCCCATCGCCGTCATGCGCGCCTTGCCGACGGGCCAGCCGCGCTTGATGAGCGTGCTCGAGATCCAGCCGCCGAGTACCGAGCCGACGGTAGAGCCCGTGTAGATCACCGCGACCCAGAGGCCCGCGTTGAGCGGGTTCTGCCCGCGCTCGCGCTCGAGATAAGACGGCAGCCAGAATAGATAGAACCACCACACCGGGTCGGTGATGAGCTTGCCGATGAGAAATGGCCAGATCTCGCGGTAGCGAATGAGCGTCGTCCACGGCAGCTTGAGCGACTGCTGCGGCGCCGGCTGGTCAGAGCGGATATAGGCCACCTCTTCCGGGCGGACGCGCGGCTGGTCCTCGGGTGCACTGAAGTACTTCTGCCAGAAATACAGCCATATCAGGCCGATGACGCCGATGAACACGAACGACATCTGCCAGCCCCAGTGTCCCGCGATCCACACCACGAGGAACGACACCATCACGCCGATGCTCGTGCCGGAGTTGAAGATGCCGGTCGCAAGCGCCCGTTCCTTTTGCGGAAACCACATCGCGACGGCCTTGATCGATGCGGGGAAGTTGGCCGCCTCGGCGAAGCCCAGGATGAACCGCACGATGACGAAGCCGATCACCGTTGCGACCAGGCCGTGCGCGGCTGCAGCGATCGACCAGACGATGAGCGCCCACGCCAGCGCTTTCTTCACGCCCACCTTGTCGATGACGACGCCGATCACCGACGGAAACATCGCGTACGCGAACGTGAACGCCGTGGTGATCGTGCCGTAGTCGACATCGTCCCAGCCGAGGGCACCCTGCAGCGTGGTCTTGAGCACAGACAGCGAGTTGCGGTCGACGTAGTTGATCGTGGTGCAGAAGAACAGCAGTGCGCAGATCACCCAACGGTAGTTGCCGATGGGCCCCGCCGCCGTCTTGCCACCGGTGTCATCCGCTCGATCCGGAGATTTCATCTGGAGGCCCCCTCGTGTCGACGCTCAAAGTTTGTAGGCTTTCTTCGGGAATTCGTACGCAAGCTGCGGCGCGAGGATCGCGGCCTCGTCTTCCGGCAGCCGGTATTCGGCGACGAGGCGCGCGAGGTACGAACAGTCGACGCGGCGCGCCATGTCGTGGCGCGACGGAATCGAGAGGAACGCGCGCGTGTCGTCGTTGAAGCCCACGGTGTTGTAGAAGCCCGCAGTCTCCGTCGTCTGTTCGCGGAAGCGCATCATTCCTTCCGGGCTGTCGTGGAACCACCACGCCGGTCCGAGCTTGAGCGCCGGATAGTGGCCCGCGAGCGGCGCGAGCTCGCGCGCGTACGAGGACTCGTCCAGCGTGAACACGATGATCGAGAGCGCGGGATCGTTGCCGAAGCGATTGAGCAGCGGACGCAGCGCGCCCACGTAGTCGGTGCGCGTCGGGATGTCCGCGCCGACGTTCGCGCCGAAACGGTCGAACAGCGGCGCATTGTGGTTTCGCCACGAACCCGGATGGATCTGCAGCACGAGCTTGTCGTCGAGACTCATGCGCGCCATCTCGGTGAGCATCTGGCCGCGGAACAGGTCCGCGTCGCCCGCGTTCGACTTGCCCGCGACGATGCGCGTGAACAGCGCCTCCGCGTCGGCCGGCGAGAGATCCGCCGTGCGCGCCGACGGGTGACCGTGGTCCGTGGACGTGGCGCCCATGACCGCGAAAAACGCGCGGCGCTTGCGATGCGCGGCGATGTACCCGCGCCACGACAACGCGTCCTCGCCCGTGAGCTCGCTGAAGCGCTTCAGGTTGTCGAGAAAGCCGATCGCATCCGGATCGACCACATTGTCCGGCCGGTACGCGGTGACGACGCGACCCTGCCAGCCGCTCTTCCGGATCGTCACGTGATGCAGGAGATCGTCGAGCGGCGATTCGGTCGTCGCGAGCGCCTCGATGTTGAAGCGCTCGAAGAGCGCGCGTGGCCGGAATTCCGGCTTCTGCAGGCGCTCGGCGATGCGGTCGTAGGTCGCATCCGCGTTCTCGGGCGTCAGCGGGATCGGCGCATCGAAGATGCTCGACAGGACCCAGTCGAACCACATGCGCGAGGGCGTGCCGCGAAACAGGTAGTAGTGGTTCGCGAAGATGCGCCAGATCTTGCGGGCGTCGCGCTCGGTGTTGCCGCCATCCACCCGAGCGACGCCGAAGTCCTCGAGCCGGATCCCCTGGCTGTAGAGCATCCGGAAAACGTAGTGGTCGGGCGTGAGCAGGAGGCTGGCCGGATCGGCGAACGGGACATTGTCCGCGAACCACTTCGGGTCCGTGTGTCCGTGCGGGCTGATGATCGGCAGATCCTTGACGAGCTCGTACAGATTGCGCGCAATGGCCCGGGTATTCGGATCGGCGGGAAAAAGCCGATCGGGATTGAGTTTGTCCATATTGGTAGTATTCGGGCCCGTCTGACCTTGAGCGGATTTTTCCGTCGCGGCGGGCGACACTAATTCTTAATTCCTGACGGAGCAATGGGCGTGACTACCGAAGCGGCGATTCATACGAGTGTGGGTACGCACCGCGACCGCGAGATCGTCGCCGCTGAAGTCATCGTCACCTGCCCCGCGCGAAACTTCGTCACGCTGAAAATTGTTACGCGCTCGGGTGTTACCGGTATCGGCGACGCGACGCTGAACGGCCGGGAGCTCGCCGTCGCGTCGTATCTCAAGGACCACGTCGTGCCGAATCTGATCGGGCGCGACGCGGGGCGAATCGAGGATACCTGGCAGTTCTTCTATCGCGGCGCGTACTGGCGGCGCGGTCCCGTGACGATGACGGCGATCGCGGCGGTCGACGTGGCGCTGTGGGACATCCTCGGCAAGATGACGAAACAGCCGCTGTACCAGTTGCTCGGTGGCCGTTCGCGCGAAGGCGCGCTCGTCTACGGACACGCGAACGGCAAGGACATCGACGAATGCTCCGCCGAAGTCGGCAAGTACGTCGCGCTCGGATACAAGGCCATTCGCGCGCAGAGCGGGGTGCCTGGCATCAAGAAGGCCTACGGCATCAGCAATCTCAAGAACGCGTACGAGCCCGCCGAGAGCGAGCTGCCGCTCGAGACCGTGTGGTCGACGTCGAAGTATCTCGAGTTCGTGCCGAAGCTCTTCGAGCGCCTGCGCAATGATCACGGCGACGAAATCGAACTGCTGCACGACGTGCACCACCGGCTGACACCGATCGAGGCGGCGCGACTCGGCAAGAGTCTCGAACCGTTCCACCTGTTCTGGATGGAGGATTCCACGCCCGCGGAAAACCAGCGGTCGTTCGAGCTGATTCGAAAGCACACCGTGACTCCGCTCGCGGTCGGCGAAGTGTTCAACTCGATCTGGGACTGCAAACATCTCATCGAGAATCAGCTCATCGACTACATCCGCACCACCATCGTCCACGGCGGCGGAATCACGCACGTGCGCCGCCTCGCCGACTTCGCGGCCCTGCACGGCGTGCGCACCGGGTTTCACGGTGCGACGGATCTCTCGCCGGCGTGCATGGGCGCCGCGCTCCATTTCGACGCGTGGGTCCCCAATTTCGGCATCCAGGAATACATGCGGCACGCGCCGGAGACCGACGAAGTGTTCCCGCACGACTATTCGTTCAAGGACGGGCGCCTGTTCTGCGGCGAATCGCCCGGCCACGGAGTGACGATCGACGAGAAGCTCGCCGCGAAGTACCCCTACAGCCCGAAGCAGCTCCCCGTGGCCCGCCTCGAAGACGGCACCATGTGGGACTGGTAGGGGACATTTCCTTCTGCCAGGAAACGAGGAATGTCCCCATTTCCTATCTACTGGCGGCTCTCGAAGTATCGCGCGGCAAACTCCAGGAACGTCGGCCAGTTGGGCCCCGACGTATGCCCGCCCGCATGCTGCCGGTACGCAAGCTCGCCGGTCGTCAGCGAGGTCTCGATCGGCGGGAACTCCGCCGTATCGAGGCCTTTCTTTCCTAACAACTCCCACACCGGCGCGGCGGCGACCGTCGCCATGAACATCCCGCGCGGATCGACCCAGGCGTCGCCCTGCGCCGGATTCCCGGCTCCGATGAACAACGGGCGCGGCGCGGCGAGCGCGATGAGTTCGTGCGAATCGACGGGGAGGTCTCTCGGCGTGAGCGGACCTGCGTACTTGATGTAGTTGCCCGCCATCCAGTGATACTCGCCGCTGCCCGCGACGTTCTCGAGCAGCTCGCCGATGCGCCGCCGGTGCAGCGCCGCGCCACCCATCCCCGACGAACCGACGAATCCGATCGCGAATCGTGGCTCATACGCCATGGTGACGAGCGAGGCCTTGCCGAACCGGGAAACTCCCTCGATGACCGCGCGCTGCGCATCGACTTCCGGCGTCGTCTCGAGAAAGTCGAGCAGTCGCGACGCGCCCCAGGCCCATGCGCGTAGCGCGCCCCAATCGTCGGGTTCGCGCGGCCGCCCCTTGTTCACGAGGCCGATGATTCCCCTCGTGAGCCCGGCGCCGTTGTCCGCCTGGATCGTGCTCGTCGACAGGATCGCGTACGCCCAGCCCCGCGCGGCCACCTGTTCCTGCCACGTCGGCGGCGGCGGCGGCGGAAAGCGGCCGCGGAATTCGAACGGGAAGAATTCGACGACGACGGGAACGCCACGTGCGGCGCGCGGCGTGGTGAGCTCGACCTCGATGTTCACCTGGATGAGTGGATAGGCCGCGTTGTCGACGCGACCGACGAGCTTGCGGAACAGGACGGGCTTTCCGCCCACGATCTCCTCGCGGCTCTCGGTCACTTCCCAGGCGACGCCGGGCACATCCGCGGGTATTCGTCCATAGACCTCGCGATCGAACAGCTCGACGAGTTCGGGGCGGCGCTTCTTCCACCAGGTGCGCGCGTCCTTCACGGGCTTTCCATTCGCCAGGGTCAGCACGGGCGGCAGGTCAGGATACGGATTGCCCTTCGACTCGTCGTAGTTCGCGGCATTGGGCGCCGCCGGATCGCGTCCGTTCGCTCCCGGCCGGATCTCGGTGATGCCGAGCTGCTTCATCATCCGCTGGTGGTCTTGCTCGGCCGTCAGCTCGACCGGCGGCTCGTCCGCCGCCGCCGGCGGCGGCGCGGCGGCGAGCCAGGCCATGCCCATGCCGGCCGCAAGCCATGACGCGGTCCTCACCATCCCCTCCTCGTCGAATCAGCCACGCCCGGGAGCGTAGGGAAACCTGAGCGCCTTGTAGTAGTCGAGCGAATTCGCCGGCGGCGCGAATCCGGCCGGCAACGGCAGGCCGTTCACGCTCTGGAAATATGCGATGCAGGCATCGCGCCACCACCGCGCTTCCTGCTCCTGGATCGCGAGGAAGGCGGCTGTTTGCGCGAATCGCTCCGCATCGACGAACGGCGCCAGCGCCTGCCACTGCGCGCGCATCTGCCGCACGACGTCGACTCCGTGTGAGTAGCGCCACACGAGCTCGTCCCACAACGGACGCCCCGAGCGCGTCTTGTAGTCCCAAGGGAGGTGGTGGAACCACAGCAGGAATTGCTCGGGCACCTTGTCGCGATCCGCGAAGATCCTGCCGGCCGCGGGGGCGTACTGCGCCGTCGCGGCGCTGCCCTTTGGCCCGCGATCGAAGCCGACGCCTCGCGCGTCCGCGCGGTGGTAGTAAGTCGGGTTCCAGTCCGCCCGGTCGAGATCGTTCACCCAGGGTCCGGGTCCGTAGTGATGACCGGTGTCGAAAAGATGCGCGAGCCCCAGGGGCATCATGTAATTCACCACCGCTTCGCGCGAACCCATCATCATCGCGACGACGGGCGAGACGAATGCGGGATCGTTCGCGAAGGTCATGCGGGTCCAGTCCTCCGCGATCGCCTGCGCCGATTCCTCGGGATTCCAGGCCAACCGCCCGAACGCGAACCAGTTCGCCTGGTCGAAATGCGAGCCGCTCCAGTTGCGATCGGTGCCGATGTTCGCGACACCGGCCATGCCGGTCATGCGGTATCCGTGCAGTTCGCCATCGATGACCCGTGCCACGGTCGAGCCCTTGCCCTTCACCAGCGTGTCGGCGGACAGCGTCTCCCGCCACATCGTTCCCAGGTACGCGAGATGCGTCGCGAAGCCGAGATACTCCTTGGTGATCTGCACTTCCATCATCAGCGGCGTCTTCGGCATGGCGCCGAAGAGCGGATGAAAGGGTTCGCGCGGCTGGAAGTCGATCGCCCCGTTCTTCACCTGCACGATCACGTTGTCGGCGAATCTTCCGTCGAGCGGCACGAACTCGTCGTACGCCTGTTTGGCACGATCGGTCGGCGTCTCGTTCGAGTAGACGAACGCGCGCCACATCACCACGCCGCGATGCGGCTTCAGCGCCTCCGCCAGCATGTTGGCGCCGTCCGCATGATTGCGCCGGTAATCCTGCGGGCCCGGCTGCCCTTCGGAGTTCGCCTTGACGAGGAAGCCGCCGAAGTCCGGGATGTGTCGATAGATCTCGTCGACCTTCGCCTTCCACCACGCGCGCACGGCGGGATCGAGCGGATCGGCGGTCGCGAGCCCGCCGAGTTCGATCGGCGCACTGAATCGCGCCGTGAGGTAGACGCGCACGCCGTACGGGCGCAGAACCTGCGCAATCGCCGCCGCCTTCTCGAGGTACGCCGGCGTGAGACTGGTTGCATTCGCGTTCACGTTCGTGAGCACGGTCCCGTTGATGCCGACCGAAGCGCACGCGCGTGCGTAATCCGTGTAGCGCGTATCGACCCAGCCCGGCAGCTTGTGCCAGTCCCAGATGGACTGGCCCGCATATCCGCGCTCGACGTGGCGATCGAGGTTGTCCCAATGGTTGAGAACGCGGATCTGCGTGCGTGGGTGCGAAACGATGTCCAGCGAATCGAGGGATGCGCGAGTCTGGACCAGCCGCAGGAAGTGAAAGGCGCCGTACAGCACGCCGGTCTCCGAGTTCGCCGCGATGATCGTGACTGACCGGCCGGCGATCGAGACGCTGCGGATCACGTAGCCCTCGGGTCCCGCGCGCTCGAGACCCAATGCGGCGCCGGCGATGAGCGGGGAACTGCGCGGAGTTCCGAAGATGATCGCGCCCGAGGTCGCCACCGCGTCGCCGACCGGAACGTCGATCCCGGCCAATCCGGAGAGTCCTTTCTGCAGCTCGTCCGCGGCCGCGCCCAGCGTCGGCGTCCATGCCGGCACCACGAGCTGGCGCACGCGCGCCCGGAGTTCCGGATAAGTCGCCGCCTCGACGGCGCGATAGCGCAGCCATAAGTCATATCCATCTTCGGCGCTGGCCGAGCCGGCGAGGAGGAACGCGGCGAAACAGGTGACTATTCGATTCATGGCGATGGACTTGGATTCGCGTTGAATCTATTGTTATCGCTAACGCGAGTCATGCGCCAGCGCCTGATATGAGGCCGCGGCGTTGCCGGGAGATCGATTGAGCGAATCAGGTGAACGCGGCGGCGACGTCCCGCGGTTGGGTGAGAAGAGCGGCCGCCGTCGCGGCAGCGCCGTCACGATCCACGAAGTCGCCCGGCACGCAAACGTATCGCCGATGACGGTCTCGCGCGTGATCAACGGCGAGAGCAACGTGCGCGATACGACCCGCGAAATCGTCATGCAGGCCGTACGTGCGCTCAACTACCGCCCGAATCCCGCGGCACGGCTGCTCGCCGGCGCGCGCGACACGCGCATCGCGCTGATCTACTCGAACCCCAGCGCCTCCTATCTATCGGAGATGCTCGTGGGCGCGCTCGACGGCTCGCATCGCACCGCGGCTCAGCTAGTGCTCGATCGCTGGGACAATCTCAAGCCGGCGGCGGAGAAGGCCGCGGCGCAGAAGCTCTCGGAAGGCATCGCAGGCGTGATCCTGCCGCCGCCGCTGTGCGAGTCGCGGGCCATCGCCGCCGCGTTCGCCGCGGAAGGCGTGCCGGCCGTCGCGCTGGCGACCGGCCAGGCGCGCGAGGACGTGTCGTGCGTGCGCATCGACGATTTCAACGCGGCGCGGGAGATGACCCAGCACCTCATCGCCGCGGGTCACACGCGCATCGCGTTCATCAAGGGACAACCGACACAGACCGCGAGCCAGCAGCGCCTCGAAGGATTCGAGGCCGCGATGGCCGAGGCCGATCTCGAAGTCGACCCGGCGCTCGTGATCCAGGGTTTCTTCACCTACAAGTCGGGACTCGAGGCCACCGAGAAGCTGCTCGCTCGCAAGCGCGTGCCGACCGCCATCTTCGCGAGCAACGACGACATGGCCGCGGCCGCAATCTCGGTCGCGCACCGGCGCCAGCTCGATGTCCCCGGTGACCTCTCCGTGGTCGGTTTCGACGACACGCCGATCGCGACGACGGTGTGGCCCGAGCTCACCACCGTCCGGCAGCCGATCGCCGCGATGGCCGAAGCGGCGATCAACCTGCTGCTGCACAAGATCCGCCGTGCGAAGGACCGGCACTCTCACCAGGCGGTCGACCACCTCGTGCCCTACGAATTGGTCAAGCGCGATTCGGTCGCGCCACCACGCAAGTCCTGACTCTCGCGCGCCGGATTTCTCCGGCTTGCTATCTGATACCGCTATCACTACGCTTCGCCGACCGCTGTAAGGGGGGCGCGAGACGCGCACGCCAGCGGCGTATAAAAACATAATCAAGTCAAGGGGATAGCGCGTGTCTCAGACTCCCGTTTCCGGCGCCGCCAGCTCGCAACACACCGGCCTTCTCGTCACTCTCACGATCATCGCCGCGCTGGGCGGTCTGCTCTTCGGTTACGACACGGCCGTCATCTCTGGAGCAACCGATTCGATCAAGCAGAACTTCGTCGCACCGATGAACCTGGCCGAGGGGGCGCGGCTCAGCCTCGAAGGATTCACGATCGGCGGCGCGCTGTGGGGCTGCCTCATCGGCGGCGCGATCGGCGGTGTCGTCGCGCATCTTCTCGGACGGCGCGGCGGGCTCATCGTCGCCGGCGCGTTGTTCTTCGTATCGTCGCTGGGCTCCGCGTGGCCGGAGTCGACGCTCGGCCACCTGGGCTCGGTGCTGACGCCGCTCATCAACGCGCTGCTCTGGTTCCTCAACCTGTTCTTCGAAGACGCGCCCTATCTGAGGTTCGGTGACATCATCACGAACTTCATCGGTCATCGCCTCTTCGGTGGCATGGGAATCGGGCTCGCCTCGATGCTCGCGCCCATGTACATCGCCGAGATCGCGCCGCCGTCGCGCCGCGGGGCGCTCGTGACGTACCAGCAGATCGCGATCGTGTCCGGCATCTCGCTCGTGTACTTCGTCAACGCCGGCATCGCGAGTTTCGGCGGCGACGTGAACTGGCTGCACGACATCGGCTGGCGCTACATGCTGGCGTCGTGCGCGATCCCCGCGGGTCTGTTCGTGGTGCTGCTGTTCTTCGTGCCGGAGACACCTCGCGGCCTCATGCTCAAGGGCAAGCCGGAGAAGGCCAACGAAGTCCTCAAGAAACTCGCGAACGAGTCCGAGGCGAAGATCGTGCTCGCCGAGATCGATGCGTCGCTCAAGGAAACGGCCGGCCATCTCTTCTCCTATGGCGGCCTCGTCATCGTGGTGGGCATCCTGCTGTCGGTCTTCCAGCAGCTCGTCGGCATCAACGCCGTCCTGTATTACGGGACGCAGATGTTCACCAACATGGGCTTCGTCGGAAACGCGGCCTTCGCGCAGACGGTGATCATCGGCATCGTCCTGGTCGTCTTCACGCTCGTGGCGACGGTGACGGTCGACCGCTGGGGCCGCAAGCCCCTCCTGATCCTGGGCTCGATCATCATGGCGATCTCGATGACGGCGCTGGGATTCCTGTTCAATATCTACGGCACGTCGGTCGGCACGCCGGCCGTCGTCGTGGTTTGCATCTACATCGCCGGGTTCTCGCTGTCGTGGGGACCGGTCGTCTGGGTGATGCTGGCCGAGATCTTCCCGAATTCCATCCGCAACCAGGCCATGGCGATCGCGGTGGCCGCGCAATGGTTCATGAACTGGGTGGTGACGGTGACCTTCAACATCATGGACGGCAACACGGCGCTGAATGCCGCGTTCAACCACGGTTTCGCCTACTGGCTGTACGGCGGGTTCAGCGTGCTGTCGGCCCTGTTCGTCTGGAAGTTCGTCCCGGAGAGCAAGGGCATGTCGCTCGAGAACATGCAGAAACTATGGAAGAAGTCGCCGGCCTGACCTGGAGTCAGCCGACGCGGGGCGTACTCATGATCGAACACCTTCCATCGGACTGGCGCGACGCGATTCTCGTCGGGCGAATGCTGACGAAAGACGGGCCGACGCCGGTCGTCGTCAGCGGCGGACGCGTGCGCGACGTGTCGCGCCATGCGGCGACGGTGTCGCAGCTCCTCAACGGCTGGAACGTCGACGTGCCGGCCGGCGCGGATCTCGGCCCGCTCGAGGCCTTCGCGTTCGAGCGATCGTACCCGGCGGCGCGCGAGACGCGCCTGCTCTCGCCTTTCGACCTGCAGTGCATCAAGGCCAGCGGCGTCACGTTCGCCATTTCGGCGATGGAGCGCGTCATCGAGGAACGTTGCCGCGGCGACGCGAGCAAGGCGCAGGGCCTGCGCGACAATCTCCGCGACCGCATCGGCGCCGACATCCGTTCCGTGAAGCCGGGTTCGGACGCCGCGCGGAAACTCAAGGCGGCGCTCATATCCGACGGCCTGTGGTCGCAGTACCTCGAAGTCGCGATCGGCCCCGACGCGGAGATCTTCACCAAGGCGCCGACGCTGTCGACCGTCGGCTGGGGCGACTGGATCGGCGTCCGCGCCGACTCCGCCTGGAACAACCCAGAACCCGAGATCGTGCTCGCGGTAGATAGCGCCGGGCGGATCCTCGGCGCGTCCCTCGGCAACGACGTCAACCTGCGCGACATCGAGGGACGCAGCGCGCTCTTGTTAGGCAAGGCCAAGGACAACAACGCGTCCTGCGCCATCGGCCCGTTCATCCGCATGTTCGACGGACGATTCACGCTCGACGACGTGCGTTCGGCGGTCGTCCGGCTGGAGATCGACGGCCCGGAGGGTTTCCGGCTCGAGGGCCAGAGCTCGATGTCACAGATCAGCCGCGACCCGGTGGAACTCGTCGGACAGACCATCGGCAAGCACCACGCCTATCCGGACGGTTTTGCGCTGTTCCTGGGGACGATGTTCGCGCCGATCGTCGATCGGGGGACACCGGGACAGGGCTTCACGCACCGCAATGGCGACGTCGTGCGTGTTTCAGCCGAGAAATTGGGAGTGCTGGAGAATAAAGTAACGACCTGCGACCAGGCCCCCACGTGGGGTTTCGGAATCGCCGACCTGATGCGCAATCTCGCGCGTCGCGGCCTGCTGAACTCTTGAACGGAATCCACGTGACAGACACGAAACAACTCACCCATTACATCGATGGGCAATTCGTCGCGGGCTCGCCCGCGTCCGAAAGCCTCAACCCGTCCGACACGCGCGACATCGTCGCGAAGGTGCCGGGAGGCGACAAGAACACGGTCGCCGCGGCCGTCTCCGCGGCGAAAGCCGCATTTCCCGCGTGGGCGAACGCGAGCCCCGAAGTCCGCTCGGACGTCCTCGACAAGGTGGGCTCGCTCATCATGGCGCGCGCCGACGATCTCGGCCGCCTCCTCTCGCGCGAGGAGGGCAAGACCCTCCCCGAGGGCAAGGGCGAAGTCATGCGCGCGGCGCGCATCTTCAAGTTCATGGCGGGCGAAGCGTTGCGCCGGCACGGCGTGACGGTCGATTCGACGCGCCCCGGTGTCGCGGTGGAGACCTACCGCGAGCCCATCGGCGTCTTCGGTTTGATAACGCCATGGAACTTTCCGATCGCGATCCCGGCATGGAAGGCCGCGCCGGCCCTGGCGTTCGGCAACACGGTCGTCATGAAGCCGGCATCGCTGACGCCCGCGACCGCCCACGCGCTCGCCGAGATCATCCACGAGGCGGGCATGCCGAAGGGCGTGTTCAACCTGATCCTGGGCGGCGGGTCGATGGGCGGCGCGCTCGTCGAGCATCCCGACGTGGTCGGCGTGTCGTTCACCGGCGGCCAGGGCACCGGCGCGGGCGTCGCGAAGGCGGCGATGTCCCACAACGCGCGCGTGCAGCTCGAGATGGGCGGCAAGAATCCGCTCGTGGTGCTCGACGACTGCGACCTGGATCGCGCGGTGCAATGCGCGCTCGACGGCGCATTCTTCGCGACTGGTCAGCGCTGCACGGCGTCGAGTCGCATCATCGTGACGCAGAACATCCACGACCTCTTCGTCGAAAAACTCGCCGCGCGCGTGAAGGCGCTCAAGGTCGGCGATGCGCTCGCGGCCGACACGCAGATGGGGCCGCTCGCGAGCGACGCGCAGCTCGCCACGTCGCTGTCGTACGTCGACATCGCCGTGAAGGCTGGCGGCCGAAAGGTGGTGGGCGGTGAAGCGTTGCAGCTCGCGGCTCCCGGCTACTACATTTCGCCCGCACTTATCGTCGACACCCGGATCGACCAGCGCATCAACTGCGAAGAGGTGTTCGGCCCCGTCGCTTCGACCGTCCGCGTGAAGGATTACGACGAAGCCCTGGCCGCGGCCAACGCCGGAGAATTCGGCCTCTCGGCCGGCATCATGACGAGCTCCCTCAAGTTCGCGCGCCACTTCGTGCGCAACGTGCGCGCGGGCATGACGATGACGAACCTGCCGACCGCCGGCGTCGATTACCACGTGCCGTTCGGCGGCACGCGCAAGTCGAGCTTCGGCCCGCGCGAGCAGGGTTTCGCGGCAGTCGAGTTCTACACCCAAGTCAAGACCAGTTACACCTGGGCCTGAAGCCCGAAGGACGATATGTCGCACGCTGCCTACCCCTCGCTCGCGGGCAAGACCGTCGTGATCACCGGCGGCGGCTCCGGCATCGGCGAGGCGATCGTCGAGGGGTTCACGCGCCAGAAGGCACGCGTGTTCTTCCTCGACGTGGCCACGAAGGAGTCGCAGGCCCTGGTCGCGCGGCTCGGCAACGGCACGCAGTTCATCCAGTGCGACATCACGGACACGAAGGCGCTGCGCGCGGCGCTGGCGGAGGTCGAGGCAAAGGTGGGCCCGGTGGCGGTGCTCGTGAACAACGCGGCGAACGACGACCGGCACAAGTTCGAAGACGTGACGCCCGAGTACTGGGAGCAGCGCATCGGCGTGAATCTCAAGCACCTGTTCTTCGCGGCGCAGGCGGTCGCCCCCGGGATGAAGAAGGCCGGCGGCGGCTGCATCGTCAACATGGGCTCGGTGTCCTGGCACCTGTCGCTGCCCGGCATGCCGGTGTACGAAACGGCGAAAGCCGGCATCGAGGGGATGACGCGCGCGCTCGCGCGCGATCTCGGCGAGGCGGGTATCCGCGTCAACTGCGTGGTGCCCGGCGCGATCCGCACCCCGCGGCAGATGAAGCTGTGGCACACGCCCGAGGAAGAAGCCAAGATCCTCGCCCAGCAGTGCCTCAAATCGAGAGTCGACCCGGAGCACGTGACCGCGATGGTATTGTTCCTCGCCTCCGACGATGCGCGCATGTGCACGTCGCACAACTACTGGGTGGATGCGGGATATCGATAAATGTCGGACGTCGAATGCGTGTGGCCGGTCGGCGCGATCCTCGGGGAAGGGCCGGTATGGTCCGCCGCCTAGAACGCACTCTGGTTCGTCGACATCAAGGCCCCCGCGATTCACCGCTTCGATCCTGAAACCGGTGACCGCCGTACCTGGAGCGCCCCGTCCCGCGTCGGATTCATCGCGCCCACGCGCGATGGCGGGTGGCTCGCCGGCCTGAAGACCGGTCTGCACCGCTTCAATCCGGAAACCGGCAACTTCACGCTGCTGCACGTCGTCGAGCCGCATGCGCCGAACAACCGGCTCAACGACGGCTTCGTCGATTCAGAAGGCTTTCTCTGGTTCGGCTCGATGGACGACAACGAGGAAGAACCGAGCGGTGCCCTCTACCAGCTGGGCGCCGCAGGCTGCATCCGTCGCGATCCCGGTTACGTCGTCACGAACGGACCGGCCGAAAGTCCCGACGGGCGCGTGCTGTATCACACGGATACGCTGGCGGGCATCATTTACGCCTTCGACCGCGCGCGCACCGGCTCCCTTTCCAACAAGCGCGTCTTCGTCCGCTTCGAGCCCGGCGCGGGATACCCCGACGGGCCCGTCATCGACGCCGAGGGCTGCGTGTGGACCGGCGTCTTCGGCGGTTGGGGGCTGCAGCGCTACTCCCCCGAAGGCAAACTACTCGAGCAGATCCGCCTGCCCTGCTCGGCCGTCACCAAGGCCGCGTTCGGCGGGGCCGACCTCAAGACGCTTTACATCACCACCGCGCACGTCGCGCTCGACGCGGAAGAGCGCAAGGCGCAGCCGCTCGCCGGCGGCCTGTTCCGCACGCGCATCGACGTCCCCGGACTCTCGCAGGGAATCGTGACCCATGGCCTCTGACTCGACCACGCAGATCCAACCCCGACGCCGCTTCCGCTCGCGCGACTGGTTCGACGATCCGCGGCACCTCGACATGGTGGCGCTCTACCTCGAGCGCTTCATGAACTACGGCCTGACGGCCGACGAGCTGCTGTCGGGCAAGCCCATCATCGGCATCGCGCAGACCGGCGGCGATCTCACGCCCTGCAACCGCATTCACCTCGACACGGTGAAACGTGTGCGCGAAGGCATTCGCGACGCGGGCGGCGTGCCGATGGAATTCCCGTTGCACCCGATCTTCGAGAACTGCCGACGTCCGACCGCGGCGCTCGACCGCAATCTCGCGTACCTGGGTCTGGTCGAGATCCTGCACGGCTATCCGCTCGACGCCGTGGTTCTGACGACCGGCTGCGACAAGACGACACCGGCGCAGATCATGGCCGCGTCGACCGTCGACATCCCCGCGATCGTGCTGTCGGGCGGACCGATGCTCGACGGCTGGCACGAGGGCGATCTCGTGGGCTCGGGCACGGTCATCTGGCGCTCACGCCGCAAGCTCGCCGCCGGCCAGATCAACGAGAAGCAGTTCCTCGCGGCTGCGGCGGCATCCGCGCCGTCGCTCGGGCACTGCAACACGATGGGCACCGCGTCGACGATGAACGCGGTCGCCGAGGTGCTCGGCCTCTCGCTGCCGGGCTGCGCGGCCATCCCCGCGCCGTACCGCGAACGCGGCCAGATCTCCTACGAGACCGGCCGGCGCATCGTCGAGATGGCCTTCGAGGATCTGCGGCCGTCGAAGATCCTCACGCGGCAATCGTTCCTCAACGCAATCGCGGCCATTGCGGCCATTGGCGGCTCGACGAACGCCCAGCCCCACCTGGTGGCGATGGCGCGCCACGCGGGCATCGAGATCACGCCCGACGACTGGATGAAATATGGCCGCGACCTGCCGCTCATCGTGAACCTGCAGCCCGCCGGCAAATACCTGGGCGAACGCTTCCATCGCGCGGGCGGCGTCCCGGCGGTGCTCACCGAGCTCATTCGCGCGGGCAAGGTCGACGGCGAGGCGCTGACAGTGACTGGCCGCTCGCTGGCCGAGAACGTCGCGGGCCGGCATTCCGTGGATGCCGACGTCATCACGTCGTTCGAAAATCCCTTGCAGGAGAAAGCCGGCTTCCTCGTGCTGAGGGGCAACCTGTTCGACTTCGGAATCATGAAGACGAGCGTGATTTCCCCAGAATTCCGCCAGCGCTATCTCGCCAACGGCGACGTGTTCGAATGCAATGCGGCCGTGTTCGACGGCTCCACCGACTACCACGCGCGCATCAACGATCCTGCCCTGAACATCGACGAGAACACGATCCTCGTGATGCGCAGTTCGGGTCCGCTCGGCTGGCCCGGCTCCGCCGAGGTCGTGAACATGCAGCCGCCGGACGCACTGATCAAACGGGGGGTGACGAGCCTGCCGACGCTCGGTGACGGCCGCCAGTCGGGCACGTCCGACAGTCCGTCCATCCTCAACTGCTCACCGGAGAGTGCCGCGGGTGGCGGGCTCGCGTGGCTGCGCACCGGGGACCGCATACGCATCGATCTCGCCAGGGGAACCTGCGACATGCTGGTGTCCGACGAGGAGATCGCGCGTCGTCGCCAGGCAGGTCCGCCGGCGGTGCCGGAAAGCGCGACCCCTTGGCAGGAGCTCTATCGCAACACGGTCGGCCAGCTCGACACTGGCGCCGTCATGGAGATGGCGGTCAAATACCGCGGTGTGGCTGCCAAGACTCCGCGCCACAATCACTAGCGACAAGGAATCGAGATGATCCTGCCGCGCCTCACCGAGGCGAGCCTGCATTCCGCCCGCTCGGGCGCGATCCTGCCCACTTACGATCGTGGCGCGACGAAGTTCGGCATCGTGCACATCGGCCCGGGGGCGTTCCATCGCGCGCACCAGGCGTACTACGCGGATACGCTGCTGCACGCCGACAAGCGCTGGGCGATCTCCGCGCTGTCGTTGAAGAGCACGACGCTGCGCGATGCGATCGATCCGCAGCAGGGTCTCTACACGCTCGTCGAACTCGGTGCAGCACCGCGCGCGCGCGTGATCGGCGCGATCCGCGAACTGCTCGTGGGTCCCACCGACGCCGCGCGGGCGTTCGCGCGGCTCGCAGCGCGCGACACGCGCCTCGTCTCCATGACCGTCACGGAGAAGGGTTATTGCCTCGACGCCCGCAACGAACTCGATGCCTCCAATGCGGACATCGCCCACGACCTCGCGAATCCCGATGCGCCGCGCAGCACCATCGGCTGGCTCGTCGAAGGCCTGAAACGCCGTCGCGCGCAGGGAATTCCGCCGTACTCGGTGCTGAGCTGCGACAACCTGCCGGACAACGGCGCGGTACTCAAACGCGCCCTGGTGACTTTCGCGCGCGCGACCGATGCCGCGCTCGCGCAGTGGATCGAGGCCGAGGTCGCAAGCCCGAGGACGATGGTCGACAGCATCACGCCGGCCACCGACGACCGGCTTCGAGAACGCACGCGCGAGCTCACGGGCCTCGACGACCGGTGGCCGATCCAGCGCGAGCCGTTCACGCAATGGGTCATCGAGGACCTGCCGGCGATGCGCGAGGCGGACTGGCCATCCGTCGGCGTCACGCTCGCGAAGGATGTCGGCGTGTACGACCGAGCGAAGCTCCGCCTCGTCAATGGGCCGCACTCGACGCTCACGTACGTCGGCCTGCTGCGCGGACACGAGACGGTCGCGGATGCGATGCGTGACGAACAGCTCGCGAGTTTCGTCGAGCGCCTGATGAAGCGGGATCTGGGACCGAGCCTGGGATCGACGCCGGGCTTCGACGCGGAGCAGTACATTTCCGCCGTACTCGCGCGATTCCGGAACCCGGGGATCCGGCACCTGCTCTCGCAGATCGCGTGGGACGGCTCGAAAAAACTGCCCGTTCGCATCGTCGTCACGATCGGCGAGGCGCTGCGCGCCGGGCGGCCGGTGCATCGTCTGGTGGTCCCGCTGGCGGCCTGGATGCGTTTCGTCGTCCGGCAGGCGAAAGCCGGCGTTGCGATCGTCGATCCAGATGCCGCGCGCCTCGCGGACATCGGCAAGGCCTGCACGGGCGAGGCCCGCGCGGACATCGAGCGGTTCGCGGCCTGCGAGGCCGTGCTGCCGCCCGACCTGCTCGGTGACGAGCGCTTCCGCCGCGCCCTCGAAGCTTCCTACGAAAACCTAGCCGCGCCGAAATCGGCCCTCACCGCGGAGTTGTCGGCATGAGCACGACTCGCAGAACGTTAATCGCCGGGGCCGTCGCCGCTGGCGCCAGCATCCTGATCCCCGAACCCGCCGGAGCATCGTCCGTGACCTATCCCAAACTCGTCCACCACGTGTTCTTCTGGCTCAAGAATCCGGAATCGAAAGAAGATCTTGCGCGCCTGCTCGAGGGCCTGAAGACGCTCACCCGGATCGAGTCGGTGCGCGGCGCGCACTTCGGCGTACCGGCGAGCACGGAGAAACGGGACGTCGTGGACAACAGCTACAGCGCGTCCGAAATCCTCTTCTTCGACGATGTCGCCGGGCAGAAGATCTACCAGGATCACCCGGTGCACCAGAAATTCGTCGCGGACTGCTCGCACCTCTGGCAGAAGGTCGTCGTGTACGACGCGCTGTCGGTCTGATCCTCGAGGCTATGCGGCAGACTGGCGGGCCTTCCGCCGCTGCTTGCGATCCACGAGCCGCTGCACGTTCTGCAGCGAGTTCACCACGAGGAATGCGCCTTGCAGGAATCCCGAACGATGCAGTGAGTGCAAAGTCTGTGCGTCGAGGTTGGCGAGCTTCTCGCGATTGATCGTCTGCAACCCGACGAGGTCGTACTGCTCCTCGGCGAACTTGACCTCGACCTTAAGCGGCTCGATGAGACCTGCCGCGGTGAACGCGGCGAACATCGCCTTGCTCACGTCGATCCCCTGGTTGATCCCGTTCAGGATGCCCGCGATGCGGTTGAGGTACGGGCTGTTGCCTCCGAGATCGAGAAACGCCGGCTCACCCTCGGTCTGACTGACGCGCGGGCTCTCCATGTCGATGTGGATGACGGGTTCCCGCCGCACGTCGCCACCTTCCTCGCGCTGCTGGAAGCCGATGAGGAACGGTCCGCGCGCGAGCATCGCGGGGACGTAGTTCGCATCCCAGCGATCTCCCTCGAGGAAGAGGTTTTCGTCCTTCGCGAAGCCAAGCAGCGCGACGGACATGAATTCGCCCTGTGTATCCTGGCGGAAGAAGATCGGGTACTCGCGCTGGATGTCGCCGAATTCGGTCGGCACGATCATGACCGTTCCGACGTTGTCGCCGAACTCCGGGCCGTGGCGGGTGATCACGCGCAGGTTCTTGTGCGTGACGTTGTTGACCATCTCGTGTCTGGGCATCGCGACCTCTCAAAAGGAAAGGCCGCTACTCGCGTAGCGGCCTTCCCATTTCATCACCCTTTACGCGTTCTTTGAACTTGGATTCTCAGAACTTGTAACGGGCACCGAGGGCGTAACGCGCACCCTGGTCTTCCAGACGCCACATCTGCAGGGCCGAACGGCCGTGCCAGCGGATGTCCTCGCCCGTCAGGTTGATGGCCTCGAACGACACCGCGAGGTTGTCGCTGATGTCATAGCCGACCGACAGGTCGATCTGGTCGTACGCTTCGACGAAGATCGGGTTCCTGAAGCCACCCTGGTTGATGTTCGACAGGAACTCGTCGCGCCAGTTGTAGGCGAGACGCGCCGAGATGCCGAACTTCTCGAACATCAGCACCGCGTTCGCGGAGTCGGACAGACCCGTCAGCGCGAACTGGTTCTGGTTCGGATCGCTCGCCACGTCGTAGCCGATGTCACCCTTCACGATCGTGTAGTTCGCCAGTACGCCGAAGCCAGAGTCTCCGAAGAAGTACTGACCGCCGAACTCGTAACCATGGATCTTGGCTTCCTGGTTGTTCGTCGGCGTGTTGATGTTGAACGTGTAGAGAGGATCCTCGGCCGTCGGCAGCAGGTCGTACCGCGTCGCGAAGGCGATGTGCTGCGCCTCCGAGCCGTTGTAGTTCGCCAGGCCGCCGGTCCACGACGTGCCCATCGCATCCACGAAGGTGCCGGGGTTGGCCAGCATCGCGGTGGCGGTGAACAGCGCCGAGTCGTTCGTGCCGAAGCCGTTGGCCTGCAGATAGGCCAGCGCCGTCTGGGCGCGCGGGCCACCCGTCTGGTTGCGGATGCCATACAGCTCGAGCGGAACCACCGAGTTGCCGATGAAGTTTTCGACGTTCTTCTGGAACGCACCCACGGACACGTAACCCGTATCCGAGAAGTAGTACTCGAAGGACAGATCGAAGTTATCGGACTCGAGCGGCAGGATGCCCGGGTTGTTCTGGTTGCCACCCGGCGTGAAGCCGTTGATCGTCGAACCACCCGGCGTGCCGGGATTCTGGCCCGCGGCCAGCGTGCCGTAGCCCGCGCGGGCAATCGTCTTGCTGTACGAGAAGCGCGCCTTGAGCGAGTCCGTGATGCCGATGTCGAAGTCGAGGTTCGGCAGCAGGTTGTTGTAGTCGCCGTCGCCTTCCACCAGCGTCGCCGTGGTGGGACGTACGACCTGGAAGTCGTTGTCGTCCTGCCAGAGCAGCGCCGTCGGGACCAGCAGGCTGTTTGTCGCCTTGACCGTCGTCTCCTCGTAACGCGCGCCGACCACGAGATTCGCCGGCATAGTGCCGACCTCGAACTTCCACGCGAACTGCGCGTAGACCGCCTGGGTGTCTTCCTCGATCACGCTGTCGGTGTTGAATCCCGGGTTGTAACGCAGCTGACCGTCCGGAGCGGAAGCCTCCGTCCAGTTCACGTAGCCGTGATCCAGCGCCCACTGGCCGAGCACGTTGGCATTCCCCTTCCAGCCACCCGTCGGCGCACCGACCGGGTTGAAGTCGTCGAATGCACCCGTGAGGCTGAACGGCGTGAGCAGCGCGACCATGTCCGGCACGGTGCCGGTGTCGCCGACACCCCAGTCGCCCATCGTCAGGTTCGAGCCGGAGGAGCGCTGATGCGTCTCCATGGCGCGGGTCTCGACGCCGAAGCCGAAGGTGCTGCCACCCTCGAACTCGAACTCGCCGTCGATGCGCGCCTGGTTCACGTTCGTGCGCTGCTCCTGATAGGAAATGCGCAGGATCTGCGAACCCAGGCTCGACTGGTCAAACGTGTAGTCGTCCTGGCCGGCACCACCCGCCAGCGCCGTGAGGCGATCCGGGTACAAGGTGCGGGCCGCGATCGGCAGGCCTCCGTTGAACTGGAACTCCTGCGTCCAGAAGCCCGACTGGTTGCGGCACGCGGGGGCACCACCCATCGGGTTCGCACCGTAGAACTCGAGACAGGTGCTGGGCACCTTGCCCGCGAGGCTGAACGCCGTCTGGCTGCCGCCCGTGACTCCGTCATCGGGCAGGCTGCGTGCGCGCGAACGATGGAAGTCGAAGTTCAGGTTGAACTGCTCGGTGACGTTCCAGTCGGCGTTGAAGCCCATCGACATGAGCGTGTTGCGCTGTTCGCGGTGCTGCTGCTCGTAACCGAAGTCCTTGCCGGCGCCGGTGTACTCGTGGAGACGAACGGGCGTCGCCACTTCGTTGCCGGTGTCGAACTCGATCAAGTCGAAGCCGTTACGCTGCAGCCAGATCGTCTGCTCACCACGGTCTTCCTTCAGATTCTGCTCGACCAACGTGATGTCGTGCGTGAACGTGAGGCCGTCGACCGGCTGGTACTGCACCGTGAACTGCGTGTTGATGCGCTCACGCTCGGAATCCGAGAACGCATAACGGATGTCGTTCGGGATGCCGTACAGCTGACCGTTCGCCGGCGCGTTGATGATCTCCGCGTCGATGAAATCGTCAGCGGTGTCGTAGGGCGTGTCGTTGTTGTTGACGTAGAGCGGGACCTGGCCCTGGATGGCGCTCAGCGTCGAGTTCCACGGGCGGATCTGCCAGTCGTTGACCGTCGACGATGAGGAACCGCTGTCGCGCTTCTGGTAGCTGGCCGACAAGCCGATGCCGAACATCTTGTTGTCGGTGGCCCAGCTGAAGATGCCCGAGATCTCGGGGGTGATGTCATCACCTTCGCGATTCGTGGTGTCGTTCACCATCTTGGCGCCGAGATTGAGTACGAGCCCGTCGCTGTCGAGCGGACGCGCGGTACGTACGTTGATCGACGCACCGATACCACCGGTGGCGATGTCGGCACGGCCGGTCTTGTACACCTCGACCGCGCTGATCGCTTCGGCCGCGAGATTCGCGAAGTTGAACGAACGCGTGTTGCCGGCGGCACCGCCGCCGACCGCGCCGCCGTCGCCGAAGGTGTCGGCCGTCGGCATCTGGCGGCCGTTCAACGTCACCATGTTGAACTGCGGACCGAAGCCTCGCGCCGTCACCGTGGCGCCTTCGCCGTTGCGACGGTCGATGGACAGACCCGTGATGCGCTGGAGCGCTTCCGACAGGTTGGTGTCCGGGAATTTACCGATGTCCTCGGCGTTGATCGCATCGACGACGCCCAGTGCGTCACGCTTGGTCTCGAGCGAAGCCTTCAAGCTTCCGCGCAGACCGGTGACGATCACTTCCTCGATTTCTTCACTCCCTTGTTCCTGCGCGAACACGGGATTCACCAGCACTGCTCCACCCACGATGGTGAACAGTGCCTTCGATGCAATAGGCAATGTCTTTCGGTTGAATTTCATAATCAGATGTCCTCCGCACTCGTACATCTAGTCGTTGTTGGTACCGCAAACATTCACAAAGCAAACACGTCCCTGATCGGAAAATTTTCAGATCAAGGATTTGTCAGTCGACTGGAAAATAACGGGGAAGGCCTGCGAGACCGCAGATCCGAACGGAACCGAGAACCGGCCCGTGACTGGCTGAAGCAATGCCTACGCAATCGCGCGTCCCCCTCAAGACTGCAACGGAGGATATGCAGCCTGTGTACGAAAGTCCACGGTTAAATCGGGTCTCGATCGTCCTGCCGACCCGCGCTCCACATCTCGCTATCCCCAAGCGAATCATGTCTTTACGAGACATCTCGGGACATGCCACGACAGGCATTCACGATCTGCCGCTGCGGTGCGACCAAAAAAACAACAACCTTGTGCAGCAGATTCCGCGGGAACGTCAGAGCGGCGTGTCCCGGCCGTCGCCGGTTGTCAGGCGAGGAATCCGTTGAGCGAGAGGCGTCCGCGGCGCGGATCCGCGTCGAACACGAACTCGGGGCCGATGCAGCCGGAATGCAGTGAATTGCGACGGTACACGAGCATGCGGTTGAAAACGCCGTCCTGGCGGCCTATTTGCTCGTAGAGCGCCGTGTCCCCGTTGATGTAGGACTGCGGCGAGCGGTGGGGGCCTTCGCGTTCCTCCTCCACCTTCGCGAAGTATTGGACCCTGCGCGCCTGGTCGATGAACTCGAATCCTGTACTGCGATGCCGGTAGAAAGCCGTGCCGCCACAATCGCGCCGGAAGAGATAGTGTACGAACGCGAGCTCGCGGCTATCGTGCGAATCGATGTGCGGGATCGTCTGCAGAGGCGCGAGGTCTTCCGGCCGCGTCGTCATCACCGAGAAGTGGCAGCTCGTGACGCGCACCGACGGCGCGAGCCCGAAATAGCCGACGAACAGGTCGCGCAGCGTGGCAAGCACTAACTGGTGGTATGTGAGCGGCGCCTTCGCGCGCACCCCGGGGTAGTGACTCGCGACGCTGCCGAACATCTTTCCGGCCGCCATCTCGACCAGTTCGTCCGCGTTCGCCGCGACATTGTCGATGACGGCGAGCGGCGCCTGCTCGTGGCCGATCGTGAGCTTCTGGATGCGCAGATCCGGATGGGGCTTCATCGATTCAGTTCCAGACGCTGTTGCTCGCCAGGCAGTATTGATTCACGAAGTCCTGGTGAACGGGCATCCGCTCGACGGTTTGCGCTATCGACGCGCGGAAATCCGCGAGGAATTTGCGCAAGTCCTGCTCGGGCAGGATGCGGGCGCCGTGATGATAGGAACGGGGCGCGATGCGCTGGCCGAGCATCACCTGCGCCCACGAATCGACCCGGAACATCTCGCCGTCGCCCTGGAAGGCGTATGCGTTCTCCCGGAACAGCTCGATGCGATGGGCGAGAGAATCGGGAATGGGCATGTCCCGGCAGTGCCGCCAGAACGGCGAGTCGTCGCGCTGAGTCGCGTGGTAGTGGAGCACGACGAAATCTCTCGTCTTTTCCATCTCCGCGCGTGCGCCCTCGTTGTACTGGTCGACAAGCGACTGATTCACGCCGCCGAAGGGAAACAGGTGCAGGAGCCGGGTGACACCGACCATCATGAGATGGATGCTCGTCGACTCGAGCGGTTCGATGAACCCGCTGGCGAGACCCAGCGCGAGACAGTTCTTGTTCCATACCTGGCGGCGGCGGCCGGTCTGGAACTTCAGCACCCGCGGCTCGGTGATCGTCTTGCCGTCGATGGCGCCGACGAGCGCGGCCTTCGCGGCATCGTCGGAGAGGAAGCGGCTGCTGTAGACCAGGCCGTTGCCGACGCGGTGCTGGAGGGGAATGCACCAGCGCCAGCCGCTGTCGTGGGCCACCGCGCGCGTGTACGGGGCGGCCGGGCCGGTGAGTTCGGTCTGCACGGCGGCTGCGCTGTCACAGGGCAACCACTGCGACCAGTCCTCGTAGCCCGTCTTCAGTGTCTGCTCGATGAGGAGCCCGCGAAAGCCGGTGCAGTCGATGAAGAAGTCGCCGGCGACGACCTCGCCGGAGTGGAGCACGAGCGCTTCGATGTTGCCGGTCTCGCCATGCTGCCTGACTTCCCTGATCTTTCCCTCGATGCGGCGGATGCCGTGCGTCTCCGAGAAGCGGCGCAGGAATTTCGCATACTGGCCGGCGTCGAAGTGATACGCATAGTTGATCTCGCCCTCTTTCGGGAACGCGAACTTGTTCGCCTTCGCCGCCTGCAGCTCGAAACAGTAGTCTCCGAGTTCGGACTCGACGCCGAGTTCGCGGCTGCGCAGCCAGAAATTGTGGAACTCGCACATCCAGGTCGGCTTTCCATTGCGGCCGAACGAGTGGATGTAGCGGTCGCCGTCGCGCGCCCAGTTCTCGAACGAGATGCCGAGCTTGAAGGTGGCCGCGGTCGCGCGCATGAACTCCTGCTCGTCGACCTGCAGCAGCTTGTGGAACACGCGGATCGGCGGGATCGTCGCCTCGCCGACGCCGATCGTCCCGATCTCCTCAGACTCGATCAGCGTGATCTGCACGATCCGGCCGAGCTGGTGCGAGAGCGCGGCCGCGGCGAGCCACCCGGCCGTGCCGCCGCCCGCGATCACCACTTTCTTCACTTCACTAGTCTGCAAGGATCGACCCTCGGAGGTTCAGCGATTCAGCTTGTTGATGAGCATGGCGCGGATCTGTCGCGCTTGATTCTCGTCGATCGGCCCGAGGAGGCCGCGTGCCTGGGCGGGCAGGTGTGCACCCGCGCGGGCACCGTCGCCGAAAACGTAGTACTCGAAGACGTCGCGCCAGGCACGCTTTTCGCTTTCCGGCCGGTCGCGAACTGCCCAGATCGCGTGATAGAGCGCGTGCATCGGCGTGGGGAGGTAGGCGGGAGACGTGCTCCACCAGTAGTTCACGAGCGTGTTGAAGGCCGACAGCCCCTGCACGTGGTGCCACCACATGCTCGGGATGAAGACGGCGTCGCCCGGTCCGACCTCGGCCGTCATGCCAGCCTCGAGTGCCGTGCGGAAAGCCGGAAACCTTTCGAGATCCGGGTTCGCGAAATCGACCAGGCTGATGGCCTGCCCGCCGGGCGTCGGATCGAGCGGGCCCGGATAGAGATTGAAGATCTGGTCGGGCGGAAACAGCGTGAAACGCCGGCGGCCGACCACGCAGCACGCGATATTGTTCGGCGCGTCGTAGTGACACGAGGCGATCGTGCGGTTGCCGATCCAGATCGCGGGCGGCGGATCGATGCCGTGCCCCGCGAGCCCCAGGTCGTTGTCCTGGCGGAATCCGGGCAGGCATGAGTCGATGACGGTGGATCCGACGTACATCGTCGGCGGACGTTCGTCCGCAAGGTGCCGCTGGATCTGCTCCAGCACTTCGTCGAGCCGGGTCCGCCGGCTCGCGAAATTGAGCTGGGTGAAGTCCTCGTTGTAGAAGAGCCGGCCGGCGATCTCGGGGCCGCCGAAGGACGCGCTGATCACCCGGCCGTTGTAGAACGAACGCAGGTAATCGATGGCGTCCGCATCGGAACGCAGACCGGCGCGCGTGATGCCCCATTCGGACACGAGACCCCGGAGCACGCGGGGCTGCTTGCCGGCAAGCAGGTCCGCGAGCGGCAGCCGTTCAGGACTGCAACCCGTCAGCTCGGGTATGGGTCGGGTGACTCGATTCATGTCCGCGGGCCGATCTTCGCACCCGCACCGGGAATGAAAAAGCCCCCGCCACTTTCGTGACGGGGGCTCTTGGCGTTAGGACCCTGGCAGTGACCTACTCTCGCATGGCAGCTGCCACACTATCATCGGCGCGGAGCGTTTTCACTTCCGAGTTCGAAATGGGATCGGGTGGTTCCCGCTCGCTATAGCCGCCAGGGAATTCTGTTTAGCGTCCCGTGCGGCCTAACTACCGACACGCCACGCCCAATCCGGAAGGTTTTTTGAATTGACGCCCAGTCGCACGTGAACACAGTGCTCGGACATGCCGCATTCACCATGTGAATGCTCCAATCGACATCACTTCGCAGCAGCGCGCCGAAACGCGTGGCCAGCAACAGCCAAACTGCTTGAAGTTATATGGTCAAGTCTCACGGGCAATTAGTACTGGTTAGCTGAAGGCATTACTGCCTGTACACACCCAGCCTATCAACGTCGTAGTCTTCGACGGCCCTTCAGGGGAATCAAGTTCCCAGGGAGATCTAATCTTGGGGGGGGCTTCCCGCTTAGATGCTTTCAGCG
>CADEED010000028.1 GCA_902826225.1 uncultured Pseudomonadota bacterium | reverse complement strand
ATCGCCGGGCCGGTGCGCAGCCAGGTCGAATCCTGCGCCATCGTCACTGACGCTTAACGACCAGCTCGCATCCGGCGAATTCAGGTATGCGACAGCGAGACAGCGGGGATGCGCGTGCTTCACCGCGTTCGTGAAGGACTCTTGGACGATGCGCAGGACATGCAGTACCTGCTCGGAGGTGAGCGCGGGCGAGCGCGCGTCGGCATCGACCCGCCAATCGAGCCTGAGCCCGGCGAGCGTCAGGCGCGGTTCCATCCGGTAGCGGAAATTGGCGAGCACCAGCAGCAGATCGTCACCGGCGGGTTTCAACGAATCGATGGCGAGACGCAGGTCGTCGACGCAGTCACGCAGTACCGCCGCGAAATCCGCGTTCGACAGGGCCCCGGCCTCGACCAGCTGGATGGAGCTGATGAGCTGCGACCCGAGGCCATCGTGGATGTCGCGCAGGATGCGGCGGCGCTCGCCCGCGGCGACGCGTTCGTTCTCGAGCCGCAGCACCTTTTCGTGCTCGTCCGCGAGTTCGCGTTCGCGCAGGGCCAGCCGCTGGTCGAGCACCTCGTTGAGCCGCTCCTGCTGCGTTCGTGCTTTCGCGAAGGCGTCGATGAGCACGGCGCCCATGGCGAGACTGAAGAAGAGCGTGCTGTACGGCATCAGGTAGATGCGCGTGTCACTCGAGCGCGCGCCGATGAGCATGAGCAAGTCGAGCGCGCCGAACACCTGGGATACCAGGAGTGCCAGCAGCAACAGCAGGCGCTCGACGCGGGGCTGCTGCCAGCACTGCACGGCGGCAAATGCGATGGTGCCGAGGGATACGAGCGTGAGCCAGTAGTAGCCGAGATCGATGGTCAGGGGCGACGACCCGGCGATCGCCACGAGAATCCAGGCGAGCGCGGCAATGATGAGCCCCGCCTCGACACGTGGATAGCGCCGGCCACACAGGCGGAAAGAGAATACGAAGAACGCGACCGCCATGACGTGCAGGGGAATCGCGGCCCACAGCTCGTAGACGCGGGTGGGAATCGGCGCGTTGACGAAGAAGTGTGTGTTGCGGAAAGCGCCCGCGAGGCAGGCGAGCCCGAACCAGCCGAAGAGTGAATCACCGCGGCGTCGCAACCACAGGAAAATCGCGAGCAGCCCCAACAGCACCGATATCAGCGAGACGATCTGCGGCCCCGTCACGCGCCAGAACAGCACGTGCGAGTAGAGCGGGTTCAGCGCGACGTGCGATCCCAGTTGAACGCCGCTCAGCGAACCGTAACCGAGATCGTTCAGTGTCAGACGCAGGTCGAGGACATTGTCCCCGGCATGCAGCAGCGTGGGCGGTACGGTGAAGAAGATCGGGTAGTTCCAGCCGAACCATTCCGCATCCGCGAGGCTGGTATTGCCCACTTCCACTCCGTTCACGAAGACCTTGACGCCGCGGATGACGCTGGACACGTACAGCCCCGCGACTTCGGTTGGCGCCCGCTCCAGGCGAAAGTGCGCGCGCAACCAGCTCCGGGAGTTCGGCCGCGGCGGCGAAGCGTGCACGTAGCCCGGCGTGCGATGTGAACCCGTGGCGCCGGGCGGCGGCGGCGCGGCGCCGTCGTATGGCTCGAGCTGGATGAATTCGACGAACCGGATGTGCGGCACGGTATCGCCCGCGATCGCCGTGCCGACGGCGCACAACACCAGCGCGAGCAGGCAGCTAGATTTCGATGAGACCAAGACGCGTGGCTTCGTAGACCGCTTGCCCGCGCGAATGCACCGCAAGCTTGCGATAGATGCGGTTGACGTGGGTCTTCACCGTGTTCGTGGAGATCGACAGCAGCCGGCAGATTTCGCCGAATCCGAATCCCTTGGCGACGAGGGTCAGAATCTGCGCTTCGCGCTCGCTCAGTCTGGCCGCGGATTCGTCGGCCTCGCCACTCTCGCTCACGGGAGTACAACTGCCGCGCACGCGATTGAGGATAAGGCGCGCCACCATCGGACTCACCGGTGAGCCGCCTTGCAGCAGATCGTCGATCGCCAGCGCGAAATCCTCGCTGGTCGAGTCCTTGAGCAGGTAGCCGCTGGCGCCCGCCTCGATCGCCGTTACGACGTTTTCCTCGTCGCCGAAAACCGTCACGACCATGACCGCGCAGTCGGGGTGGGTCTCGACTGCCTTGCGGATGACGGCGGTGCCGTCGCCATCCGGCAGGCCGAGGTCGACGATCAGCAGATCGACGTCGTGCGCGGCGATCTCGCGCAGCGCCTCGGCGACGCTCTCCACGGCGGCGACGATGCGCAGGTTTGCCGTTCGCGAAACAATCTTTTCGAAACGCGCACGAAAGGTCCGATCGTCTTCGACGATCAGGACCGAGGGATGCAGCAAATCCATCACGGTGTCGACCTCCCGGGCAGTTTAGCGGGGTCGGCGTGGCGGCGCGCCACCCGCCGTGTCGCCCGTTCAGGCGATACCCGCGGATCCGCGGAGTTCTTAACTTTCCCGGCACGACCAGGGAGAGAAACTCATGAAACGAAATGCTGCCTGCTGGATCGGATTGTGCGTCGCCGCGGTGGCCGGCTGCGGCGGTGGTGGCGGTGGGAATTCTCCTCCCGTGAACACCCCGCCCCCGCCGGTGGTCGCGCCCGCCGCCCCTGCCGCAAGCCTCGCGGTTACGCTCAAACAGCTCGATTTCTCCTGGGCGACGGTGGCGGGCGCCACTAGCTACCGGCTGATGGGCAGCGCGGACGGCGTAGCGCCATTCACGCAGATCGGTGCCGACCTGCCAGCCAGCGCGACGTCAGTGCCTTTGGAAGTCCCCGTCCATCTGCTCGACTGGCTCAACGCGCGCTACCGCGTGCAAGCATGCAACAGCGCCGGCTGCACTTCATCGGTGGACCTGTCATCCACGAACGGATACATCCAGGCGACGGGGTACTTCAAGGCGTCGAACCCGGATGCGGGAGATAGTTTCGGCATCGACGTGGCGATCAGCCGCGACGGGCGCACCATGGCCGTCAGTTCCTACGGTGAATCCAGTGCGGCGCAGAGCATCAACGGCAACCAGGACGACGACTCCGCCAATGACGCCGGCGCGGTATACGTGTTCGCGCGCAGTGCGAGCGGGGTGTGGGCCCAGCAGGCGTATATCAAGGCGTCGAACACCGACGCCCAGGACGGGTTCGGAATCTCGCTCGCGCTCAGCGCCGACGGCAACACACTGGTGGCGGGCGCACGATACGAGGACAGCTTCGCGACCGGCGTGAATGGCAATGCACTCGACAACACCGCGATCAGCGCGGGCGCGGCGTACGTGTTCGTGCGCACCGGCCAGACCTGGAGCCAGCAGGCTTATCTCAAGGCGTCGAACAGCGAGGCGATAGATCTCTTCGGCGAGGACGTCGACGTCAGCGCCGACGGCAACGTCGTGGCCGTCGGGGCCCGCGGCGAGGACAGCCCCGCGAACGGCATCGACGGCAACCAGGCCAGCAATCTCGCGAGTGGCGCCGGCGCGGTATACCTATTCACCCGTAGCGGGACGACGTGGACGCAGCAGGCGTACGTGAAGGCGTCGAATTCCGGCGCAAACCACCAGTTCGGCTATCCGCTCGCGTTGAGCGACGATGGCGCCACACTCGCGGTGGCCGCAGTGGTCGAAGGCAGCGCTGCGACCGGCGTCGGTGGCAACCAGAGCAACAACGGCGCGCCCGACTCGGGTGCGGTATACGTGTTCACGTTCAACGGCACCTGGCAGCAGCAAGCCTACATCAAGGCGTCGCGGTCGATCCCGTCGCTCGAGTTCGGGTATTCGCTCGAACTGAGCGGCGATGGCAACACGCTCGCCGTCGGTTCCATCGCAGAAGCCTCCGCCGCCACCGCGATCGACGGCAATCAGGACGACTCGAGCGCACCCGACGCGGGCGCCGTGTACGTATTCAGCCGGACCGCCGGCGTCTGGCACCAGCAAAGTTACCTGAAGGCGGCGAACGCCGAAGCGCAGGACCGATTCGGCATCGACGTCGCGCTCTCGACCAACGGCGACATCCTGGCCGTCGGCGCCTTCACCGAAGACAGTTTCAGCTCCGGTATCTACGGCAATCCGCTCGACAACAGCGCGCTGTCAGCGGGCGCCGCGTACGTGTTCGTGCGCAGCGGTACGCAGTGGATGCAGCGCACTTACCTCAAGCCCGGCGTGACGAGGGCGGATCTCGTGTTCGGAGCGAGCGTCGCGATCAGCGGAGACGGCAACGTGCTTGGCGTCTCTCTCAACGACAGCAGCAACGCGACGGGTGTCGGCGGAAATCCCAACGACGCCGGGCTGATCTATGCCGGCGCGGTGCAGCTCTACTGAGTCACTTCACTGCGGCGATCATGCGAGGCCAACTCCGCGGGAATCGACCTGCATGATCTCCAAAACAAAAAGCCCCCGCCGGTTTCCCGACGGGGGCTTTCCATCTTCTCTAGCTAGACGCTGAGCGTCTGGACGTGCGAAGCCTCTCGGCTCCTTACATGTCCATCCCGCCCATTCCGCCCATGCCGCCCGGGGCTCCGCCGCCGTGCGCATGCTCTTCATCCTTCGGCGCTTCCGCGATCATGACTTCCGTCGTGAGCAGCAGGCCCGCGACCGACGCCGCGTTCTGCAGCGCGAGGCGCGTGACCTTCGCCGGGTCGAGGATGCCCTCGTCCAGCATGTCGCCGTACTCGCCGGTGCCCGCGTTGTAGCCGTAGGCGCCCTTGCCCGCCTTGACGGCGTTCAGGACCACCGCGGCATCTTCACCCGCGTTCTCGACGATCTGACGCAGCGGCTCTTCGATCGCGCGCGCCAGGATGCGGATGCCGACCGTCTGGTCTTCGTTCGCACCTTCGAGCTTCTCGAGGGCCTTCAGCGCGCGGATCAGCGCGACGCCGCCGCCCGGGACCACGCCTTCTTCGACGGCGGCACGCGTCGCGTGCAGCGCGTCTTCGACGCGGGCCTTCTTCTCTTTCATCTCGATCTCGGTGGCCGCGCCGACCTTGATCACGGCTACGCCGCCGGAGAGCTTGGCAACACGCTCCTGGAGCTTCTCCTTGTCGTAGTCGGAGGTCGCTTCGACCGCCTGCTGACGGATCGACTCGACGCGCGCCTTGATGTCGGCGCCCTTGCCCGAACCGCCGATGATGGTGGTGTTTTCCTTCTCGACGACGACCTTCTTCGCGTCGCCGAGATCGGTCAGCGTGGCCTTCTCGAGCTGCAGACCGACTTCGTCGGAGATGACCGTGCCGCCCGTGAGGACCGCGATGTCCTGCAGCATGGCCTTGCGACGATCACCGAAGCCCGGCGCCTTCACGGCGGCGACCTTCAGGATGCCGCGGATGTTGTTCACGACGAGGGTCGCGAGCGCTTCGCCTTCGACGTCTTCGGCGATCACGAGCAGCGGACGACCCGCCTTCGCGACGCCTTCGAGCACCGGAAGCATCTCGCGGATGTTCGAGATCTTCTTGTCGACGAGCAGGATGTACGGCTTCTCGAGCTCGACCGTCTGGTTCGCTTGGCTGTTGATGAAATACGGCGAGAGATAGCCGCGGTCGAACTGCATGCCCTCGACGGTCTCGAGTTCGTTCTGCAGGCCCGAGCCCTCTTCCACCGTGATCACGCCTTCCTTGCCGACCTTGTCCATCGCATCGGCGATGGTCTTGCCGATCGACTCGTCGGAGTTCGCCGAGATCGTGCCGACCTGGGCAATCGCCTTGTTGTCCTTGCAGGGCTTCGAAATCTTCTTGATCTCTTCGACAGCGGCCGTGACGGCCTTGTCGATGCCGCGCTTCACATCCATCGGGTTGCGGCCCGAGGAAACGGCCTTGAGGCCTTCGCGGATGATCGCCTGCGCGAGCACGGTGGCGGTGGTGGTGCCGTCGCCGGCTTCATCGGAAGTGGCCGAAGCGACTTCCTTCACCATCTGCGCGCCCATGTTCTCGAACTTGTCCTTGAGCTCGATCTCCTTCGCGACCGTCACACCGTCCTTGGTGATCGTCGGGGCGCCGAAGCTCTTCTCGAGCACCGCGTTGCGGCCCTTGGGGCCGAGCGTCGCCTTGACGGCGTTGGCGAGGATGTTGACGCCGCGGAACATCTTCACGCGGGCGTCGTCGCCGAAACGAACTTCTTTAGCTGCCATGATTATTTGCCCTCAATGACGGCCATGACGTCTTCTTCACGCATGACCACGAGTTCATCTCCGTCCACCTTCACTTCGGTGCCGGAGTACTTGCCGAACAGGATCTTGTCGCCGACCTTCACGTCGAGCGGGCGGACGCTGCCGTCTTCCAAAATCTTGCCCTTGCCGACCGCGACGATCTTGCCCTGCACGGGCTTCTCGGCGGCCGAGTCCGGAATCACGATGCCGCCGGCCGTCTTGGTCTCGCTCTCGAGACGCTTGACGATCACGCGGTCATGAAGAGGACGAATCTTCATGGGTTCGCTCCTTAAAGTAGTGTTGATGGCTGATGGGGCTTGGAGCGGGTTATTAGCACTCTCCCCAAGCGGCTGCTAATTGTATTGACGAAGGCTCGGTTTTCAAGCCCAGCGACGATTTTTAGCTCCCTGCGGTGCAATTCCGGACCGGTTTTGCGGGTCAGATCGACGCCGAACCCCGGCGCGTCACCCATCATTCGGGCGATTCAGCAGCCTGATATGTCGAATAGGATGTCCGGATGAGTGTCAAGCAAGCCCTGTATCTCCTGGCCCTGACCCTGACCGCCCTGCTGGGCCGCGGGGCCTACGCGATCGGCGAAGATGAATTCCTGCCGCCGGAGGACGCGTTCAAGTACACCGTCACCGCCGACGAGAAGGCCGTGACCGTCGAGTGGCGGGCGACGAAGGGCTACTACCTCTATCAGAAGCGCCTCGGCCTGGCCGCGGCGACCCCTGGCGTGACGGTCGGCGAGTCGGTCTACCCGAAGGGCGAGATCCACAAGGATGAGTACTTCGGCGAGCAGGAGATCTTCCGCGGCACGTTCAAGGTCACGGCGCCGCTCGCGGGCGCGAAGGCAGGCGAGACCGTTGCACTGAAGCTCAAGTGGCAGGGATGCGCGGATGCGGGCCTGTGCTACCCGCCCTCCGTGTGGGATGCGACGGTGAAGGTCGGCGCCACGACCGGCGGCGTTTCGGCGGACAAACTATTCGCGCAGAGCGCGCCGGCCACCGTTACGGGTGAAGACGGGTACCTCGATCCCGAAGTCGCGTTCGTCCTCACGTCCGAGGCGCGCGCGAAGAACGACATCACGCTCAACTGGCGCATCGCGGACGGCTACTACCTCTACAAGCAGCGCATCAAGCTCGAGCCCGCAGACACGGCGCATCCGGTCGGCGCCATCGTCCTCCCGAAAGGCGAGCCGCACAGCGACGAGTTCTTCGGCGAGCAGGAAGTCTATCGGCGCAGTCTCGACGCCAGCTTCTCGCTGCCGCCGTCGGACGCGGCCAGCGTCGACTTCAAGATCACCTATCAAGGCTGCGCGGATGCGGGCCTGTGCTATCCCCCGATCACGAAGACACTGACGGTGTCGCTCGAGGGTGCGCCCGCCGCCGTGGCGAATGCCCCGTCGAGCGGTGGTTACGTCTCGGAGCAGGACAGCTTCATGGCGAAGATCGCGACGGGCTCGCTGTTCGTCGTCATCGCCATCGGATACCTGGGCGGCCTCCTCATGGCGTTCACGCCCTGCGTGCTGCCCATGGTGCCGATCCTCTCGGGCATCATCGCCGGCGGCGGCGACCGGATGTCGCCGGGCAAGGGCTTCCTGCTATCGCTGACGTACGTGGCCGGCATCGCGGCTATCTACGTGTCGATGGGCGTGCTGGCCGCGTTCATCGGCGGCGGCGTGAATCTCCAGGCCATTTTCAACCAGTGGTACATCCTCGTTCCATTCGCCCTGCTGTTCGTCGTGCTCGCGGCGTCGATGTTCGGCGCGTTCACGATCGAGGTGCCTAGCTTCATCCAGACGCGCCTCTCCGACGCGAGCAACAACCAGCGCGCCGGCACCTTCGTGGGCGTCGCGGTCATGGGCGCGCTGTCCGCGCTCATCGTGTCCGCCTGCGTCGCTCCGGTGCTCATCGGTGCATTGACGTTTGTCGCGCAGACCGGCGACGCCGTCCGCGGCGCCGTTGCGATGCTGGCGATCGCGCTCGGCATGGGCACCCCTCTGCTGCTGGTTGGCGCCTCCGCGGGCGCCCTGCTGCCGCGCGCTGGCGCGTGGATGGAGACGATCAAGAACCTGTTCGGCGTGATGTTCCTCGCGGTCGCCGCCTGGCTGTTGAGCCGCATCGTGCCGGGCTGGCTGAGCCTGCTGATGTGGGCCGCGCCGGCCTTCGCCCTCACGTGGGTCCTGTGGCGAGCGAAACCGCGAACGGCCTGGGGCCGTCTGACGTCGCGCGCGCTGGCCGTGGGTGCCGTGATCTACGGAGTGGCGCTGGTGGCCGGCGCTGCGCTCGGCGGCTCCAATCCGCTCGCGCCGATTCCGCAGCTCACGAAGCAACAGAAGCACCTCGAGTTCAAGCGCATCAAGACGCTCGCGGATCTCGACCGCGAAGTCGCGGCCGCGAAGTCGGCCGGCAAGACCGTGATGCTGGATTTCTATGCGGACTGGTGCGTGTCGTGCAAGGAAATGGAGCACTACACGTTCACCGAGGCCGAGGTGCAGAAAGCGCTCGGCGACAGCGTGCTGCTGCAGGCCGATGTCACTGCCAACGATGAACAGGACCGGGAGCTGCTCAAGCACTTCGGGATCTTCGGGCCGCCGACGATCGCCTTCTATGGCGCCGACGGAACGGAACGGCGAAACTTCCGCGTCGTCGGATTCATGAAGGCTGCGGAGTTCGCCGCCGTGGTCCGGCAGGCCATCGCACCCGCGACTCCCGCCCCGTGAGCCAACCCGGTTCCTCTGCGGCCCGATACATCGTCGGGCCACTCGTCATCTTGTTGGCCGGCGCGGGCGGCTTCTTCATCTACAAATCGATGCGGCCGGAAACGCCGGTGCTCACCGAGGCGCCTCCATCATCACCCACGCCGGCCGAAGAATCGGCGGGGTTGGCGAAGAAGGTCCCCGACACGCTTCCCGACATCACTCTCGCGGATGTCACCGGCAAACCCACCCGGCTCGCGAGCTTCGGCGGCCGGCCTCTGATGGTGAATTTCTGGGCCACCTGGTGCGCGCCCTGCCGCCGCGAAATTCCGCTGCTCAACAAGATCAGGGCGGAACGTAAAGCCCAGAACGCCGAGATCGTGGGAATAGCCGTCGACTTCCGCGAAGATGTCCTCAAGTTCACCCAGAAAGTGCCACTCCACTACCCTCTGCTCATCGGGGAGGAAGACGGACTGGCCGCCGCCGAGGCCTTCGGGATGGGGATGGCGTTCCCGTTTTCGATTTTCGTGGACAGCCAGAACCGACTCTTGACGATCAAGATTGGCGAGTTACATGAAGATGAGGCCAATTTCGCGTTCGATCGCCTGCGAGATATCGACAATGGGGTCTTGAGTCGTGAGCAGGCCCAGGCGGCCGTCGCCGCGGCCTTTCAGGAGATGGCCGCGGCTCGAGCCCGATCAGAGAGCCCCGGGCCCCCACCCGCCAGTTAGCGACGATTCGCGCCAGTTGGGCGTATACCGTGCACGTTGCCGGCTGATTACGGTAAATTCGCCGCCTCATCGAAGGGGAAGGTCTCGAGCTTGGCGCGTTTCCTGTTACTCAATGGCCCGAATCTCAATCTTCTCGGGCAACGCGAGCCGGAAGTCTACGGATCGGACACCCTGGCTTCGATCGAAGAGCGTGTCCGCGACGTCGCCACGAAGCTTGGGCACGAACTGGTCGCCTATCAGAGCAATGCCGAGCACGAGCTGATCGACCGCGTGCAGACCGCGAAGGCCAACGGCATCTCGTTCGCCATCATCAATCCGGGTGGCTTCACTCACACCAGCGTCGCCCTGCGCGACGCCCTGCTCGGCGTGAAGCTGCCGTTCATCGAGCTGCATCTCTCCAATACCTTCGCGCGGGAGAAATTCCGCCATCACTCCTACTTCTCGGACATCGCCGTCGGCTGCATCGTCGGCCTGGGCGCGTCCGGATACGAGCTCGCCGTGCAGGCGGCCGCCAACTTCATCACCAGCGCGCGTCCCGCGCGCTGAGTGCAATTCCGAGGAACGCCACTTTGGACATTCGCAAGGTCAAGAAACTCATCGAACTACTCGAAGAGTCGGGGATCGCCGAAATCGAGATCAAGGAAGGTGAGGAGGCGGTTCGCATCAGCCGCATGCCGACCGGCCCGATGGTCCAGCACGTGGCGCCCATGGCCATGCCCGCGCCCGTCGCGGCCGCTCCCGCCACCGCGCCGCAAGCCGCTGGCGCGCCGGCCGCGCCCGCCCGCCGCGCCAGCGAACACGTCGTCACCGCGCCGATGGTCGGCACTTTCTACGGCGCCGCCTCGCCGGGCGCGAAGCCCTTCGTGGAGATCGGCAGCGAGGTGAAGGAAGGCCAGGTCCTCTGCATCATCGAAGCGATGAAGATGATGAACCAGATCGAGAGCGACAAGGCCGGCAAGGTCACCGCCATCATGGCCACCAACGGCGATCCGGTGGAGTTCGGCCAGCCGCTCTTCGTCATCGAATAGTCGACATGCTCGACAAAATCGTCATCGCGAACCGCGGCGAGATCGCCTTACGCATCCTCAGGGCCTGTCGCGAGCTCGGGATCAAGACGGTCGCCGTGCACTCGACGGCCGACTACAACCTGAAGCACGTGCTGCTGGCCGACGAGTCGGTGTGCATCGGTCCGCCGCAGTCGCAGAAGAGCTACCTCAACATGCCCGCGATCATCAGCGCGGCCGAAGTCACGGACTCGGTGGGCATCCACCCGGGCTATGGCTTCCTGTCGGAGAACGCGGATTTCGCGGAGCGCGTGGAGAAGAGCGGTTTCACGTTCATCGGCCCGCGCGCCGACGTGATCCGCATGATGGGCGACAAGGTATCGGCCATCAACGTGATGAAGAAGGCCGGCGTGCCCTGCGTGCCTGGCTCGGGCGGTCCGCTCGGCGACGTGCCGGAAGAGAACTTCAGGATCGCGAAGGACATCGGCTACCCGGTGATCATCAAGGCATCCGGCGGCGGCGGTGGACGCGGCATGCGCGTGGTGCACACCGAGGCCTCGCTGCTCAACGCCATCGCCGTGACCAAGGGCGAGGCGCTCGCGGCGTTCAACAACGACCAGGTCTACATGGAGAAATTCCTGGAGCGGCCGCGGCACATCGAGTTCCAGGTGCTGGCCGACCACCACGGCAACGTGATTCACCTGGGTGAGCGCGACTGCTCCATGCAGCGCCGCCATCAGAAGGTCGTCGAGGAAGCGCCGGCGCCAGGCATCACGGATGCACAGCGCAACAAGATGGGCGAACGCGTCGTGGAGGCGTGCAAGGCGGTCGGTTACCGCAGCGCCGGCACGCTCGAATTCCTGTACCAGGACAACGAGTTCTACTTCATCGAGATGAACACGCGCATCCAGGTCGAACATCCGGTGACGGAGCTCATCACGGGCATCGACCTCGTGAAGGCGCAACTGTTGATCGCGTCCGGCGAGAAGCTGGCGTATGCGCAGAAGGACATCAAGCTCACCGGCCACGCGATCGAGTGCCGCATCAACGCCGAGGATGCGAAGACGTTCATGCCCTCGCCCGGCCCGATCAAGCTGTGGCATGCGCCGGGTGGCCCGGGCATCCGCGTGGACAGCCACATCTACTCCGGCTACAACGTGCCGCCGCACTATGACTCGCTGATCGCGAAGGTGATCTCGTACGGAGACACGCGCGAGACGGCCATCGCGCGCATGCGCAATGCGCTCGCCGAGATGGTCGTCGAGGGCATCAAGACCAACACGGCGCTGCACCAGGAAATCTTCACGCACCAGGCTTTCCGCACGGGCGGTCAGGACATCCACTACCTGGAGCGTCGCCTCGGCCTGAAGTAGCCCGTGCCGCACCTCGCCCTCACGTTCACGCTGGACGGCCTCGACGCCGAACGCGTCGAGGAAGCCTGCTTCGATTTCGGCGCCGTCGCGCTGTCGTACACGGACCAGCGCGACGATCCGATCCTCGAACCCGCGCCGGGAGAATTCCGTCTGTGGCCGCATTCCCGGCTGCAGGCGCTGTTCCCGTTCGATACCTCGCCGCTGGAGCTCGTCACGGGTCTTTCGCACGTGCTGCGCGTGCCTGCCGAACGCCTCGAACTCGTGACGCTGGCCGACCGGGTCTGGGAACGCGAGTGGCTGCGCGACTTCCACCCCATGTGTTTCGGCAAGCGGCTGTGGGTGTCACCGCACCACGCGCATGTGCACACGCACGATGCCGTCGTCGTCCGCCTCGATCCGGGGCTCGCCTTCGGCACCGGGACGCATGCGACCACCGCGATGTGTCTTTCCTGGCTCGACCAGAATGCGCGCGACGGCGAGCGCGCGATCGACTACGGCTGCGGCTCCGGTGTGCTCGCGGTCGCGGCCGCCAAGCTGGGCGCGCGCGAATGCTTCGCCTACGACATCGACCCGCAGGCGCTCACCGCGACACGCGACAACGCGGCGGCGAACGGCGTCGCCGCGCGCGTGAAGATCGTCGAGAACGACGCCGCGCTCCCCGGTGAGGCGGACATCGTGCTGGCTAACATCCTGTGCGGCCCGCTGTGCGATCTCGCGCCGCGTTTCGCCGATCTCGTGCGACCGGGCGGCCGGATCGTGCTCGCCGGACTGCTGGACACGCAGGCCGGCGACGTGACACGCGCGCACGCACCATGGTTTGATATCGCGCGTTTTGCGACGCGCGACGGCTGGACGGCGCTCGCCGGCACCCGTCGGGCCAGTCAGGGGTAATCCACTTGTTCACCGTCTGCCCGAAATGCACGCTGACGCTGGTCGTGACGACCGTGGACCTGCGCGCCGGCCAGGGTTACGTGCGCTGCGGCCGGTGCGCGAATGTGTTCAATGCGTTGATCGCACTGCGCGAGGGCGACCCCGGTTCCACCGCCGCGAAGACGGAGCCGAAGCCGTCGGTCGAGCCCGCGCTCGGCGCGGGCGTCGCGATGGATCCGGATCCTGAACCCGAACCGGATCCGGAACCCTTCGTCGAAGAGATCACGCTCGCCACGGACGAGTCCGTGATCGAAGAAGAATCGCTGGAGTTCGACCCCGCGGCGACCGACGTCTCGGACATATTCATCTCGCCCTCCGACGGCGATCACGATACGGGCTCGGGCAGCTACGAGGCCGTGGTCCTGTCCGAAGAACCGCCGGCGGAAGAAGAGCCCACGCTCGAACCCGAGGCATTCGTCGAGCCGCCTGCGCACACCGACACCATCGCCGCAGACGACTGGTCGCTTCTCGACGATCCGCCCCCCGACGAAGACCCCGCGCCCGAGCCGTCTGCCACCCACCTCGAGCCGGCCGACGAGCCGGCGCCGGAGATGACCACGCCTGCCGACCCGCCGTGGGTCGACGAAATGTTCGCCGAGGCGCAGGCGGAAGCCGAAAGGCTTCGCACCGCGGAACGACGACCGGCGCCGCGGGCGGGCCAGTCGCTTCAGACTGATTCCAGCGCCGGGTCGACGTCGGATGCCGCGCTCGGCGCGCTGCTGAATCCCGGCCCGCGCGCGCGTCCGTCGTGGATGTACGTGAGTGGCGTCGCCGTGCTGGCGCTGCTGCTCGTCGGCCAACTCGTTCATTACAACCGCCGCAGCCTGGTGCTGAGCCCCACGCTCGGCCCCGCCCTGGCCAAGGTCTACGGCTGGGCCGGGGTCTCGCTCGTGCCGCGTTGGGATCTCACCGCCTACACCGTCAAGCAACTCGGCGCCGAAGCCGAGGGCGGCGAAGGCACGCGCCTGCGCGTTCGGCTCTCGCTTCAGAACGGCAGCGAGCGCGTGCAGCCCATGCCGCTGCTGCGGCTCACCCTGCAGGACCGGTACGGCAACGCCGTCGCAACGCGCGACCTGGAGCCGGCCGAATACCTGCCCCAGCGCATGGCCGACCAGCGCCTGCTGGAGCCCGATCAGCGCATCGACGCGGAGCTGCACGTGATCGACCCGGGCAAGGCGGCAATCGGCTTCGAAATCGACGCCTGCCTGCGCGCGGACAGCGGCAGCATCGGTTGTGCGAACGATGCCCGGCGCCGCACGGCCGGCTGACGCTACTCTCCCCGCCCTCATGAGAATCGGTCCATACGAGCTCAGCTCGAATGTCGTGCTCGCGCCCATGGCGGGCGTCACCGACCGTCCCTTCCGTCAGATCGCGCGACGATTCGGTGCGGGACTCGCGGCGTCGGAGATGATCACGAGCGACGTGCGGCTGTGGACGACGAAGAAGACGAAGTCGCGCATGGATCACGCCGGCGAGCCCGAGCCGCGCGTCGTGCAGCTGGCCGGCGCGGACGCGCAGGCGCTGGCGGAAGCCGCGCGCCGCAACGTCGATCTCGGTGCGCAGATCATCGACATCAACATGGGCTGCCCGGCGAAGAAGGTGTGCAACAAGCTGTGCGGCTCCGCGTTGCTCACCGACGAACCGCTGGTGGCGGAAATCCTCAGCGCCGTCGTCGCCGCGGTGAACGTGCCCGTCACGTTGAAGACGCGCACCGGCTTCACGCGTGATCGGCGCAACGGTGTGCGCATCGCGCAACTCGCTGAATCGTGCGGCATCGCAGCGCTCAGCGTTCACGGACGCACGCGCGAGGATTTCTATGACGGCGCAGCGGAGTACGAAACGATTCGCGAAATCGCATCGCGTGTGCGAATTCCGTTATTCGCGAACGGCGATATTGATTCGCCACAAAAGGCGCGCGCGGTGCTTGATTTCTCGGGTGCGACAGGAGTAATGCTCGGACGCGGCGCGCATGGCTCGCCGTGGATTTTCCGTGATGTCAATTATTTTTTGTCTCACGGAAAAATTGCACCCGCGCTTCCACTCTCCGAAGTGCGTGCTACCATCCTCGCGCATCTCGAATCCCTCTACGCTTTCTACGGCGAAGAGACTGGCCTTCGAGTAGCGCGCAAACACCTCGGTTGGTATTTCGAAAAGTTGCAGGATGCACCCGATGTCCGTCGGGAGTTGATGGCAGCTTCGACGTCCGCGTTGCAGTTTGCGTCGGTCGAAAAATGCCTCTCTCAGATTGCTGACGAGGCCGCACCTGCAACCTGGGGAGGTCTCGCAGCGTGTGCTCAAGGATGAATGTGTTCAGGCTCGGGCACAGACGATGGGGCGCAGGTAATGACGGCGAAAACTTCTCGGACACGTAAAGACTCCGGTCGCAATGGCACGCTCGAAGTGCCGCTTCGAAACCACGCCGAGCGCGCGCTCTCTGACTACTTCTCCAACCTGAACGGCCACAAGCCCGCGCACCTCTACGACCTCGTGCTGCGCGAAGTCGAGGAGCCGCTGTTCCGCGCGGTGCTCGATTACTCCTCGGGCAACCAGTGCCGCGCCGCGGCCATCCTCGGCATCAACCGGGGCACGCTGCGCAAGAAGATGCGCCAATTCGGCCTGTCGGCCTGACGCCGTCCGCTCGATGCTCGTCACGATCCGCAGGGCCCTGCTGTCGGTCTCCGACAAGACGGGACTGCTCGAATTCGCCCGCGCGCTCGCCGCGCGGAACGTGGAGCTGCTCTCCACGGGCGGCACCGCCAAGCTGCTGATCGATAACGGGATACCCGTCATCGAGGTATCGAAGTACACCGGCTTCCCCGAGATCATGGACGGACGCGTCAAGACGCTGCATCCGCGCGTGCACGGGGGCTTGCTGGGCCGGCGCGGCGTCGATGACGCCGTCATGGCGAAGCACGACATCCCGCCCATCGACCTCCTGGTCGTGAACCTCTATCCGTTCGCGCAGACGGTGGCCAGGCCCGACTGCACCTATGCCGACGCCATCGAGAACATCGACATCGGCGGCCCCGCCATGGTGCGTGCAGCGTCGAAGAATCATGAGTCGGTGACGGTGGTCGTCGATCCATCCGACTACCTGGGGGTGCGCGAGGAACTCGAGGCCAACGCGGGCGCCACCAGTATCGACACGCGCTCGCGCCTCGCCGCGAAGGCGTTCGCGCACACGGCGCGCTACGACACGATGGTGTCGTCCTATCTTCTGCGGCGCGAAGGCAACGTGCAGGAAGAGTTCCCTGCCACGCTACCGCTCGTCTACGACAAGATCCAGGACCTGCGCTACGGGGAGAATCCGCACCAGCGGGCGGCCTTCTACCGCGAACCCGGCGGCACGGGCTCGTGCGTTTCGAATGCCACGATGCTGCAGGGCAAGGAACTGTCGTTCAACAATATCGCCGACACGGACACCGCCGTCGAATGCGTGCGCGTGTTCAACGAGCCCGCCTGCGTCATCGTCAAGCACGCGAATCCTTGCGGCGTCGCCACGTCCGTGTCGCTCGCCGACGCGTACGACCGCGCCTATCGCACGGACCCGACGTCCGCGTTCGGCGGCATCATCGCGTTCAACCGCGAGCTCGACGCGGAAACCGCCACGTCGATCACCGCGCGCCAGTTCGTCGAGGTGATCGCCGCGCCGTCCGTGTCGGCCGAGGCCGCGAAAGTGCTGGCGACGAAGGTGAACGTGCGCGTGCTCATCACCGGACCGCTCAACCGCATTTCTCCGTCCGGGCTCGAGTACCGCAGCGTCGTGGGCGGCCTGCTGGTGCAGAGCCGCGACACCGCGCTCGCGCAGCCCGAGACGTTCAGGATCGTGACGGAAAAGAAGCCGACGCCCACTCAGTACGCGGACCTCTGGTTCGCCTGGCGCGTGTGCAAGTACGTGAAATCCAACGCCATCGTGTTCGCCAGGGATGGCATGACCATCGGCGTCGGCGCCGGGCAGATGTCGCGCGTCTATTCCACGCGCGTGGCGGCGCTCAAGGCGAAGGACGAAGGCCTCACCGTCGAGGGCAGCGCCATGGCGTCCGACGCATTCTTCCCGTTCCGCGACGGCCTGGACGTCGCCGCCGAGTACGGCATCAAGTCGATCGTGCAACCCGGCGGCAGCAAGCGCGACGACGAAGTCGTCGCCGCGGCCAACGAACACGGTATCGCCATGGTGTTCACCGGCATGCGCCACTTCCGGCACTGAGCCGGCCCATGAAGATCCTGATCGTCGGTTCCGGTGGGCGCGAACACGCCCTCGCCTGGAAATGCGCGCAATCGCCGCGCGTGTCCGAAGTGCTCGTTGCCCCGGGCAACGGCGGCACCGCCAGCGAACCCCGCGTGCGCAACGTCGACGTCGGATCCGAAGACGTCACCGGCCTCATTGCGCTCGCACGGACAGAGAAGGTGGGGCTCACGATCATCGGGCCAGAGGCTCCGCTGGTCATCGGCGTGGTCGACGCATTCGCCGCCGCGGGGCTGCGCTGCTTCGGCCCGCGGCAGGCCGCGGCCCGGCTCGAGGGCTCGAAGGCCTTCACGAAGGATTTCCTGAAGCGGCACGGCATCCCCACCGCCGCCTACGCCACGTTCCGCAAGGACAGCTTCGACGAACCCTGGGTGCGCGCGCAGCGCCTGCCCATCGTCGTGAAGGCCTCGGGCCTCGCCGCGGGCAAGGGCGTGATCATCTGCGAGACGCACGACGACGCCCTCGCGAGCGCGCGGGCGATGTTCGGTGGGCAATTCGGCGGCGCGGGCGAGGAAGTCGTGATCGAGGAATTCCTGCCCGGCGAGGAAGCCAGCTTCATCGTCGTGGCCGACGGCAAGCACATCGTGACGATGGCGACGTCGCAGGATCACAAGCGCCTGCTCGACGCGGACCACGGGCCGAACACCGGCGGGATGGGCGCGTACTCGCCCGCGCCCGTCGTGGACCGTGCGATGCACGAGCGCATCATGCGGGAGGTCATCGAGCCCACGATCCGCGGCCTCGCGAAGGACGGCACGCCGTACACGGGCTTTCTCTACGCGGGAATCATGGTGCACCCTGACGGCACGCCGAACGTGCTCGAGTACAACTGCCGGTTCGGCGATCCGGAAACTCAGCCGATCATGATGCGGCTGCGCAGCGACCTCGTGGAACTGTGCGATGCGGCATTGGACGGTCGACTCGACCGCGTGCGGGTCGACTGGGACGATCGCGCGGCGCTCGGCGTGGTGCTCGCCGCGGGCGGCTATCCCGACACCGTGCGCAAGGGCGACGTCATCGCGGGCCTCGACGCAGCCGCCGCGCTGCCGGGCAAGATCTTCCACGCCGGCACGAGGCTCGAGGACGGCAAGGTCGTCACGAGCGGCGGCCGCGTGCTGTGTGCGGTTGGCCTGGGTGATTCTGTGTCGGCCGCGCAGTCGCAGGCGTATGCGCTCGTCGACAAGGTCTCGTGGACCGGCATGCAGTGCCGGCGCGACATCGGCTACCGCGCCATCGCGCGCGAGCGCCAGGCACGCTGAAATTCCCCGGCGGTTCGGCGGTCCAAACAGCATGAACCACAACACCGAACTCGAATGGCAATTCGAGGCGACGGAGCTCGCCGCCACACGCGCCTGGCTCGCCGCCCAGCCGCGCGAAACGAACTCACGACGCTTCTCGGCGCGCTCCACGCTCGAGCTTCGCGACACCTACTACGACTCCAGGGATTTCATGATCTTTCGAGCGGGATTCGCGCTGCGCCTGCGGCGCTCCCGGGCAGACGGCGCAGCCGTCGAGGCTGCCGAAGTCACTCTCAAGTCGCTGCATGCCGCGCGCGGCGGCCTCGCCCGCCGGCTCGAGATTTCGCAACGCGTCGGCTCGGCCGACATGACCGTCGTGCTCGGAGAAACGGGGGGCATCGGCGATCGTATCCGGGAGCTCACGGGAACCCGCCCGATCAACGAGCTGTTTCGTGCCAGCACGCGTCGCGAGCGTCATTGCCTGCTCGAGGCCGACACGGAACTGCCGCTGGCCGAATTCGATCTCGACGAGACGCTGATCGAAGCCGCCGGCACCGCGAAGTCATTGCAGCGCGTGGAAATCGAGTGTCTGCACGCCGAGCCGGCTGCGCTCGAGAGTGTCGTCGAAAGCCTGCGGGAGGCGGCGCATCTCGCGCCTGTCGAGGCGTCCAAATTTCGCACGGGCATCGAACTCGCCGGGCTCGACCCCGCGGCGGCCGTCGAGCTGGGGCCCCGCACGATCCATGCCAGTCAACCGTTCGTGGAGAGTCTGCCCGCCGTGCTGCGGCGCTACTTCGCGGTGGTGCTCGATCAGGAGCCCAAGGTCCGTGCGGGCTCCGTGGACGCCGTGCACGAGATGCGTGTCGCCGCGCGCCACCTCGACGTGTTGCTGCGCGCGGCGCGGGCTTTCGCGCCGTCATGGGGTACACAGGCGCACGGCGCCATTCGTGCGCTCGCCAGGCAACTCGGTGCCGTGCGCGATTGCGACGTCCAGATCCTGCAGCTCGATTCCACGATGAAATCCATGTCCGGGGACGACCGTGAAGCACTCGTCCCCTTGCGCGAGCGGCTGCGCGGATTGCGCGATCGAGCTCGGGATGGCTTGTTGCGAGAGCTCGATTCCCCGCGGGCCCGCGCGTTTCACGACGGCTGGCTCACGAATCTGCGGGCAGCGCCTGCAGAAATCGCCCCCGGGGCTCCTGCCACCGGCATCGTGGCGCTGGAGATCGTGCGCCGACATGCGCGCAAACTCCGCAGGCGCGCCGAAGCCATCGACCGCCACTCGAGCGCCGACGACTACCACGAGGTACGCATCCGCGCGAAGCGATTGCGCTACGTGCTCGACGCCTTCGAAAGTCTTTACGGCCCGGCCGCGCGGGAGTTCGTTCACGCGCTCGCGCGGCTGCAGAACGTGCTCGGCGCTTTCCACGACGCGTCCGTCCGCGACCAGCGGTTCTCCGAACTCGTGACGAGTGGCGCGCTGCCCCCGGCAACCTCTTACGCCATCGGCCGGCTCGTCGAGCGCGACGTGGCGGCATTCGACGATTGCCGGCGGAAGTTCGCGAAGGCGTATCGGCGGATCCGCCGCCGGCGCTGGCGCGCGCTCGTCGCGGCAATGCGCCGCCAGGCCGAGTCGGCGGTACCGGCGCCAGCGACATGATGCGCGTATTCCTGTTGCGTCACGCGATCGCGCACGACCGCGACCGCGCGCGCTGGCCCGATGATTCTCAGCGGCCGCTGACCGCCATTGGCAAGCGGAAATTCCGCAAGGCCGCGCGCGGACTCGCGCGCCTGTTGCCGAAGGCCGCCCGCATCCTCACCAGCCCCTACGTGCGAGCGCGCGAGACGGCGGGCATCCTCGCCGCCGTCCATGGCGGAAAGATCGTCGAGTGCCCCGAGCTCGGGCACGGCGAATCCGCGCGCGCGGTTTTCGAACTGTTGCGCGTTCGCGCGGGCCAGACCGTGGTGCTCGTCGGACACGAACCCGATCTCGGCAGGTTTCTTGCGGCGGCGGCAGGCGCGGAGAGTGCGCGAATCGCCCTCAAGAAGGGTGGCGCGGCCTGCATCGAATTCGCCGCGCGGCCGCTTGCCGGGCGGGCGACGCTGCGCTGGCTTGTGACCCCGCGGATGCTGCGCGCGATCCGGTGACTAGTTCGCTGGCGCCACGTTCGGCGTCGTCCCGGCTCGCGACTTCGCCAGCGCTTCGTCGAGCATCTTCACGAGCGCGTCGCGGTCGTACGTGTACGCATGGCCCTCGTTAAGCTGCGCGAGCTGCTCGATCTGCTTGCGGATCGTGACCTCCGCTTCCTGCTGGTTGGGCGTGACCATGTAGCGTCGCCGCGGGTTTTCCTCGGTCAGAGCCTGCTGCACCGCGAGCGCCACTTCGATCGGCTTCTTGTAATGGCTGCGATTCGCGAGCCGGTTGTCGACCCCGGTTCGCGCCACGGCGCTCTTTCCGATCTCCGAATCGAAGTTGCCGGGCTCGATGAGGCTCACCTGAACGCCGAGCGGCGTCATCTGCTCCGCCAGCGAATCGCCGTAGGCCTCCACCGCGTGCTTGCTCATGCTGTACACGGTGAGGCCGCGCCCCGAGAGGATGCCGGAGATCGAGCTGATCGTCGTGATGCGCCCCTTGCTCTCGATGATCAGCGGCGCGAAGGCGCGCGTGACGCGGTACGGGCCATAGGCGTTCACCTGCATGACGAGGTCGAACTCCTCGGGGCTCGTCTCGGTGGCGGTGCCGACGGTCGCGATGCCGGCGTTGTTCACGAGTGCCTGGAGCCCGCGACCTGCCTTCGTGATCGTCGCGACCGCCGCATCGATGTCGGCCGGCTTCGTGACGTCGAGCCGCACCGCCTGCACGTTGGCGATCTTGCCCAGCGCTTCGAGATCCTCCGGCTTGCGCGCGCCTGCGTAGACGAACCAGCCCTGCGCGGCCAGGTGTTCGGTGACCTGGCGGCCGATGCCGGTGCTTGCGCCGGTGACCAGCACCGCGCGCGGCTTCGCGCCGTCAATGGCCGGGACGGACGACGCGAAGATCAGCGAGGCGGCGACGACGAGGAATCGAAACATGGCGGCTCCCGGAGACTGGATGCCGAGGCATGTTAGCCGTGATCGCGAGTCAGTTCGTCAGTCGATGGTCATAGCTCAGCACGCGCGCGAGCTTCCAGCCATCGGGCTCTTTCTTCCAAACCTGCGTGAACAGCGCGACCTCGACGAGCTTCTCGGGCTTGCCCGGAAGCTGCTGGTAGAAGCGATGCTCACCGACCTCGATCGCTCCGAAGTTGTTGATCGGATAAACCTTTAGCGACTCGGTGATGAGCTCGCGGCGCGCGCGATAGTCCTCGCCCGTCTTCTGCCGGCTGCAGGTACCCTCGAAAGCCTTGATCATCTCGGCCTTGTTCGCCGCGATGCGGCCGCCCTTGTCGTGAAACATCTCGAAGTCGTCGGTGAGCATCTTGGAAAGCGCCGGGATGTCGCAACGATCGAAGAACGCGGAGAACATCGCGGCGTCGGCGGCGCTGATCTCCTCGACAAGCTGCTGCGTTGGCACGGGGCCGGCGGTTTGCGCCGCGAGCGGCCCGGCCAATGCGATGAAAGCCAGGGCGGCGAATTCCCGTGCGAACGGTCTGTGGTGCATGAACCCTCCGCGCTTGGTACGCGCGAAGGGTTCATCCGGTTGCACGGCGTCGCGTCAATTCTCAGGAGCGGGTGACTCCGCGGCGAGCCATACGCTCAGGAGGTGCAATTCCTCACCGGCCAGGTCGAGCATTGCGTTGCCGTTCACGTCGACGAGCGGGGTGTCCGTGATCTCCTGCGCCCGGACGCCCGCGAAACGGCCCTCGAGGAGCTTGCGGAAGTCTCCCTCTGCGACGCGCTCATGGCCGGAACGCAAGACTTCGCCGCGCCGGTCCAGCAGCACCCACGGCGTATGACCGGTGGGCATCGCATTTCGCGTGCCCTCGTCGAAGTAGCGCTCGAAGATCTTGCGGTCGATCGCCCTGGTGTCGGGGAACAGGTGTGAGACGAACCGCTCGCCGGGCTTCGCGGGCCGTTCGGTGTAGACCGCGAGCACTTGCTTTTGCGGATCCTGTGGCAGCTGGATGCCCGACACGGCGACGTAGGGCACGTCCTCGGGCGGAATGCCGATCACGCGGAACACGTCCGATTCCACCGACGTCTGCGCATTCGGCAGATTTGTCGTGGCCGATTTCGCGATGCTGAAGTTTTCGTTCATCAGCGTCACGATGACGGGCAGACCTTCGAATTTCCCTTCGAGCAGTTCCGGGTACTCCGCGGCGAGCAGGCGTTCGATGCTCTGCCCGACGCGAAGCACCGGTTCACCCGAGGGGACGGGTTTGAGGGGAAGTTCGTCCACTCGCGCGGGAGCCTCGATCTGCGCGGCGGCGAGCGCACAAGTGCCCGCCAATGCCACGCAGAGTCCGGCAACGAGCGCGCGATGACGCGGTATGTCGACCATGATGTGAATCCTCCGTTCCAGTTGTGACGCGCGCTCGATGAGCGCGAGCGTGGCGACGAGCGGGCGCGCCTGGCGTTCGCTGACGAACAGCAACGCGAGGCCGTAGGCGGTGGGATCGGCGCCGGCGCGCAGGACGCGCGCGTCGCAATCGACTTCCATGGCGAACCGGAACCGCCGCAGCATCCACAGCAGCGGCAGGTTCCAGGGTAACAGCGCGATCAGCAGCGTCGCGGCCGCGAGGAGTTGCGGGTCGCGCGCGTCCAGGTGCTCGCGCTCGTGCGCGAGCGCCATGCGCTGCGTGCGCAGCGGCGCGGCCAGCAGCCAGGCCGGGAACACGACGCGCGGCCGCCACCAGCCGTAAATGGCCGGTCCGACATCCGGCGAAACCGCGATTTCCTGCGAGTCGACCGCCGAGGGCCGCCAGTGCCGCGCCCGTCGGCGCAGTCGCCACGCGCCGATGAGATGAAACGCAACGAACGCGGCACTGGCGATCGACCAGGCCAAGACGACGGCGCGATGCAGCGGCAGGGTCGTGACGCCTGGCAAGGACGCGTTTTCCGTGGCGCGTAACGTTGCTCGCGCGGCCGGGTTCAGCACGGGCGCTTGATTCACTTGCGTGAATACTGTCGCGGGGCGCGAGACCGGCGGCTGCAGGACAGTCGCGAGCGGCGGCAGAACCAGCGCGGCCGCGATCCCGGCGAACCAGACCGTGCGGCGCGACCGCCCGTAGCGCGAGGATGCGATCTCGATCAGCCAGGCAGCTGCCGCAATGAGCGCGCCGATGACGAGGCTGTAGAGGACGAACGAGACGATCACGACTTCGACTTCCGGCCACGCTTCGAAAGCAGCTCCCGCAGCCGCTTCGCATCCGAAGGCTTCAGCGGCTCGTCGCCGACGAAGTGCGTGAGCAGGCTCGCGGTGGAGCCCTTGAAGAACTTCTCCGCCATCGCGCGCAACGCGCTGCGCCGCGCGGCATCGCGCTCGACGACCGCCGAGTAGCGATGCGCCTTCCCTTCCGGATCGTGCGTGACGTAGCCCTTGGTTTCCAGCGTCCGCAGTATCGTGAGCACGGTGGTGTAGGCGAGATCGTCGGTGACGCGCTCCTTTACCTCGTTCACGGTGGAGGGGCCGAAGTCCCAGAGGACTTCCATGATTTCCGCTTCACGGTCGGCGAGGATGATGTCCAACGTCGTCTCCTACTAACTGACTAGTAGTAGAACGCCGAAACGCCTCGGTTGTCAACTAGTCGGCTAGTAGGAGAGCCGGGCGCCTACTTGATCAGCATCTGCAGCGACTGGATGTTGTAGCCGACGAGCTCGCCCCTGCCGTCGTCGATCCTCACGGTGAAGGTTTCGGTGGCGCGGTCCTCCGCGTACTGGCTGTCGTAGACGAGCACGGCCGTGGTGACCATGTTGTGCGTGTTGACCGCCCAGTTGATCTTCTCGGCCTTCTGCAGCTTGCCGAGCTTGCGGTCCACCGCGGCGAACAGCGCCACGCCGGATTCGCGGGCCGTAGCGGCCTTGAAATCTTCGCCCGCCGCGTCGTAGATGCGTTCGAACTGCCCGTCTCTCATCTGCTCCCGGAACTGCGCGACCGTGGCCTCCGCATACTCGACGCCTTTCACGGTGTCGCCGCAGGCCGGGACGAAGCACGCCGCCGCCGCGAGCGCGATCCAGCGCTTCACTTCCACTTCTCCGTCGCCACCAGCCGCCCGATCTCCGCATGGGCGGCGACGAGCGCCGCCGTGGCGAGGGTCGACTCGCTCATGTACACCGCGACGAAGATCGGCCGTCGATCCGGCGGATAGAGGATCGCGAGGTCGTTGACGGCGCCGTTCGAGCCGGTGCCGGTCTTGTCGCCCACCGGCCAGCCCTTCGGGATTCCTGCGCGGATGCGGTCGCGACCGGTCCGGCACGCGATCATCCAGTCGATGAGCAACGCACGCGACGGAATGGTGAGCACGTCCTGCGTGAAGATGCGCAGCATGGAATCCGCCATGGCGCGCGGCGTGGTCGTGTCGCGGAGATCGCCCGGCGTGTTCGCATTCAGCTCGGGTTCGACACGATCGAGACGCGTGGTCTCGTCGCCGATGCTGCGCATGAATGTCGTGAACCCCGCGGGCCCGCCGATGCCATCGAGCAGGATGTTGGCGGCGGCGTTGTCGCTCGTGACGACTGCTGCCGCCGCCAGTTCGCGCACCGTCATCGATTTCGCGCCGCTCGCGAGCTTGGCCTCGACTTCGGGAGAGGTGGCGAGCACGTCGGACGGCGAGATGTTCAGCGAGTGGCTGAGCGGGAACGCCCCTTTGTCCACCTGCCAGAGCACCGCGGCCGCGAGCATCAGTTTGAAGGTCGACGCCATCGCATATCTCGCGTCGTCGTCGTAGGCGATGCGCCGGCCGCTTTGCGAATCCAGGATGTGTACGCCGAGCCGGCCGCCGACGCGCCTGTGCAGAGACTTCAACGAGCGTTCGGCGCTGGCGGCAGAGGCGCCCCGCGCGACGGCGGCGCCGATCGCCAATGCCAGCATGGCGCGCCGGGTGACCATCAATCCTCCGCCAGCACGACGATCTTGTCGTGCTCCGCGAAAGTGTGCCTCTCGGACTTCTTCGGGTTCACGTTCACGCCATAACCTCGCGTCCTGTCGTCCGCATGCTTCATGAGGCGATAGCCGATCGCCGTCTCGCCCTTCTGCGCTGCGGCCTCGAGCACGGTGTAGAAATCCACGGTGCGGCCGAGCGTGATGTAGTCCGTCATGGGTCGAATGTATATCTCGCTGCCTTCGGAACTGAATAGGACACGGAACACCTTGTCCAGGTTCTTGTTCTCCGACAGCTGGGACATCATGAGGCTCACGAGCTTGTCGCTCACGATGTAGTCGTCGGCGCGTGCGATCTGCGCGAGCGCACGGTTCCGCATGTCCATCATTTCGCTGACGATACTGAGCCGGGTGCCGGCCGCGTCCGCAAGGTTGCGCAGGTGCAGCAGCGTGATCAGTGTCTTGGCATCCGCCTCCTGGATCGGCAGATCGCCATAACTCAGCAGGATGACGTGCTCGAACGTGGCGGCCTTCACCGCCGCGAGCGTCGCGGCGTGGGTGATGTCCCCGTCGGCGAAACGGACCTTCTGCCGCTTCATGCGCTTCGCGACGCCCACGAGAACCTCGCGGGCGCCCTGCTGACGGCAGATCACGATCGTCTCCGACCCCGGCGCCACGTAGTTGTCGAGCTCCTCGATGATCGCCCGGGCCTTCTCGTTCCAGCCGAGGATCAGGACGCGCTCCGGCGCGCCCGGCAGGCGCTGCCGGTGCGACAGCGCGCTGGCGTCCGGGAGGCCACCTCCGCCGTCCGGCCGCAGCACCAGCGTGTCGTCGTCCTCGGTGATGGCGATCACGTGGTCGTCGCGCTGGAAGGCGGTGTCCATCGGCGGATTGAGGAGGATCTCGCCATTGCCGCGCATGAAGCCCATGACGGTGGAGTCCTCGTAGGCCGCGATCACCTCGCGATACGAACGGCCGGCCAGCGCGGGCTCCTCCTTGAAATAGATCTCGGCGCCGTCGAAGTCGAGTAGTTCGGTGTAGACCACCGACAGGCCGGACTGGCGGCAGGTCTGCGCGGTGACGCGCGCGATCAGGTCCTCGCCCTGCACGTAGATGGCCTCGGTGCCGCCGACGAGCTCGGCGGCCTCCAGGTTCCGCTCGTCGCGGATCTCCGCGACGATGTGATACGGCTCCGGCTTGCGGTCCGGGTTGTTGGTGATCGCGAGCACGGACTTGATAACGTGGATGTCGGGGTTTTCGGTCTCGGGCGCCAGCACGATGACGGAGCGCGCGGAGTGCGGGTCGACGACGGAGAGGTCGTCCAGGTCGAGCGGATTGCCGCTGCGGCAGATGATCCTCGTGTTCCTGGTACTCGGGAACTTCGATCGGAGGGCATCCTCCATCTCGATCTTGTCGCGCTCGGAGAGGATGACGATGCACGGATCCCGCTGATTCTCGTTGGCGATCAGCAGCTCGCCGATGATCGAGTACACCTTGCTCGACCAGCCGAGGATCAGCGTGAAGTTCCGTTCGATGACGCGCGAGCGGCCTTTGCGCAGCTCGGCCAGCCGCGACTCGAGGCCGGAAGTGATCGTGCCGATGAGGATCGACACGATGAAGATGCCGCCGATCGTCACGACCATCATGAGCAGGCGCAGCTGCCAGCCGTTGTCGCCGGCGACGACCCCGGGATCGAGCGTGCGCAGCATGCTCTGCCACATGCCTTCGAAGAAGCCGTAGGGATGCTCGTGATCCGCGGGGTCCTGCCCGATCCGCATCGCAGCGAGGATGAGCGCCGCCAGCATCACGATGGCGGTCGAGAGCAGCGCCAGCCAGCCGATGATGGCGATGGTGCCTTTCGACAGCGTGTTCTCGAAGCGATAGCGCAGGTGGTCGCGCCAGGTCAGGTCTCGTGCGGCCATGAACTCGAACTCCCTTGTGGGAGGGAGTCTAGCGCGAGTCGAACTACTCCGGCTGTTTGCCGGGCTTCCGCAACACGATGTCGATCGACTCCGTGTCCTGGTCGTAGACGATCTCAGCCTCGCGGCGCTCGATCGCACGCCTCACCTGTTCGACCTTGGTGTCGAACGGCACCACCTGCTCCCCGTAGTCGGTGCCTTCGCGCAGCACGAACGACTGGATGACACCGGTCAGCGCCTCGGGCGACAGCTCCGAATACGGCACCACGACGGGCGGCAGCGGTCGCGCGGAGTCGTTTTCGTTCAAGTCGCGTGTTTCCTCACGAGCCAGGCGGCGCCCGCGAGCATGCTCGATACGCCGAGCATGATCCACTCGACGTGCGTTTCCGGAGCGCCGATCACCCGCGGCAGGTGCAGCAGCAGGACGGATGACCCCATCATGGCCGCCAGGCACGTGGCCGCGAGCCGCGAATGCAGCCCGGTCACCAGCGCAATGTCGGCCGCGAGATGACCGGCGCCCGTGGCCCAGGCCCAGAACACCTGCGACGGCGGGATCCATGCCGGCACCATCGTCGCGGTGAAGTCGATGTAGTCCACGCACCGGGCTTCTCGAACCTGCGCGTGAGGATCGCGGCGCCGCCCGCGGCGAGCAGCGCGCCGGCCATGATCGTAAGCGTCGCGCGTGCGGGGAAGCCGGCCGGCACGGGTTGCCATTGCATCGCGAAGTCGTGGAACCAGATGCCGACCGCGCCCGACAGGATGGCGCCGAGGGCGAAGGGAATCTTGTCGAAGTTCATGCGTGCCGCCGGGAGAGATTACGGGGTCAGCCCCCGCTACTTTATCCACCAGCGGATGGCCAAGCTAACTACTCCGAGCAGGGACACGCTCGCGGCCCAGATGAGGGCCATCCAGCCGAGCCGTTTCCACAGCGGCGAGGTCTCGCCGGGCATCTCAGTGATATCCCTCGTGCGCGACCTTGCCGCGGAACACCCAGTACGACCACGCGGTATACGCGAGGATCAGCGGCACGAGCACGGCCGCGCCCACGAGCATGAAAACCTGGCTCGACTCCGGCGCCGCGGCCATCTGCAGCGTGATCGCGTTCGGGATCAGGTACGGGTACATGCTGATGCCGAGGCCGACGAACGAGAGGCCGAACACGGCGAGCGTGATGACGAACGGTGCGAGCTCGTAGTCGCGGCGCAGGCTGCGGATGAACCGCCACGTGAGGATCGCGATGACGAGCGGCACCTGCGCCGTGAACAGCACGCGCGGCATCGTGAACCAGCGGTCGAAGTACTGTGTTCCGAGGAACGGCGTTGCGAGGCTCACTGCCAGTATCGCCACGAGGGTCAGCGGCGCGAGAATGCGCATGAGCCGGCGCGCATGCTTCTGGGTCTCTCCGTCCGTCTTCCAGTTCAACCAGCACGCACCAAGCAACGCGTACCCCGCGACGACGCTCACCCCGGTGAGCAACGTGAACGGCGTGAGCCAGTCCCACCAGCCGCCGGCGTAAGCGCGGCCTTCGACCTGGATACCCTGCAGCAGCGCGCCGAGCGTGATGCCCTGCGCGAAGGCGGCGACGACAGAGCCGCCGGTGAACGCGAAGTCCCAGATCGCGCGATGCCCCGGGTCCCTCCAGCGGAATTCGAACGCAACGCCACGAAACACGAGCGCGAGCAGCATCGCGACCAGCGGCGCATACAGCGCGGACAGCACGATGCCGTATGCCATCGGAAAGGCGGCCAGCAGCCCGCCACCCCCGAGCACCAGCCAGGTCTCGTTGCCGTCCCACACGGGCGCGATGGAATTCATCGCGGTATCGCGCTCGCGGCCGACACCGAATAGCGGAAACAGGATGCCGATGCCGAGATCGAACCCGTCCATGACGATGTACATGAACACCGCGAACGCGAGGATTGCGGCCCAGACGTTCGTGAGCACGGTTGCCTCAGCCATGACCGCCCTCCTTCGAGACGATGGCCGGCGCGGGCGTGATGCCCGCGGCATGCGCCGGCGCGTTCGGCAGTTCGGGCTCGTGCGCCTGCGGCGGCCGTGACATCAGCTTCAGCAGGTACCACGTACCCATGCCGAACACCGCGAAGTACACGATGACGAACGCGATCAGCGAGGTGGCGACGGCCGGCGCCGCCAGCGGCGACACGGAATCCGCGGTGCGGAGCAATCCGTAGACCGTGAACGGCTGACGGCCGACCTCCGTCGTGATCCAGCCGGCGATCACGGCGACGAAGCCCGACGGACCCATGACGAGCGCGAAGCGCTTGAGCCAGATCCAGTCGTAGAGCTTGCCGCGCATTCGCGCCAGCAGGCTTAAGCCCCCGAGCGCGATCATCAGCAGTCCCAGGCCGACCATCAGGCGGAACGACCAGAACACCACTTCGACCGGCGGGCGATCCCCGGGCGCGATCGTGTCGAGCCCGGCGAGCGGCGCAGCGGGATCGTGTTTGAGGATCAGCGAACCGAGCCCCGGAATCTGGATCGCGTGCTCCATGCGCTGCTCCTCATCGTTCGGGATGCCGAACAGGATGAACGGAGCCCCTTCCGGGTGGCTCTCGTAGTGCCCTTCCATCGCCATGATTTTCGCCGGCTGATGCTCGAGCGTGTTGAGTCCGTGCTGGTCGCCGACGAAGAGCTGTATCGGCGCCACGATCGCGGCCATCCACATCGCCATCGAGAACATTCTCCGCGAACGCTCGTGCGTTGAGTCCCTGAGCAGATGCCACGCGGCGACGGCGCCCACGGCGAGCGCGGTCGTGAGATAGGCCGCGATGACCGTATGCACGAGCCGGTACGGGAAGCTCGGATTGAACACGATCGCCAGCCAGCTCACGGGGACGAACTGTCCGTCGGCATTGATCGCGTGCCCGGCAGGCGTCTGCATCCAGCTGTTCACGGACAGGATCCAGAACGCCGAGATGATGGTGCCGATCGCCACCATGAGCGTGGCCGCGAAATGCAGCCGCTTCCCGACCTTTTTCATGCCGAACAGCATCACGCCGAGAAAACCGGCTTCGAGGAAGAAAGCCGTGAGCACTTCGTAAGCCATGAGCGGTCCGATCACCGGTCCAGCCTTGTCCGAGTAGACCGACCAGTTCGTGCCGAACTGATACGACATGACGATGCCCGACACGACACCCATCGCGAACGTCACCGCGAAGATCTTGAGCCAGTACTTGTAGAGATCGAGGTAGAGCGCCTTGCCCGTCTTCAGCCAGAGCGCCTCCAGCACGGCGAGGAAGCTCGCGAGACCGATCGAGAACGCAGGAAAGATGAAATGGAAGCTGACCGTGAATCCGAACTGAATTCGCGCCAGCAGCAGCGCGTCGGCGTCGTGGAACATGCGCGAATTTTAGCGTGGCACGATCCGCACGTCGCAGCTCTCGACGAAGGATGGACCGGCCGGGCCCCCGGCCTGTGAGTTTGATTTTATTTTGCAGCGTTCGCGCAGCGTTCCCCTCCGTGCGCGCATACTGCCGGTCCAACACTTCGACAGGGATGGCACTCGAAATGAAGAATCTCATCGAGGTGGCTACGGATGCCGCGAATTTCAGCACGCTGTTGAGCGCGTTCCAGGCCGCGGGAATCATCGGGATGCTGCGGGTGCCGGGCCAGTACACGGTGTTCGCACCGACCGACGCGGCATTTCGTCGTCTGCCGCGAGGGGCGCTCGACCTCCTGTTCAAGGATCCCCGTACGCTCAAGCCCTTTCTGTGCAATCACATCGTGCGCGGGATGCTCACCTCCCGGGACATCCTCCCCGGCGAGATCCAGCCGCTGGAAGGAAAGGCGCTGCGCGCCTCGCTCGACGGCAGCCGCATCAACATCAACGACTCGCAGATCGTCCAGGGCGACCTGCGCGCGTCGAACGGAATCCTGCACGCCGTGTTCGACGTGCTGGTCCCGCTGCGGCCGATGCTCGGCGCGGCCGCCTAGGCCTTCCGGGGGGCGATGTTCGCGTTCAGGCGGAACAGGTTGTCCGGATCCACCTTCGTCTTGAGCTCCACGAGCCGGTCGTAGTTGGGCCCGTACGTCGTGCTCACCCGGCTCGCGTCGTCGTTGTATTCGTTCACGTAGAAACCGTGCGTGTGCGGCTCGATCCGCTTCCAGGCATTGCGCGACCACTCCGCAACGGCCGCACCCTGTGACGGGTCCGTCCAGCGCGTGAGCACGAACACGTTGTGATCCGCCGCGCGCTGCGCGAACGCCGTCGCATTCGTCTTGACGCGCGCGTAGGCCCCGCCGCCCTGCGGCAGCACCACGGCGTGCACCACCGGCATCGTCGCCTCGTCGATCGTCGCGATCATGACGTCGCGCAGGCCCAGGCTCGACTTCTGCACGAACCCGGCCTTGATGTAGTTCTTGCCACCGTGCGCGTTGGCGTCGTCTCCCGAAGCCTGCAGCTTCGTGTAGGGCTGCGGCACGACCTCGTCGCTGATCGGCTTCCGGAACTGGCGCAGCGGCGCCAGCACCCTGTCACCCTGCTCCCGCGGGCCGCTGTAGCAGCAGTCCATCGAGAGCAGCCTCTGTCCGTTGGGCAGGTGCAGCAGCACGAGATCGATGTTGAGCTCGTCGGGCGCGGTGGTGGCGAACTCGAAGAAGAACCGCAGCACGTCGGGCGCGTCGGGCCACGCCCAGACCAGCTTGCCACCGAGCACGATCGGGTCGACGGGATGCAGCTGGAACTCGAACGCCGTCGCGACGCCGAAGTTGCCGCCGCCGCCGCGCATGCCCCAGTACAGATCCTTGTTGCGCTGACCGTTCGCGACCGTGAGTTTTCCATCGGCCGTCACCACGTCGAATGAACGGACGTTGTCGCAGGCGAGCCCGAATCGGCGTCCCAATCGCCCGAATCCTCCGCCGAGCGTGAGGCCGCCGACCCCGGTGTGCGAGACCGTCCCGGCGGTCGTGGCCAGGCCCAGCGGCAGAGTCTCGTGGTCGAGCGCGCCTAACAAGGCGCCGCCCTCGACCGTCGCGACGCGCCGCTCGCGATCGACGCGCACGCTGTTCATCTGCGACAGATCGATCATCAAGCCCTTCTCGGCGACGGAAAGTCCGGAGAAGCTGTGTCCGCCGCCGCGCACCGACAGCAGCAGCCGGTTCGCCGCGGCGAATTTCACGGCCTCGGCCACGTCGGCGGGTCCGCTGCAGCGCGCAATCAGTGCCGGGTGGCGTTCGATGGAACCGTTCCAGAGGCGCCGCGCCTCGTCGTAGTGCGCACTCGTCGGCAGCAGCAGCTCGCCTCGCAGTCGCGTCGCGAAATCCCTGACATCGGCGCCCCTGAGGAGGACTTGCCTGCCGTCCCCGGTGACGGCCTCCACATCGGGATACACGCCGCCTTCGGCTGCGAAGAGGCGGGTGCAGGGCAGCGTGGTCAGGGCCAGCGCGGATCCCAGGAAACGACGGCGCGCGAGACTTGTTCTCATTGTTCTGCTCCAGGTAAGCGAGGCGCCGACTCTACGCCTGGCACCGGACGATTTGCACGTCAGTACCTTGGCCCGTGCCGCCGGTTCCCCACGGCGGCCCCTCCTAACTACGCGGCAGTTGCGCGCGCAACCGGGCGATCTCCGCTTCCAGGTCCTGCACGCGCTCGAGCAGCCGGAGCGCGACACCGAGGCCGCGCGCATCGAGCTCGAGATCGTCCCGTAACCGGCAAGCGGTGCGCGCTATCGTCACGACGCGCGCACTGAAGGTGAACCGGGGACCCGGATCCCGGGCCGGGATGACTCCGGCGTGGACGAGCTCCAGCAGCTCGCTCTCCGTGAGCCCGGAAATCTCGACGAGCTCCGTCAACGAGACGAGCCGGTGCTCGTCGAGCCACATCACGTCGGTGTCTACGCTCATGCGCCCTCCGTGAAGTGCCGGCGCGGGCTCTCCGCCAGCTCGCCGAGCTCGCGGTACAGCTCGCGCACGCGCTCGCTCAAACTACCGGGGACGGCTACCTGGACGACCGCGAAGAGATCACCCGCACCACCCCGCGCCCTCGGCAGACCGCGGCCGCCGAGGCGCAGCTTCTGCCCGGAGGACGTGCCCGCTGGAACCTTGAGATTCACCATGCCGGCAAGCGTCGGCACTCCGACGGTCGCGCCCAGCGCGGCCTCGGACGGCGTGAGCGGCAGGTCGAGATAGAGGTCGTGGTCGGTCGCCCGATAGAGCCGGTGCGGCTTCAGCGTGATGTCGAGGTAGAGATCACCGTTGCGGCCGCCATTGACGCCCTTGCTGCCCTTGCCCGGCAGACGCAGACGCTGGCCGTCGACGGCGCCGGGCGCAATGCGCGCCTTTACGTTATGGGGGACGCGGCGGGGCTGGCCCTGCGCGTCGATCTCGGTCACTTGCAGGTTGAGCTCGAGCGTGGTTCCCCGGTAGGCGTCCTCGATGTCGATCGACACGGGCACTTCGAAGTCCTGACCGTTCAGCGGCATCTCGGCGTAGGAGCGACCGCCGCCGCGACCCGCGCGGCTGCCCGCGCCGAAGCGGCCGAAGAGATCGGCGAAGTCGACGTCGTCGAACGCGAACTGTGAACCGCTCTCCGGGCCGGCACCGGCGTGTTCCCGCGCCCAGTCCGGCGGCGGTCGGAACTCTTCACCCTGCGGTCGCGCGCCGAGCGCGTCGTAGGCCTTGCGCTTCTCGGGATCCTTGAGCGTCTGGTAGGCCGCGGCGATGTCCTTGAACTTCGCTTCCGCGTCCGGCTCCTTGGAGACATCGGGGTGATGTTTCTGCGCGAGCCGGCGATACGCCTTGCGTATCTCGTCGGCGCTCGCACCGCGCTCGACGCCGAGCGCCGCATAGTAGTCGGTGTACTTCATCGTTCAGATCATTGGCCGGCCGGCATCACCTTGCGCGTGTAGCCGGCCGGAATCTCGAACATCGAGGCCGCGATGGACTCCTCGCGCCACACCTTCACGAGGGTCTCGGTGAGGCCGGCCTTGCCGCGTTCGTAGGGACGGATCCGCATCGGGTACCCGTTGACCTTGTTGAGCGCGTCGAACTCGTTGGACATCGCGCCCGCGAGGATGGGGACGGATTGCGCCATTTCTTCGAACACTTTCGCGAAGCTCGCGAAGACCGCCTGCAGGTTCTCGTTGCCGGGAAGCTGCGTGAAGCCGACCACGCAATACTGGTCGTCGAGCTTGTCGTTGCGCTTGATGTCCCAGACGCGGCAGGTGCGCCCGTCGACCTTGTCGGACACGCCGGTGTCGATGGCCTCGACGGTGTGTGTCCCGTCGTCGTCGAGCCCGAGTTCGCGCTCCATCTGGGCTCGCTGGTCGGGCGGCAGCTTGGCGATCTGCTCGCGGTCCTGGTCGCGCGCCTCCTGGATCCTCTTGGCGAGCAGCTGCATGGTGGGCTTGTCGAACTCGATGTATGTCCGGTCGCTGTCGTCGATGATGTACATCGTGCTGTTCTTGATGATCGAGGTGCGGCCCTCTTCATCGACGAATCGGCCCGACCCGCCCTGAACGTACATCTTCTGCAGCAGCGCGGTCCGCTGGGTCACGAGGTCGTGTTCGACGAGCTCGACGTACACGCCGGCACCCGCGGTTTGCAGCGCGACACACCCCGCCAGGGCGAGAACGATCCGTTTCATGAAATCCCCCGTGAAATGGGCCGGACTCTAGCACCGGCCCGAAAGAGTGTAATTAGTCCAACGCTTTCATAGACTCGCGCCGATGGAAGAAGTTTGGGAGTTCGCGCATCCTCACGTCGTCACGGTATCCGTGGAGGCGGCCGACATCGACGCCTACGAGCACGTGAACAATGCGGTCTACCTGCGCTGGCTCGACATCGCGGCGTGGTCGCATTCGGCCGCGCTCGGCATTCCGATCGAGACCTGCACTCGCATGCGGCGCGGCATGGCCGCGCTGCGCATCGAAGTCGACTACGTCCGCGCCGCGCTCGCCGGCGACCGCGTCGAGGTGGCGACCTGGATCGTCGGGACCGACCACAAACTGCGTGTCACTCGGCGCTTCCAGCTGCGCCACTGCGACGGCGGCACGCTGGCGCGCGCGACGACCCAGTACGTCTGCCTGAACCTCGACAACGGCCGCGCGGTCCGCATGCCGCCCGAGTTCAAGGCGGCCTACCGGGTCACGCCCTGATGGAAGAGCGGCGCAAACCGATTCTCGGCCGCGTCGTCCCGGGCGTCACGCCGGACGTGCAGCGCCGGCTGCGGCACTTTTTCGCGTGCGTGCAGGCCGTGAGTCCGGCGCTCGCCGCGCGGCTGGCATTCCGCATGTTTCGCACGCCGCCGCGGCGCGAGGTCGAGTCGGTCGATGCGCCGGTCGTCGCGCTCGCGGTGAAATCCTCACTGAGCATCGGCGAAGACGCGTTCACCACCTGGCATTGGGACTATGGCGGCCCGCGCGTGGTGGTCATCCACGGCTGGGGAAGTCACGCCGCGCGCTTCGGCAACTTCATCGAGCCGCTGCGCGCGGCCGGATTCTCGGTGATCGGCATAGATGCACCGGCGCATGGCGCATCGCCCGGCAAGCTCTCCGACCTCCTGCGCTTTCGCGACAGCCTGGCCGAGGTGCTGCGTCGGCACGAGCCGATTCACGCGGTGATCGGACATTCGCTCGGCGGCGGCGCAGTGCTCACCGTGCTGGCGGAGCTGGCGGCGCATCACCCGAAGCGGATCTGCCTCTTCGGCGTGCCTTCGGACATGGATTACATCCTCGAGTCGTTCGGGATGATGCTCGCGCTGAAGCCGCCCGCGATGCAGAAGCTGCGCGATCGGTTCACCGCGCACTTCGGCCGGCCCGCGTCCGCCATCTCCGTCGCGGCCGCCGCGTCGAGCGTGCGCATCCCGGTGCTGGTCGTGCACGACGAGGAGGACAACGTGGCGCCGATCGCGCAGGGCACGGCCCTGGCCGCCGCCATCCCGGGCGCACTGCTCCATCGCACACGCGGCCTCGGACACAGCGGCGGCCTGCGTGACGCCGAAACGATCGCGCGCGTCGTGGAGTTCCTGCGCGCCTAGAGGATCCCGCTCTCCGCGGCGCGGAGCCGCGTCGCGTGGGCGGCGTCGAATTCGTGCAGCGTGTCCAGGATCAGGTGCGGCCGCGCGGCCTCTTCGTCGAAACGGTACGCGTACGTGTGCGAAGGGATGGCGACGACATGCATGCCGGCCGCGCGCGCCGCCCGGACGCCGGTCGGGGAGTCCTCGAACGCGATGCAATCCCGCGCTGCCACGCCCAGCCGGCTCGCCGCCAGTAGATAGATCGACGGATCCGGCTTGCCGCGCTCGACGTGATCGGCGGAGATCACCGCTTCGAAATGGCCCGCGATGTCCAGCCGGGAGAGCACGAGGTCGCACAGCGTGAGCGGCGAGTTCGACGCGAGCGCGATGCGCCAACCCTGCTGCGCGCAGAAGTCGAGCGCCTCCCCCACACCGGGCAGCGCCCGGCCGCGGTCGCGGACGTGGTCGGCCACGCGCGCGATGACCGCAGCTTCCATGTCTTCGAGCGAGAAGCCCGTCCACGGCCGCACGCGGTACCAGTATTCGGCGACGGCGCGGGTCGTCAGTGTCGCCGTGATCGCCGTGCCCTCGTCGGTGACCTCGACCCCCACGCGGCCGAACACTTCGCGTTCCGCATCGCTCCAGAACGCATCGGAATCGATGAGCAGGCCGTCCATGTCGAAGATCGCGGCACGAAACATGGCGAACCCCGGGCGATCAGGCGGTCAGAAACTCGCGCGGAAGAACAGTTCCGGGCCCTTCGTGCTCATGTTGAACGTGAGCGGATCGTCGGTGTCAATGACCTTCACGTCCGTCTCGAGCATCGTGTACCCGAGGCCGATCGTGAGGTTCTTGCGCCACCGGTACTGCAGGTCGAAGTGGTAGTCGGACATGCTGCCCTCGAAGTCCTCGGGGGTGGCGCTGTACTGCTGGCCACGCAGCGTCGCGGACCAGCGTTTCGAGATGCGGAAGG
>CADEED010000027.1:32393-39017 GCA_902826225.1 uncultured Pseudomonadota bacterium | reverse complement strand
CGCACATCTCGGTGGAGCTCGCGAGCGACAAGGAAGAGACCAACAAGATCCTCGCGTCGCTCGGGTTGCCCGTTCCGAAGCAGGAACTCGTGCAGACCGAGGGCCCGGCGGTGCGCGCCGCGGGCCGCATCGGTTACCCGGTGGTGACCAAGCCGTACAACGGCAACCACGGCCGCGGCATTTCCATTCGCCTCACGACACCCGAGGAAGTCGCGCACGGCTTCAACGTCGCGAAAGAGCATTCGCGCTCGGTGATCGTCGAGACCTTTCTCGAGGGAGACGATCACCGCCTGCTCGTCGTGAACGGCGAGCTGGTCGCGGCGACGCGCCGCACACCCGGCCACGTGACGGGCGACGGCAAACACACGATCGCGCAGCTCATCGACATCGTGAACCAGGATCCGCGCCGCGGCGTGGGCCACGAGAAAGTGCTCACGCGCCTCGAGCTCGACGCCCAGGCCGAAAAGATGATGGAGCGCGCCGGGCTCGATGCGCAGTCGGTGCCCGCGGCCGGCCAGGTGGTCTATCTACGCTCGACGGCGAATCTGTCGACCGGCGGCACGGCCACCGACGTCACCGACGTCATCCACCCCGACAACCGCGACATGGCGGTGCGCGCGATCAAGGCCATCGGCCTCGACATCGGCGGCGTGGATTTCCTCTCGAAAGATATCGCGGAGAGTTATCGCTCCATCGGCGGCGGCATCTGCGAGGTCAACGCCGCGCCGGGATTCCGCATGCACGTCGCGCCGAGCGAGGGCACGCCGCGCGACGTCGCCGCACCCGTGATCGACATGCTGTTCCCGCCGGGCTCGCCGGCGCGCGTGCCGATCGCCGCAATCACCGGCACGAACGGCAAGACCACCACCGCGCGCATGCTGGCGCACGTGACGAAGATGGCGGGCTACACGCCCGGACTCACGACGACCGACGGCGTCTACATCGACGGACAACGCACCGTGCAGGGAGACATGACGGGTCCCGTCTCCGCGCAGATGGTGCTCGCGGATCCGCAGATCGACATGGCCGTGCTCGAAACGGCGCGCGGCGGCCTGCTGCGCGCCGGCATGGGCATGCAGGAAGTGAACGTCGGCGCGGTGTTGAACATCGCCTCCGATCACCTGGGATTGCAGGGCATCGACACGCTGGATCAGCTCGCCGAAATCAAGCGCGTCGTGGTCGAAGTCGCCACGGACTGCGCCGTGCTCAACGCAGACGACCCGCTCGTGTTGAAGATGTCGGGCCACACGGAAGCGAAGAGCATCTGCTACGTGACGATGAATCCGCAGCACGTCCTCGTGCGCGAGCACATCCGCGCCGGCGGCCGCGCGTGCGCGCTCGAGGCGGGCGTCAACGGGCAGATGATCACGCTGTACGACAAGGGCAGCCACATTCCGCTGCTGTGGACCCATCTCATCCCCGCGACGCTCGAAGGCCGCGCCGTCCACAACGTGCAGAACGCGATGTTCGCCGCCGCGATGGCGTTCTCGCTGGGAATCAAGCTCGATGCGATCCGCCAGGGTCTGCGCACGTTCGATTCCACCTTCTTCCAGGCGCCGGGCCGCATGAACGTGTTCAATGAACATCCGTTCAAGGTGCTGCTCGACTACGGCCACAACGCGCATGCGGTCGGCACCATGGCCGAGCTCGCGCAGCGCCTCGATGTGAAGGGGCGGCGCATCGTGGTGCTCGCCGGGCCGGGCGACCGGCGCGACGAGGATCTGCATGCGATCGCGGATGCCGTCGCGGCCAGGTTCGATCACTACATCTGCCGGCGCGACGACGACCTGCGCAAGCGGTCGAGCGATGAAGTGCCGAAGATCATGGCGAACGCCCTGCAGTCCGCGGGCGTCGCAGCGGGCGCGATATCCATCATCCCCGACGAACAGGAAGCGATCGAAACCGCGCTCAGGATGTCGCAGCCCGGCGATCTGCTGCTGGTGTTCGCCGATGCGCTCGCGCGGTCGTGGAAGCAGATCACGAAGTTCCGCCCCGCGGGCGCCCCCGAGGCGCCCGTGCGCGCCGCCGCCGCGCCCGCGCCGATGCCGAGCGCCGCACCCGCCGAGCCTGAGCCGGTCATGAGTCTCGAAGGCCTGCTGCGCGACGAACGCGGAATCCGTGTCGCGCCGGAGGTCGACGACTGAACGAGCCACTCGAACTGCCGTTCGAGGACTCGCGCCGCCTTCCGGGCAGCAACCTGTTCTTCGATTCGTCCGGCGCCACGCTCGAGACACTGGGCGTGCGCGTGGACGACGCGTTGCTCGCGGGTTGGCAGGCGCGCGTCGAACGTGCGCGCCGGCACCTGCAATGGCCGGATCGGCAGGCGCGATCACGCTCGCCGCGCGCCACGGAACGCGCGCGATCCATCGCCGTCCGCCGGCATGCGACCGGCACCGCGCTGGCGCTGCGTGCGCCCGTGGACCAGCTCTTCACCGCGACCGAGATCAACGAGTGGGCGTTCTGCGCCGCGCTCGTCGAGTCCGATCCGGGACGATGGGCGGATCTCGAAGCAAGGCTCGTCTCGGCCGCGCGCAAGGCAGCGGCCGATGCCGCCGGATCTCCGGAGCCCGGGGCGCGGGTGCCGATGCCGGTGGCGTTCTCGGCCGCCTTGCCGGTGCTCGAGGAGAACGCCGCCTTCGTCCGCTTCGCGACGCTGTCGAAGATCGAGTCGGCGCCGCGGCTTCGGGCGTTGACCGACGAGGCCGATCGACGCGCGCTGTTGCAGGTGCTGGATGACGACCATCTGACTCTGGGCTCCGGCGCGGGTGGACGCACTTGGCCGCTCGACGCCCTGCCGGCGCCCGACGACGTGCCATGGACGACCTTGAGCGCCGTGCCTTCGGCGATCGTCACTGGATCCAACGGCAAGACGACGACCGTCAGGTTGTTGGCCGCCTGTGTTCGCGCGCACGGCCGGCGCGACGGCTACAACTGCACGGACGGCGTGTTCATCGCGGGCGAGCAGATCGAGAGCGGCGACTACTCGGGCCCCGCCGGTACACGCCGCGTCCTGCGCGACGCCCGCGTCGAAACCGCGATCCTGGAAACCGCGCGCGGGGGAATTCTCCGGCGCGGGCTCGCGGCGGAACGCGCGGATGTGGCAGTCGTGACGAACATCAGCTCCGACCACTTCGGCGAGTACGGCATCCATGACCTGGCGGGCCTCGCCGACGTGAAGCTGGTCGTCGCCAGCGTCGTCGGTGACGACGGCCTGCTCGTGCTCAATGCCGACGATCCGCTGTTGCTCGCCCGGGCGGGCGATTTCGACGGCCGCCTCGGATTGTTCTCGCGCGATGACGACCACCCCGCTCTCACGACGCTCCGCCTTCGCGGCGGGGCGACGAGCGGCATCCGTGCCGGTCGGCTCCTCGTCAGGCACGCCGACGCCCGTCATGATCTCGGCGCCATTGTCGACATGCCGCTGACCGTCGGCGGCAACGCCGATTACAACGTATCGAACATCGCCGGTGCCGCGCTCGCGGCGATGGAACTCGGCGTGCCCGCCGCGACGATCGTGCCCGTGCTTGCGCGCTTCGGCGCCGATCCCGCCGACAATCCGGGGCGGCTCATGCGCTTCGGGTATCGCGGCGCTCAGCTCCTGATCGACTACGCGCACAATCCGGAAGGTCTCGCCGGCCTCATGACGGTTGCCGCCAGACTGCCGCGAACCGGACGACTCGCCGTGATCCTGGGCCAGGCGGGCAACCGGGCCGACGCCGACATCGAACAGCTCGCGGCCACGGCAGCCCGCTTCAAACCCGATCTCGTGGTGATCAAGGAGATCGAGAACTATCTACGCGGCCGCGCCCCGGGCGAGACCCCGGCGCTCATCCAGTCGGCGCTGCGGCGGGCCGGCGTCAGCGACGGGTCGATCGAGCGGTGTCCGACCGAAATGGCGGCGGTGCATCGCGTCCTCGAGTGGGCCCGGCCGGGCGATGTGCTCGTGATGCCGGTTCATGACCGGAAAGCCCGGATGCAAACCCTCGCACTGGTGTCGCGATAAGCGTTTGATCGAACGAGCAAAAGTACCTGCCGGCCTGTGGCGCTTTCCGGGTCGCGTCCCGGTTGCAACCCGGAACCTGCCTGTCCCGTCTCAATCCGCAGAGCCGCAACGCGAGGGCCACCGGCTGTCCTCATTCTTCCGCCAGGAGCTCCCATGATCCGCTATTCGGCACTCATTCTCTCGTTGTCCGCGGCCATGTCGGTCGGCGCCGCGGAAAAGACATTCGATCGCACCTTCACGGTTTCTCCGGGCGGCGCGCTGGTCGTGGAAGCCGACTCGGCAACGGTGCTCGTGTCGGGCGGCAACTCGAACCAGGTCGTCGTCCGCATGCGGGCCCGCGGTCCGGAAGAACAACTCGCCAAGATGACGCTCGACGCCACCCAGGCCGGCGACGAAGTCAAAGCCACCATGAAGCGCAACGAACAGAAGAGCTGGCTGAAGTGGGGCTCGTGGAATTCCGACGGGACCATCCAGGTGACGGTGCCGCGCAACTACCGGGTCAACGTGCAGACATCCGGCGGAAGCGTCGAACTCAAGGACACGACCGGCACCGCCACGTTGAACTCCTCGGGCGGCGGCATCACGGCGAGGAACCTGACAGGCGATCTCCAGGCGCGAACCTCGGGCGGCGGGGTCCGGGCCGAGTCGATCCGCGGCAACGTCGACGTGAGGACGTCCGGTGGAGACCTGCGCCTGATCGACATCGACGGAAAGATCAACGGATCGACCAGCGGCGGGAGCGTGCATTGCAGCCTCGTCGGCGCCAACCGCGGAATCACGGCCCGCACCTCGGGCGGCAGCATCGAGTTGACGCTGCCGCGCGCCACGACCGGCGAGCTCGACGCGAGCACCAGCGGCGGTAACGTCAGATCGGAGCTTCCCGTGTCGACGACGAGCAAGTCGCACAATCATCTCGCGGGTTCAATCAGCGGCGGCGGTGAGCGGATCGAACTGCGCACGTCCGGCGGCAGCATCTCGGTGCGGGCAGCGAACTGAATCCGGTCCGCGCTGGCCCGGGCGCGGCGCGCTAAGGCTTCGCCTTCCGCTCGCGCCGCCGCGCGTGCAACAGCGGCTCGGTGTACCCGTTGGGCTGATCGACGCCCTTGAACACCAGGTCGCAGGCCGCCTCGAACGCGAGCGACCGGTCGAACGCGGGCGCCATGGGTTGATAGGCGGGATCCGCCGAGTTCTGCCCGTCGACCACGGCAGCCATGCGCCGCAGCGACTCCATCACCTCGTCACGCGATACGACGCCGTGCAGCAGCCAGTTCGCGATGTGCTGGCTCGATATGCGCAGCGTGGCGCGGTCTTCCATGAGGCCGACGTCGTGGATGTCCGGGACCTTCGAGCAGCCGACGCCCGCGTCGATCCATCGCACGACGTAGCCCAGGATTCCCTGCGCATTGTTGTCGATCTCCTGGCGCTTCTCCGCGGCGCTCCAGCTGGCGCTCGCCGCCAGCGGCGGCGTGAGGATGTCGCGCAGCGATGCACGCGGCCGCGATGCGAGTTCGCGTTGGCGCGCAGCGACATCCACCTCGTGGTAGTGCAGCGCGTGCAGCGTCGCCGCCGTCGGGCTCGGGACCCACGCGGTGTTCGCGCCGGCCTGCGGATGCCCGGCCTTGGTCGCGAGCATTTCCGCCATGCGGTCGGGCATGGCCCACATGCCTTTGCCGATCTGCGCGCGGCCGGCGAATCCGCACGCGAGCCCGACGTCGACGTTGCGGTCTTCGTAGGCCTTGAGCCAGCCGGCGCCGCGGATGTCGGCCTTGCGCAGCACCGGGCCTGCCTGCATTGCCGTGTGGATCTCGTCGCCGGTGCGATCGAGAAAACCCGTGTTGATGAAGATGATGCGATCCTTCACGGCGCGGATGCATTCACCGAGGTTGACGGTGGTGCGCCGCTCTTCGTCCATCACGCCGATCTTCACGGTGTGCCGCGCGAGGCCCAGCAGGTCTTCCACGCCGTCGAACAAGCTGTTGGCGAACGCGACTTCCTCCGGGCCATGCATCTTCGGCTTCACGATGTAGACAGAACCCGCGCGACTGTTGCGGTATGCGCCGAGGTTCTTCAGATCCAGCATCGCGATCAACACGGTGACGAGGGCGTCGACGATGCCCTCCGGCGCCTCGAGGTCGCGGTGCCGGATGAGATCCGTCGTCATCAGATGGCCGACGTTGCGCACGAGCATGACGCTGCGGCCAGCCACTTCGATCGAGTCACCCGCCGGCGTCGTATAGCGGCGATCGGCGTTGAGCTTGCGATCGACGTACCCGCTGCCCTTCTCGAATCTCGCCGTGAGATCGCCGCGCATGAGGCCGAGCCAGTTGCGATACACCGCGACCTTGTCGGCGGCGTCGACGGCCGCGATCGAGTCCTCGAGATCCATGATCGTGGTGAGCGCGGATTCGAGCTGCACGTCGGCGATGCCGGCGGTGTCGTCGCGGCCGATGGGGTGCGCGCGATCGATGCGTACCTCGAGATGCAGACCGCGATGCTCGAACAGCAGCGCGGCGGGCGCGGTGGCGGCGCCGGTGTAGCCCTTGAAGCACGCGGCATCGGTGAGCGTCGCCGTGCCGCCGCCCTTCATCACCACCTGCAATGCGCCGTTCTTCGACACATAA
>CADEED010000027.1:0-32383 GCA_902826225.1 uncultured Pseudomonadota bacterium | reverse complement strand
GGCGGTCAGCGGCACGACGCGATCGAGGAGCTCGCGGACCCGGCGGATCACCTCGCGGCCGCGCTCCACGTTGTAGGTCTTGCCGGGCGCGAGCGCGCCGGACGTCTCGATCGCATCGGTGCCGTAGAACGCGTCGTAGAGGCTGCCCCAGCGCGCGTTCGCCGCGTTCAACGCGTAGCGTGCATTGCTGAGCGGCACGACGAGCTGCGGGCCGGCGAGTCTCGCGATCTCGTCATCGACGTTCCGGGTGCCGATCCGGAACCCGGCGCCGTCCGGCACCAGGTAGCCGATCTTCAGCAGATGCGCCTCGTGCGCGGCGACGTCGAAGGGCAGTCCGCGGCGCGCGCGATGCCACTCGTCGATCTCGCGCTGGAGCGCGTCGCGCCGGGCGAGCAATGCCTGGTTCACGGGGACGAGCCGGTCGAGCAATGCCTCGCCGCCGGCCCAGAAGCGCGCCGCGTCCAGGCCCAGCCCCGGTGCGAGGTCCTGTTCGATGAGTCGCGCGAGGCCGGTGGCCACGCGGAGCTGGCCACGGTCGGTGTAGTCAGTGGCAGGCATGGGGAGGTCTCGGACAATGGTTGCTGCGCGAGCAGATCGTGGTGGCATCGTGAGTCAGCGCGTCGGCAATCCAGCCGATGTTCAGCACCTTGGAAACGGTGCGCAGCGCATCCTTCGTGTCGATGGGAATCGGCGCATCGCCCGCACCCTTGCGACAGGCCTGCGCGACCGAATCGACGAGTTTCGCCTCGTCGTAGCCCTGCGCCGACAACGCGGGCGAGAGGTCGACGCCGACCGACAGCACGTGCGAGACGCCGGCGGCGTCCTTGGTGAGCATCGAATGACAACAGTACATCCGCGTCTGGTCGCCGAGCGGCATGATCGAGATCTGAGAGCGCGGCTTGTGCGCGGACTTCGCGGTTCCGGCGGGGTTGCGCAACATGCGAAAGACCGCCCAGCGCGGACAAGGGTCGGGGACCACGCTCATGTTGCCCCAGGGCAGCGGGATTCCGTTGGCCCGGTACACCGCGCGCAGGAACCCGGGTGGATAGGCGTCGAAGAAGTGCCAGTGCCGGTACGGCGACACGGAGGTCATGCGCCGCATCATCACCGCGGCCGTCACACCGAGCCGTTCGCCCGCCTCGACCGAGTGCCCCTCGCGGATCAGGAATCGCCGGAAGGGCGCGCGCGGACACATGAGCGCAGCCGCGAAGAAGCTGCATTCGAAATCGCGCCAGGCGTACAGCACGTCCTGCGGACCCATGCCCGCCCCGCCCGCCGCTGCTTCCGCGACCTCGTTCCAGGTCGCTTCGTGCGCGGAGACGAGGCCGTCGCCGTTGTGCATGATCTTGTGGCCGGCGAAGAATGCGAGCTCGTATTTGAGGCGTGGCTCCTGCGACTCGAGCCGCTTGTTGATCCAGACGATGTTCGGCGCCTCGAAGCGCGAGCGCACCATCGCGCGCGACGACTTCTCGTGGGCTTCGAACCAGCGGACCTGCAGGCCCAAGCGCTTGCATATCGCGAGCAGGTCGGCCGGCGACAGCGGCATGCGCCGGTCACCCACCTGCTCCGCGGCGCGCTCGATGTCGGGAAAATCGTTGTGCCGGGTTTCCTGCCAGACGCGGATGAGCAGTTGGGCAAACTGTTTGCCCGTCGTGGCGGTCTGGCTCAGCAGCTCCGGCAGCGCATTCCGCAGCAGGTCGTGGGAGAACAGGAACGCCGGCTCGAGCGGCATGGCCGCCAATCCGCCGCGCGCCACCCGCTTCGGTTCCGCGGCGAGCTCGGTGTTCTGATCGAGGAACCAGCCGGGCGATTTGTCGAAGAGTCCCGCGAGCAGCGCGAGCATGTCGTCCGAGGGCATGCGCTGACCGTTCTCGATCATGCTGAGGTACGACACCGACGGCGCGGATTTCGCGTCGATCTGCACGCAGCGCGCCGACAGCTCGTCGAGCGTCAAACCATTGCGTTTCCGCAGTGATCGCAGCTTCGCACCGAGAAAATGACCTTGTCGGACGGATGTACCCATGTTGTGAATTTCACATTGTGAAGTTTTCGATGTGAAAATCTGCGTCGCAAACACTTTACTCTCCGCTCCCACGACGCAGCAAGCGTTCCAGGACGCCACGGAGAGAGCAGATGTCCGACCCATTCTCGAAGCAGAATCGTCTCACCATCGAATGGGGCGCGCTGCCCCGCTGGCGCGGGATCCATCGGCCGTACTCGGCGGCGGACGTCATGAAACTGCGCGGCACGGTGCACGTCGAGCACTCGCTCGCGCGCCTCGGAGCGGAGAAGTTCTGGAGGCTGCTGCAGGATGAGCCCGTGGTGGCCGGCCTCGGCTGCGTCACCGGCAACCAGGCGGTGCAGGCCGTGCAGTCCGGGCTCAAGGCTATCTACTGCTCCGGCTGGCAGGTCGCCGGCGACGGGAACAGCGCAGGCGAGATGTACCCCGACCAGAGCCTGTACCCCGTCGACTCCGTGCCGAAGATGATCGAGCGCATCAACAACGCGCTGCTGCGGACCGACCAGATCCACGCCCTCGATGGCAAGACTTCGGTCGACTGGCTGGCGCCCATCATCGCGGACGCCGAAGCAGGCTTCGGCGGCAATCTCAATGCATTCGAGCTCACGAAGGCCATGATCCGCGCCGGCGCGGCCGGCGTGCACTTCGAAGACCAGCTCTCCTCGGCCAAGAAATGCGGCCACATGGGTGGCAAGGTGCTCGTCCCGACCGATGAAGCCATCAACAAGCTCGTTGCCGCGCGCCTCGCCGCCGACGTCGCGGGCGTCCCGACGATCGTGATCGCGCGCACCGATGCCGAGGCCGCCAACCTCTTGACCTCGGACCACGACGCCCGCGACCGGCCGTTCGTGACCGGGCAGCGAAGCGCCGAGGGCTTCTTCCACGTGAAGAACGGCATCGACCAGGCCATCGCCCGCGGACTCTCCTATGCGCCTTACGCCGATCTCATCTGGTGCGAGACGGCCAAGCCGGACTACGAAGAGGCCCGGCGCTTCGCGCAGGCCATCCACGCGCAATACCCGGGAAAACTACTGGCCTACAACTGCTCGCCCTCGTTCAACTGGGAGTCGAAACTCGGCGCGGAAGAGATGCGCAGCTGGCGCGAACGGCTGGCCGCGCTCGGCTATCGCTTCCAGTTCATCACGCTCGCGGGCTGGCACGCGCTCAACCTCTCGATGTTCGAGCTGGCGTCGGCGTATCGTGTCGACGGCATGCTCGGGTATTCGCGCCTGCAGCAGCGGGAGTTCGCGCGCGAGGCGGATGGCTACCGCGCCACCCGTCACCAGGCGTTCGTGGGGACCGGCTACTTCGACGCGGTGCAGACGGTCATCACGGGCGGCCAGTTCTCGACCGGCGCGATGCATGGCAGCACTGAACAGGCCCAGTTCAATGTCAGCCGCGCTTCTTGAGGCCGCCGAGGTCGACGCCGCCGCGCTCGAGCGCGAACTCGCGACCGATCTGCGGCGGCGCTTCGAGGACTACAACGCCGAGTTCGCGCGCATCACCCGCCGGGCCGCCCGCCACTTCGTTGCCCGCGACTGGCCTGCCGCGCGCGCCGATGCGGTTCAACGCATCGAGCTATACGAGCAGCACGTCAACCAGGCGATCGAAGCGGCGCAACGCCTGCTCGGTGGCGAGAGCCGCGATCGCCGGCGCTGGATGGGGATCAAGCGTCACTTCGCCGAGCTGATCGCGGGACGGCCGGACAGCGATTTCTACCGCACGTTCCTCAACTCGATCACGCGGGATGTCTGCGCCACGGTCGGTGTCGACGAGCGCATCGAGTTCACCGAGACGTCGTCCGGCCGTGCCTCGGGCAGCGTGCCGATCCGGGTGCATCCGGCCGGCGACTCGCTGCAACGCGCGGTCTGCGAACTGCTGACCGACCTGCCATTCGCCGGCCTGATCGCCGACCCGGATGCGTTCGCGCGACAGATCTGCCGGGAACTGACGCCGCATTTCGACAGCCGCCGGCAGAGCGCGGCGCCGCAGCTCGTCGAGGTGATCGACGCGCCCTTCTACCGGGGCGACACCGCCAATGTCGTCGGCCGTCTGATCGGCGACGGCAGCATCACGCCATTCGTCATCGTGTTTCGACATCTGCCCGCGGGATTGCGGATCGAGTCGGTGTTGCTGGCGCGCAGCGACATCAGTTCTCTGTTCGGATTCACGCGCTCGTATTTCCACGTCGACCTGCCGGTCGTCAGCGCCGCCGTCTCGTTCCTTCGCTCGTTCATGCCCGGCAACTCCATCGACGAGCTCTACACCATCCTCGGCCGCGCCAAGCAGGGCAAGACGGAGCGCTACTACGCGCTGCGCCGTCACCTGGCGCAATCCTTCGACGTGTTCGTGAACGCACCCGGCCAGCGCGGCCTCGTCATGGTCGTCTTCACCCTGCCCTCGCTCGATCTCGTGTTCAAGGTGATTCGCGACAAGTTCGGCCCGCCGAAGAACACCACGCGCGCCGAGGTCATGGACCGTTACAAGTGGGTGTTCGAGCACGACCGCGTGGGCCGCCTGGTCGACGCGCAGGAGTACAAACAGCTCCGGTTGCCCGCTGCCCGGTTCATGCCGGCATTGATGCAGGAATTGTTGGGTGAATGCGGCAGCGTGTGCCGTCTCGACGGCGAAGATCTCATCATCGGCCACTGCTACATCGAGCGCCGCCTGCGTCCGCTCGATCTCTTCCTGCGCGACGCGGAATCCGCGGCGGCGGAGCAGGCGCTGCTCGACTACGGCGAGGCGCTGCGCGAGCTCGCGCAGAGCGATGTCTTCCCGGGCGACCTGCTGCTCAAGAATTTTGGAGTTACGAGCCAGGGAAAGGTCGTCTTCTACGACTACGACGAGGTCACGCCATTGCACGAGTGCAACTTCCGCGACCTGCCGGTGGCCACGAACGACGAGGACGAGTTCAGCGCGGAGCCGTGGTTCTTCGTGGGCGAGGACGACGTCTTCCCGGAGCAATGGCTGCCGTTCCTCGGAATATCCCCGGAGCTGCTGGAATCGTTTCGTGAACGGCATGGCGAACTCCTCGGCCCGCACTGGTGGCGTTCGGTGCAGGCTGCCTCGCGCGGGTAGAAGCCGAGAAGTAAGATCGCCGACCCGAGGGGCTGCGCAGCGCCGGCGGCGCATATCCAGCCGTATCAATCAGGAGTGGCAGTCGCCCGAGAGAGCGCCTTCGCCCCTCGTGGTCTCACTCACCGCCGAACAAGGCGCGAAAGCCCATGACCAGGAGGATCACGGCCCCCAGCGAATAGATAGCCAGCTTGACGCCGCTCGGCAGCATTGAGAACGATCGCAATGGCGTCGATTCGTCGCCCACGGCCGCGGTGGATGACGTCGGCCGCAGGGGCGACTTGGGCGAAGAATGGAGTTGGGCGACCAACCGCGCGACCAGGGTTGTCGTGGCGTCGCCCGGCGAGGGTCCGTTCGGTACATCCCTCAGCAGATGCACGAGCTTCTCGGTTGCGGCCTCGCGCGAAAGCGTGCGGAGTCCGGCTGCTTCATCCCACGGATCCACACCCGATCTCGCGAGAGCCGACAACATGGTGAGATGCATTCCATTGGGATCGTCGGCAATCGGCGTGAACAGGAAGTCGTTGAGATCGGAGCGCAGGGGATGTGTCATGACACCATCATGCGGCCCGGGCGGACACGGAGTTGTAGGCGCAAGGCGCGATCCGCGCACGTGGCCGGGGTACGGCGAGCCGTGGTCAGGTTCGATGCCGGCCGGAATCGATCCTGCCTGGCGCATCGCTGGACGCGCTGACGGGCGCGAACGCCGGGCCTGGCGACGCTTCGGTGCTCCGCCCGTGATACACCCGCGCATCGATCGCGAGTCTCGCGAACACGAATATCACCGCATACGCGGCCATGGGCATCAGGAATGCGATCGTGAGACCGGCGCTGTCCGCCACCTTGCCGACCGCATACGGAAGCGCCGCACCGCCGACGATTGCGAAACACAGCAGCCCGGAGGTCGAAGACTGTGCCACTCCCGCACGCTCGAGCGTAATCGTGAAGATCGTCGGGAACATGATCGAATTGAAGATTCCGACGGCCAGCGCCGAGTACGCCGCCACGTGCCCGTCGCTCAGCGCCACCGTGAGACACAGCAGCGAAGCCACGGCACCGGCTACTCCTAACAACCGCGGCGCCGCGACGCGCGTCAGCAGCCAGCTGCCGATGAAGCGGCCGATGAGCGCGCCCATCCAGTAGATGTTCGCGAGGTAGAGCCCCGCCGTGTCGAGCGGCAGGCCGAGCACGTGCGGCTCGTTCAGGAAGTTGATCATGATGCTGGCGATCGACACTTCCGCGCCGACGTAGAGCGCGATGGCCAGGGCGCCGAACACGGCCCAGCGCGACCGCAGTGCCGCGAACGCCGACGAGCCCGGGTCGCTCACGATACCCGCCGCGGCCAGCTCGATCCGCCGTCGCGACAGCAGTATGAACACCATGAGCACGCCCAGCATCGCCGCGATGAACAGGAATGCGTGCGAGACCGCGCCGAGCGACATCGCCATGCCGGCAGTGTTCTCCGCGCCGAGCATGAGCGTCGAACCGAAGTTGACGCCGACCACCACGCCGAGGGAATTGAATGCCTGCGCCATCGTCAGCCGGAAATGGCTGCGTTCCGCGGACCCGAGTGCGGCGGCGAGCGGGTTGGATGCCACCTGTAACGCGGTGACACCCATGCCGAGCAGGAACAGCGCGCCGAGGATGAGTGCGTAGCTCTGGTATTGCGCGACGACGGGCACCGCCAGACACCCGATGATCATCGTGACGAGCGCCACCAGGATCGACCATGTCGGTCCGATGCGGTTGATCAACGAAGCTGCCGGCAGCGATGTCAGGCCGCAGGCCGCAAACGAGACGAGCTGCGTCATGAGCGCTTCGTTGTAGCTCAAGCCGAAGCTCGACTTGAGTGAAGCGATGAGCGGATTGTTGTGCGAAGTGATGAAGCCCCACGCGAAGAACAGCGTGGTGACGCTGATGAAAGCGGCGGTGGTACTGCCCGCCTCGTGTCTCATCACTCGGCCGGGCAATAGCGCGCGACGAACTCCGCGTGCGTCGGCATGACGTCGACGCACTTCGCGATGACATGCTCGATGTTGTCGAGAAACTGCATGACCTGCGCATCGCTCTTGAGGTCGGCCATCGGATCGTAGGCGCGCGGCACCGCCCCCTGGCCGAGGAATACCTGGATCCAGCTCTCCTCGCCGAACAGCTCGTCGTCCTCGCGAAAAATGCGTCCGCACGACCGGAACAGCTCGATCTTGCGCGCCAGCGTGTCGGGGATTGGCATGTCGCGACAATGGCGCCAGAACGGGCTGTCGTCCCGTTCGGTGGCCTTGTAGTGCAGGATGATGAAATCGCGGATGCGTTCGTACTCGAAGTCCGTCTGCCGGTTGAACTCGGCGACGGTCGCGGCATCGAAAGCGAAGTCCGGGAACAGGCGGACGAAGCGGATGAGCCCGGATTGCACCAGGTACAGGCTCGTCGATTCGAGCGGTTCCATGAATCCGGCCGCGAGACCCACGGCGAGGCAGTTCTTGTTCCAGATCTGCTTGCGCCTCCCGGTGGTGAACCGGATGCGGTTGGGCTCGGCGAGCGCCTTGCCATCGAGGTTTTCCCGCAGGATGCGTTCGGCCTCGGCTTCTTCCATGAAGCGGCTGCAATAGACGTGGCCGTTGCCCGTGCGATGCTGCAGGGGAATGCGCCACTGCCAGCCCGCGGTGCGCGCCGTCGCGCGCGTATAGGGAGTGAACGGTTCGGCCCTCTCGCAGGGAAGGGCCAGCGCGCGATCGCAGGGCAGCCAATGCGTCCAGTCCTCGTATCCCGTGTGCAGCGCCTGCTCGATGAGGAGGCCGCGAAAGCCCGAGCAGTCGACGAAGAAGTCCGCGGCGATGGTCTCGCCGCTCGCGAGCGTCACCGACTCGATGAAACCACTTTCAGCGTGGAGCTTGCTGCTCACCACCTTGCCTTCGGTGCGCACCACCCCCCGCTGCTCCGCAAAGCGGCGCAGGAAGCGCGCGTAGAGTCCCGCGTCCAGATGGAACGCGTGCGCGATCTCGCTCAGCGGTGATTCCTTCATGTCGCGCCGCGCGCGCACGAACTTGTTCTTGAGCGAGGCGGCCGTGTTGATGGAGTAGTTGGCGAAGTCGTGCGCCGCGCCCAGCGCGCGCGCCTTGAGCCAGTACTGATGACAGCGCAGCCACCCCAGATCCTTGCCGATCACGCCGAAGCCGTGGATGTAGCTGGACCCGAGCCGGTCCCAGTCGTTGAATTGGATTCCGAGCTTGAAGCTCGCCTTCGTCATCTTCATGAACTCGACTTCGTCGAGTTCGAGCAGCTCGTTGTACTTCTTGAAGGCCGGGATGGTCGCTTCGCCGACCCCGATTATGCCGATCTCGTCGGACTCGACGAGACGGATGCGATACAGACCCTTGAACAGGTGCGCGAACAGCGCCGCGGCCATCCATCCGGCCGAGCCGCCACCGACGATCAGGATCTGTTTGAGTCTTGAGGGGGTCACGGCCGCGGAAATGATACGCATCGACGCCGGTTACGTCCCGGCGTCGATGCTCATCCTAAGGCCTCAGAACTTGTAGCTGCCGCCGAACAGTATCTGCCTACCGTAGGTTTCGTAGGTTTCGGGCAGGAACGTGCCGTCCTCCGTGCGCGGGCCGCCGCCGTCCGTGCCGAGGCGCGTGCGATACGGAGAGTCCGTGACGTTGTTGACCTGCAGCAGGAGCGACAGGCCTTCCAACCGCGATCCGTCCGGGAAGCTGTACCCGATCTGCGCATCGAGTTGCTTGTCCGCGAGGATCTCGGTGACACCGCGCACTGCAAAAAGCTGCGTCACTTCGCCCTTGAAGGCCGAACGATAACGGTAGCTGGCACGTGCCTGGAAACCGTACTTCTCGAAGTAGCCGGTGAGGTTGTACACGCGGCCCGACAAGCCCGGTATGCGCGTGGATCTCACTGCTTCCTCGTTGCTGCCGTTATCCGCGAGCGGATGCAGGTCGGAGAGTGTTCGCGAGAAGCTGCCTTGCACGCCGAATCCGTCGAGCACCGAGACGATCTTTCCGAGCTCGATCGAGCCGCTGAGCTCGTAACCCTTGATCGAGCCGCCCTTGCCATTGGCCGGCTGGTCTATCTGGCCGATCGGACTGATGATCACGCCGGGCGGAATGTTGGCGGCCGAGGGCGGCAACGGCAGTCCGCTGAAATCGAATGGCTCACGTTGCGTGAAGATGTACGACTTCAGGTCTTTGTACCAACCCGCAATGCTGATGTACGACGCACGGCTGATGTACCACTCGTACGAGAGATCGAACGCCGTCGCCCGCCAGGGCTCGAGCTGAGGGTTGCCGCCCGAGGCGGACCAGGGGTTCACGGTCTGACCCGGCACGCAGGGCGGGCTGCCGCCGCAAGGATTGCCAAAGCCCGGCGTGAACGTCGCGCGCATTTCGTCCATGCGCGGCCGCGCCATCACCTTCGCGACCGCGAAGCGCAGCTTCTGGTTGTCAGTGAGCATGTAGGCGAGATTGAGGCTGGGCAGCACGTCGTCGTATTCAGCGCCAGCCGTGATGGGTGACACCACGGTTGGCGAGACTGTCGCGTTGATGCGGCTGCCGCTCGATTCCTGTTCCTGCCGTACGAACTGAACGCCGACGTTACCGCTGAATCTTCCAGCGCGGAACGTACTGCGCAGGTGCGCCGTGGTCACGTCTTCCGTCAAGCTCCACGCCTTGTTGTACGTGTCGTTGTTGATGAACGTGACCCGGTCGTAGTACGTCGGGATCGCGGACCGAAGATCCACCGACAGCACTTCCCCGAAGCCCGCGTAACCGAGCGACGTGGAACTGACCAGATCGCCGCCGGCCACCAGCGTCTGCGAGCGGCCGTTCCTGAGCATGAGATCGAACTCATCGACACGCTTGTCCTTGTCGCGCCGGGTGAAATTGACACCGAGATCGACCGTCTCGAAGAAGCCATCGAACCTTCGTTCCACGCCAAGCTCGGCGGCAGTGATGGATTCCTTCACGTGCGGCTGTTTCGTCTGGCCATCGTGGCCCCAGCCGCCCCACGGCGCCCTGTCACCCAGCGACACTTGCGATGAATCGGCGTAATTGAGGCCGGAGGCCCACTGCGGGACCTCGCCACCGAAATCCCAGGCAAGGTTGTCAAAGATGCGATTGGCGTTCTGCGTCGCGGCAGTGGCTCCGGTTCCGTAACCCGCATACGTCTCCGTGATGCTCTCGTCGCGCTCGTTACGGGAATACGACAGGTCGGCCTTCAATGCCCAATCGTCGTTGAACTGGAAGCGCTGATTGAATCCGAGGGCGATGAGTTCGTCCGTGCGGGTGTTGAGGTCGTTGCGTACGATCGGCGCCACTCCGGTGGCCTCCCCCGCGACGGCGAACTGCGTGCCTCCCCGGTCCTCCGTGGTCACACCCGTGAAGGTCTGCGCATCGGCCCATACGTTCGAGAACCACTGTGCACCGCGCATCACCTCGTCCTGGTCGAACTTCGAGTAGTAAAGGTCGAACGTGCTGTGCGAACGCTCGTTCGGCTTGAACTCCAGGATGCCGATCACGGCATCGCGCTTGTTGGTGCGCGAAGTGGCGAAGATTTCCTGCCCGGATACGAACGTCGCGTTGTCGGCGGCGTCGGGGTTGATCAAGAGAGCGCGCGAAGCATTGATGAACGACTCGAAGTTATAGAGCTTGGTGTGCTCGTTCTTCGACGGCGAATCGAGATGCGCATAACCGAGCGCCCAGCCGACGGTGCCCGCCTCATTCTGATCGATGTAGCTGGCGCTGAGGCGTCCGCCGTAGTGGCGAACGTCATCGTTCAGCGCGCCGCCTTCGCTCAACTCGCCGCGAATGTTGACCGAGACAGTGCGCTCGTTGAAGTTCAGGGGTCGCACGGTGCGCAGGTCGGCGGTACCCGACAGGCCGAAGCCGGAGATGTTTGCGTCCGGCGTCTTGTAGATGACGACGCTTTGCAGCAGTTCGGAGGGGTACTGGTCGAACTCGACGGCGCGGTTGTCGCCGGAGCTCGCCTGTTGCCGGCCGTTGAGCAGCGTGGTGGTGAAGTCCGGTGCGAGACCGCGGATCGAGATGCTTTGCGCGCGGCCATTCACGCGCTGCGCGGCGAGACCGGGCAGTCGCGCGATGGATTCGCCGATCGAAACATCGGGCAGCTTGCCGATCTCCTCAGCCGACACCACTTCGACGATCGACATCTCTTCGCGCTTGACGTCGATCGATGCGGCGATGGCATGACGGATACCGTGGACAAGCACCTCTTCGAGGAGCTCAGGACTGGTCTCGTCGGCACTCGCGGGTGGGGTTGCCGTCTGCGGATCGGCGAATGCGCTCGCCGTGAAGATGGCGGAGAGCGCGAGCGACGACGCCGCGGCTTTGCCGACGGGCGACGCGAGATCGAAACGTTTGCGCGCGCTGGCGCGAGGCGACTTTTTCACAGTGAATTCCCCCCATAAACGGTCAAAAAGAGCTCTTTCAACTTTTTCGTGGCGCCCACCCCGAGAGCTTGTGGCACCACACCTCGCGGCGCGCAAGCTCGAATGCAGCGCTGCATTGTTGGAAGCGCTTCCAATCTAGCTGCAGGACAACTCCGACGTCAATGGCTGATTTACGATCGGACCAATGAGAGCGCTCCCACTATGAACTTCAGGAGGGCGGCGCGGTGGATTCCCGCTTGATCAGCCGGAACGCCACCGGGGCGCCGCCAGGAACGCTGGCCGCCGCCTCTCCGGCCACCGCCTGCACGATGAGTTCCACGGAATTCTGACCGAGCGTCTTGATCGGCTGATGGATGGTAGTCAGGGGCGGCCACACGATTTCGGAAACCGGGGAGTCATCGAACCCGGTAACCGAGATGTCGCGGGGAATCTCGAGGCCCAGCTTGTGGATCGAGAGCAGTGCACCAGCGGCCATGTCGTCGTTGGCACAGACCAGAGCCGTCGGTCGCTGCGGCGCAGTCGCGAGCAGGCGGTTCGCCGCTTCGATGCCGGAGTGAAAAGTGAAATTTCCACGATCAACCCGAACAGAATCGGGGGCGATGCCGGCGTCCTGCAGGGCACGCATGAAACCGTCGTAACGGCTCTCAGCCGAGAGGTGGCCGCTCAAGCCCTTGATGAAGGCGAAGCGGCGATGGCCCAAGCCCACGACGTACTGGCCCATGGTGTATCCGGCGGCCGCATCATCGATGCCGACGGACGGCGCGATCTCGCGCACGGCCTTCCCGGCGGAAATGCACACGACGGGCCGTCCGTTGGCGCGAAGCGCCGTGACCAGCGCGACGTCATCCGAGAACGGCGGCGTCAGGACGATACCTTCGAATCGCTCGTCGGCGAAGATCGCGCGTATCTGCTGGCTGGGTGTCGCGCCATTCTGATTGACCGTATGCGTGACGAGATGAATGCCATGAGCGGCACATGCGCGTAGCGCACCGAGTTCGAGACCGGCGTTGTAGAACGAATTGGGTTCGTTGTCGAAGTCCGACGCCTGGATCAATGCGATCTGGCGGCTGGAGCCCCCCGCGAGATTGCGTGCCTGTACGTTGACCTTGTAGTTGAGCATCGCGACGGCGCGACGCACGCGGTCGCGGACCTCGTCGCGAACGTTTGGAACGTTGTTGAGGACGCGAGAGACGGTCGTACGCGCGACGCCGGCCAATGCGGCAACGTCGTCAATGGTTGGCTTCTGGCGGGTCAACTAAGGCTCCGGCTTGACAGGAAGAATGCGCGACAGTCTAGATGTATCGGCGCGTGCGGGATTGTGCAACGGCCGGGGGTGCGATGCACGAGCCGGAAATTCGGGTCGAATGGGTGGGTGCCGAGCGTGAACCCGTGGTCATTGCCGATGATTTCGTGGCCGATGTGGCGCGCTTCGCCGCCGCGGGAAAGAGTTGTTCGCTGCGCGACACCGGGGATTACTACCCAGGCCGACGTTGTGTTGTCGATGCCGCCTATCTCTCGGCCATCGGCGCCATCACCGGACAGGTGCTGCGCGAGTTCTTCGGTGCGCGACGCGGCATGCAGGCCTTGCGGGCGTACTACTCGATCGCCACCACCGCGCCCACGCAGCTGGCGGTGCCGCAGCGCATTCCCCACGTGGACGCGTACGATCCCCAACAGATCGCGCTGGTCCATTTCCTGGGAGAACGCGATCTCGGCGGTACGGCGTTCTTTCGCCACCGGTCCACCGGCTTCGAGAGCGTCGACACCGCGCGGCGTCAGCGGTACCACGAGGCGCTCGCCGCCGACCTGCAACGCCATGGCGAACCGCCACTCGCTTACATCGGCGCCACATCTCCGCTGTTCGAACGCACGCACGTCTGTCCACCGCGGCACAACCGCGCGATCTTCTTCCGCGGCACGCTCCTGCACTGCGCCGCGCTGGATGGCGTGCGCGAGCTGCCAGAAGATCCCGAGCGCGGACGGCTCACCGTCGCCGGCGCCCTGAAGGCTCTGCGCGAATGAATGCGATGGAGGAATTTCGCGACGTGACGCCGGAACGCTTCGCCCGCGAGATCCAGCCGCGGGCCGAGCCGGCGCTGCTGCGCGGAGTCGTGTCCGACTGGCCGGCCGTCGAGGCGGGCCGCGCCGGGCGAGCGGATGCGATGGCCTACCTCGCGAGCATGGCGACTGACGAGCCGCTCCCCGCGATCGTCGGACAGCCCGGGATCGAGGGGAGACTCCACCACCACGTCGAGGATCTGCGCGAACCCAACTTCGAGCGCCGGCGTTCGACGTTGACGGAGCTCCTGGGCTGGATCGAAGCCGAGGCCGGCATCACGCCGCCGCGCGTGTTCGCGGCGCAGGGTCTCGCGGTGTCGCAGTATCTGCCGCGCTTCTCCAGCGAGAATCCGCTGGCATTGCTTCCGGATGCCGCCGGGCGCGCATGGATCGGCAATGCGGCCAAGGTTGCGACCCACAACGACCCCGCCGAAAACATCGCGTGCTGCGTCGCCGGCCGGCGCCGCTTCACGGTGTTCCCACCCGAGCAGATCGGCAACCTGTACCTCGGGCCATTCCACCTGACGCCCGCGAATGCGCAGGTGAGCATGGTTCACGTCACGAAGCCCGACCTGGCGCGCTATCCGCGGTTCGAGCGCGCGCTGCAGTCGGCCCAGTACGCGGATCTGGCGCCGGGCGACGCCGTCTATCTACCGTACCAGTGGTTCCACCACGTGGAGTCCTTCGGCAGCTTCAACGTGCTCGTCAACTACTGGTGGAGTCCTCCGCTGGCGGGCGTCGCGGGTTCACCGTGGGATGTGCTCATGCACGGCCTGATGAGCCTGCGCGGATTGCCGCCCGCGCAGCGCCGCGCGTGGCGTGCCGCCTTCGATCATTACGTGTTCCTCGTGAACGGGGACCCGGGGGCGCACCTGCCGCCCTACGCGCGCGGCATCCTCGGCGCCGGTTCGCCGCAGGATCTCGAAGAGATGCGCCGGCAGGTCCTGAAAGCGTTGAGCGGAGCCGGACCCCGGGGCTGATCGCGGCTCTGGTTCTCAAAGGCTTCGGACCACCCGCATGCCCTGCACGCCGCTGCGATTGTCGGGCTCGTTCCAGTAGCGGAATGCCGAGCGCAGGTAGGTAGGGCTGTAGTTCCAGGCGCCGCCGCGCGCCGCGTACCAGGTGCAGTCGCCGGTCGTGCGCGCGCTGCCGTCGCCTGGGTTGCCGCGATTGTTCTCGTTCCAGCAATCCTCCGTCCAGTCCCACACGTTGCCATGGACGTTGTACAAACCCCATGCATTGGGCTCAAAGCTCTCGACGCGCACGGTCGCCTGCCGCCACGAACCGGTCGGTCCCCGGGCGTAACCGCTCTTGCCGTCGTAGTTGGCCATGTCGGTCGATATCGAGGATCCCCAGGAGAACGGAGTGACCGTGCCCGCCCGGGTGGCGTACTCGCGCTCGGCCTCGGAAGGCAGCCGATAGTTCTTTCCGGTTTTGTTGGACAGCCATGCCGCGTAGGCCCGCGCACTCTTCAAATCGACGCAGGTCACGGGATGGCGGTCGTCCTGCTCGAACCCGGGCTCACGCCAAGACCGATCTGCCCGCTCTTCCCACGTCGTGCCCGTCCAGAAGTAACAACGATCGGCCACCGAGTAGCCGGTGGCCGCGACAAAGGCCGCGAACTCGCCGCGCGTGACGGCAAACGCGCCGATGGCGAACGGCGCGGCAACCGTCACGCGCACCTGGTCTTCGCGCGCCTCGCGTTCCGGTTCATCCGCAGGCGAACCCATCGCGAATTGCCCGGCCGGAACGACGACCATCTCGGGGCAGTCGGCGCAGTCCTTGAATCGTTCGCCGCCGCCGGGCCGGAGACATTGCTCGATACCCGGGCCCGCACCGATGCCGACAATCACCCCCTCGCAACGCTGCGACGTCGCGCAACCCGTCGCGAGTAGAAAACCGATGAGAGCCAGGGGCTGCTTTGGAAAAGACATGCGTATTCCCTCCTTGCCCAACTCGATTTGCGACTATCGATGCTGGACGCGCGGTGAGCAAGGTGCGGCGCCGGCCTACATACGTAGGACGCAAGCCCCTGATTTCTGCGCAACGAGTCGTCGCTGCCGTCCCGGACTGGCGCGCGAATCCTTCGCATCCCAAAGCGTGTAGTCTTTCGCCCATGCCACGCAACAGACCTCGCTCCAACAAGAAGGGCTCGACGCGCGGTTATTCGGCACCCGCTCTCGAGAAGGGAATGGAGATCGTGCAGTGCCTGGCCGACGCAGAGTCTGGCCTCACGATCTCGGAGATCGCGAAAGCGCTGAAGCGTCGAATGAGCGAGCTCTTTCGCATCATCGTCGTCATGGAGTCCGGTGGCTGGCTGCAGAAGGATCCGGAGACGGATCGCTACCAGGTGACCTATCACGTCCTCAGGCTTGCGCACCGGAGTACGCCGGCCCAAAGCCTGACTTCGGCCGCCGGGCCCGCCATGCATGAGCTATCCATCAGGATCAACCAATCCTGCCATCTGGTTGTCCGGTCGGGTACCCAAGGTCTCGTCATCCTGCGGCAGGAGAATCAGAGGCGACACGCAAATCTGTCGGTCAGGGTGGGCGCCGTCATCGAGCTCGTCTCGAGTTGCTCCGGGCAGGTGCTGCTCGCCAATCTCGAATCGTCAGAACGTGAACGACTTCTGGATTCCATTTCGCTTCCGCGCGGGATGTCGAGGTCGAATCTGGATGACCGGCTGGAGCGTGTCCGCATCAGAGGATACGAGATCCGCCAAAGCCCCCTGACGGCAGGCGTGACGGATCTCTGCTATCCGATACGCGGTTTCGACAACAAGGTCTTGGCGGCACTGACCGTTCCGTACCTGCACGCACTGGACAAGTCCCTGCCGACCTCAATCCAGCAGACTCGCCGGCTGCTCGAGGGAGCCGCCCGCCGAATATCAACGGCCCTGGGCGCTACCCGGTAGCGCACAAATCCGGCTGAAGGCGCTGGCGAAAAAATGCGCCGGCTTACTGCGAGTCAACGGTCGTGAATCGGATTTCATCGGCGGCCAGGAACTCGCCGTTACGCGGCCCGCTGAACCGGATGGCTGCGATTGCCGATCCTTCCGGGGCCTTCACAGTCATATGGAAAAGCGGAACGGGATCGGCGGGAGCTTCGCGTCCGGGCACCGCGGCAACGTAGACCTTGTCGACGACGTGCCCGTCTTCGTCGAGGGCTTCGAGCAGTGTCGGGCATCCGGTCGAGCCCCAGAGCGCGAGCGTGACTGTCGAGGCGAGTTTCGGAAACGTTGCCTGCACCGGGATCGCCTGTTCGGTCGACATGGCGTTCAAAATGCCTTTGCGATTCGTCGCGAGATGCGGGAAGAACGTGATGCGCCCCTTCGCCTTGCTGTGGGTCAGCGGTCCGGCGAGGTTCAGGACCACGCCGTTTTCTATCCACGTGGGGATGGGTTTGCCGATCTCGGCCTGTTCGAAGTCGATCACGATCTCGCCGGCGCGGGCTGCAGGAGGGATGCCGACCATCAGCGCGAGCACGGCCAGGGAGCGGCGCGGCTTCATGTCGTCTCGAGACCGCGCAGGGTACCCGTCGACGAAGCGAATGCGCTCTCTTCCAATCCCATTCGCTGCAGCATCGAGACGAACAGATTCGGCAGCGGATAGTTCCGGGACTTGTCGAACGCGAGATGCTGGCCGTGGCGAAAACCGCCGCCGGCAAACAGCGTGGGCAGATTGATGGTCGAGTGAGCGTTGGCGTCGCCGAGGTTGGAACCGTAGAGGATCATGGTCCGATCAAGAAGGTTCTCCCCGCCTTCTTTCACGGCCTTGAGTTCGCCGAACAGAGCATTCAGCAGCTTCATGTGCCATTCGTCCAGCACCCGCAGCTGCGCCAGTTTCTCCTCCGCTTTTCCATGGTGAGAGAGATTGTGGTAACTGTCGGTGATGGTCTCGCCCGGAATGGCGACCACCGGCGTTGCAACGCTGTTCAGCATGAGCGTGATGGCCCGCGTGGAGTCGGTCTCGAAGGCGAGCCGCACGAGATCGTACATCGCCTTCAGCTTTTCCATGTACAGCGCGGGGCTGCCAACCTCCGCCGGCGCGGGGACGCTCACCACCGGCTTCGGTTTGCGCTCCCACTCACGCGACTCCTGCAGTCGGTGCTCGAGGTCCCGGACACTCGTGAAGTATTGTTCGAGCCGGCTGCGGTCGTTGGCACCGAGGTCGCGTTGCAGTTCCTTCGCCTGGTCTCCGACGGCGTCGAGGATGCTGCGTCCGGTGTCGAGCCGGTGGATCTGGCCCTCAACCTGCTCCGGCGTGCCCTGCAGAAAGAGCTGGTTGAATACCTCGGACGCCTTCTCTTCGGGCGGGATCGCGACGCCGCTGCCCGTCCACGAGAGGCTTCGCGCCGCGCCGTTGACGGAAAGCGTGAGTGACGGGAACCGCGTGAGCGTGCCGATGCGCTCGGCAATGTGCTGGTCGAGCGAAATGGTGTTGCGGAACGAACTACTCGCCGGGTGCGGTGCGGCCGTGAGAAAGCTGATGTCCGCCGGGTGTCCACCGTCCACGTTGGGATGCGAGACGCCACTGATCACCGTGAAATCGTCGCGGTGCGCGTCCAGCAGCGCGAGATAGGGCGAAGCCTGGTAGTCGCGACCCGCGGTCACTGGAAAGAACAGGTCGGGTCGCAGCCCGAGGTTGTTGCAGATGCCGAACATCCGGCGCGGCACGGCGCCGGCCGCCTGTGACGAGGTGGCGGCACGCGCCTTTCCTGGATGCATCGCGTCCAGGAGAGGTAACGCCATCGCGACGCCGGCACCCTGCAGAAAACGCCGGCGCGAGAGGGCCTGGCGGGTGGAGACGAACGGCGCGCGGGATCTCGTGTTCATTTTCTCTGGAACAACTCGCTGCGAATGATTTCCTCGACCAGGGTGCGCACACCATACTCGCGCGCGCTGGCACGCTGCAGGATCCGCTCGAGCTCCTCGCGTTCCGAGAAGCGGACGGGCGCCCCTGTCGCATAGGCCACCAGCTGTCGGGCGAGGTTGCGGGCGACGGTCGCTTCGTTGCTCAGGATGAGACGCTTGAACGCGATGACATCGGGGAAGGTGCGTCCGTCGGGCAGCTCACCCGCGGCATCGACGGGCAACCCGTAGTGAAACGCGAATGCCTGCCCGTTCATGCCGTAACCGGCTACCGGCTTCACGTTCTCGGCCACCGCCCGGTAGCGATCCCGGCGAGCCCCCATCACATCGAAACTCTCCAGCGCGAAACCCGGCGGATCCATCCTGCGATGACACGACGCGCACGTCGGATTGTCGCGGTGCTTGTCGAGTTGCTGGCGGATGGTCACTGCGCCGCGGATGTCGGGTTCGACAGCCTTCACATTGGGCGGCGGCGGTCGCGTCTCGAAGCCGAGTATCCGCTCGGTGATCCAGTGCCCGCGCAGCACCGGCGAGGTGGTCGTGCCGTTGGCGGTCACCTTGAGCACACTGGCCATCGTCATGAGTCCGCCGCGCTCGCTGCCGCGCGGCAGCACGACGCGACGCATCTTCGCACCCGCTACACCCGGGATGCCGTAGTGCCTGGCGAGGCGCTCGTTGAGATAGGTGAAGTCCGCGGCGACGACGTTGCGCGCCGGCAGATTCGCGCGCAGCAGTTCGGCAAAGAACAACTGCGTCTCCGCCAGTGCGGCGGTCTTGAGCGGCTCGTCCAGCTCGTAGTCGTTGTAGATAGTGGCGGAAGGCGAGGTGTCGTCGATCTTGCGCAAATCGAGCCAGTAGTCGGTGAACGCGTCCACGAAGCGGCGTGACTTCGGATCGTTGAGCAGCCGCCCGGTCTCCGTTCTCAACACGGCGGGCTGATGCAGCTCGCCGCGCGCGGCCCGAGCGCGCAGCGCGGTATCCGGAGTGGAGTTCCAGAGAAACAGGGAGAGGCGCGTGGCGAGGGCCCAGTCGTCGAGCTTGCCCGGCCGCTCCTCGACGAACACGAAGCCCGGCGAAACCAGCACGCCGGTGTAGGCAGTGAGCATCGAGCGCGCAAAGCCGGAACCGAGCGCCAACTCCCGGTTGAAGAGTCCGACGAACCGCTGCACTTCGGCTTCCTGCACGGGCCGCCGATAGGCCGTCCGCATGAATTTGCGCAGCAGACGTTCAGCGTCGCGTTGCGGAGCCTGGGAAAGCACCTCGACCGACACGTTGCTGATGGGATTGCGCCCGAATCCGTTCGGCCCGCCGCCGCCCGGCGGCCCCGCGACTGCAGGTCCGCCAAGCGGTGGAACGACGTACGGCGCCACGACTTCGAGCGGCACCCCTCCTTTTTCGCCCGCGCTCACCCGCCGCATCGGCAGGTTTTCGAATAGCAGTTCGTAGCCCCCGGCGGACCGCGCATCGCCCAGCGGCCCCGTGACTTCCAGCCATTGCACGGCGTAGCCGGGCATTCCTTCCTTCGTCGCGAGTGGATTGACGTACTGCTCGTCGGTGCCGTTCACGCGCGTACGGAAGAGCCGCATCGCGTCCGTGCGGAGGCTCTCGCCGGCCGCAAGTTGCACTTCGATCTCACCCACCGAGGGTTGCGGCGTGAAGTCCATGACACCGACGGGCCGAGTCTGACCCGAACTCTGCGCATAGATGCCGATCGGCTCGTCGTTGCGGCCGGGCCAGATTTCGTCGGCATTGGGCCGATGCCAGACCGGCAGCCAGTAGACAGGCGCCTTCTCCTCGCCCTGCCCCTCGTAGAACCAACGGCCGATCCCGCCACCACTGACCCAGACCGAGTAGCCCTTGAGCCGGATGCGATAGCGTCCCGGCGCGGGTGCATTGAAACCCCAGCCGTACTGTCCGGCATCGCTGAAGATGCTGGATACCTTGCCCACCGCCTCGCGCTCACGAGTGTCCGGGCTCGTATTGGGTGCGCGTCCGGCGCGCACCTCGGGCTGAGCGCGGGAGTCCAGCACGGGGAACATGAGACGGTCGGAAAGAGTTCCGTTCTCGCTCGGCCGGTAGCGCTGACCGATCGCGTCGCGGGCGTAAATCCGCCGCACGGATTCTGCCGGCCGCTCGAACGCCGCCGACATTGCCTGGCGCATCGCATAGTCCGCCGCGGTCAGATAGCGCTCCACCTGCACGAATGACACGTCGAGCGCCTCGCCGCTCTTGTTGAAACGATACGCTTCGCCGTCGAAGGGCAGCCTGTCCTTCACCTGCGCCCACGGCACGTCGAGCAGATCCCGCACGGCGTTTTCGTATTCATAACGGTTCAGCCGCCGCTGGACCGCGCGGCCGTCGCGGGCCGTCACTTCCTTCTCGAAGGCGGTCAGGGAAGACGAAACGTCCTGCGTGAATTTCGCCAGGTCCGCCGGCGCCGGACGATGCTTGGCCTTTCGGGGCGGCATTTCGCCGGCTGCGACCCGGTCGAATAGTCTGACCCAGGTGGCGAAGTTGTCGCGGTTGCCCGGCTCGAACCTGAACTCGCTCAGATCCAGGCCGCCACTCTGGTCTTCGTAGTGGCACTCCGAGCAGTACTCCTCGAAAAACTCGACCGATTTCTTCGTCAGTTGTTCGTCGGCAAGGGCATCGACGGTGAGCAGCATGGCGAGGGCGGAGGCGTGCAGCGCGCCGCGCAGGAAAAGGGATGAATCGATGCCGGGCATTTCTCTCACTGTAACAACCGACCCTCTGGCGTCCCATCACTCCAGGCTGATCGCCCATTCGCGCCATGCATTGCCTAATTTGAAGACCGGGGGCGGAAGAGCCGCCCGGCGAAGTCCTGCAAGTTGCGCCGCCACGTCTGCCACTCGTGATCGGTCCCGGGCGACTCCCAGTAGACGTGCTCGATTCCACCCTCTTTCAGCGCGCTGTGGAGGCCGCGGATGCGCGTCAGTAAGCGCTCCGGCTCCGCGGTGCCCACGCCGAGATAGAGCAGGCGCACCTTCTTCGCGAAGGCCGCCGGATCCGCGAATACGCCGTTGTAGTCCGTCTTGAGATCGGGCTTGCGGTCCTCGAGCAATCCGCCCGCGCCGCTGAAACCACCGATGTGGGAGAACAAGTCGAGATGGTTGAGCGTGATCTGGAATGTCTGGAATCCGCCCATCGATAGCCCGGCCATCGCGCGATGTTCGCGATCGCTCAGCGTGCGATAGGTCCGGTCGACGAACGGGATGAGTGCCTGGGTGACGTCGTCTTCGAACGTCTTCGCCATCTGCTCGCGAGCCCGTGCCGCTTCCGCCGAGACACCGGGCGTTACATTGGGCAGCGGCTGCCCGGCACGTTGAGCGTATCCATAGGCCATGACGACGATCATGGGCTTCGCCCGCTTCGCCGCGATCAGGTTGTCGAGGATGAAGTTGGCTCGCCCCTGCCGGATCCAGCCGGTCTCGTCTTCACCGCCGCCATGCTGCAGGTAGAGCACAGGGTAGCGAGTTTTCGTGTTCGCCTCGTAGTCGGGTGGTAGATAGACGAGCGCATGGCGCCACGACCCCGTGACCTTGGACTCGTACCAGACCTCGCGCACCTGGCCCTGCGGCACGTCCTGGATCGAGTAGTAAGTCGATCCCGGTTCGGGGATCTCGATGGCGCTCGCGTAGCGATTCCCCCCGAAGTACGCCCGGCTGCCGGGATCGCTCACATCCGCGCCGTCGATGTTGAAGACGTAGTAATGGAGCCCCGGAACGAGCGGCGCCGTGGTGACGGTCCAACTGCCGTCGGCCTGCTTTTCCATGTCGACCTTGGGGCCGCTCCAGAAATTCAGTTTCACCTTGAGCGCATCGGGCGCCTTGATGCGCAGTTGCGCGCGGCCAGCCGGATCGACGCGCGGATACTCCGCTCCCCAGACGTTCGTCTCGGCGGGCTTGAACTCGCCAGGCTGCTGGGCGAAGCAAACGCCCGCCGTCAACATGGCCACCAACAGGATTCGCTTCATCATCTGGGCCTCTCTTTCGACGCAGGAGCAACCGGGGGGCCGCCGCACGAGGTCAGGAACGACGCCGCGCCCGGCGCCGAATCCGATGGCGTGACCCCTCTAACTAATTGCCGCCAACACGCACCTAGGCTCGTGTCGCGGACCCATCTTTGTCAAGGAAAAACCGGTCTCGGGCTGCGATCAGAATCGCGCAATATCCATTTTGCTATTCACCGTCATTTCCCGAGTGCGGGTTGCCATAGTGAAATTCGCTGAATCGCTACACCTGCGGGGAGTAGTCGCGCTCGCGGTACTCGAAGAAATCGAAGTCGGCGGGCTTCGAGGTGCCGGCGACGTCCTGGCAGGCCATGCCGACGAACGCGCCCGTGAAGTTCGGCGCACCCGGCGCTGTCGCCTCGTCGGACAGAATGCTCGCGTCGAAGACCTCTGGCAGGAACTGCCAGTCGCCGCTGCTGCGCCATGCGAAGCGCAGCCTTTCGTAGTCCACCTCGACGCGCAACTCGATGCGCCCTGCCGCAATCTTCACGGGCGCAGTGAACGCATCCGACTGCGGCGAATCCGGCGTGCAGGTCATGACGCGCAGGTGCCGGCCGATATCGGCATCGTGCGTGACGTGCAGGTAATGAAATTTTGCCGAGTTGTAGTAGCAGACGAGCCCGGCAGCCTGCTGGAAGTGCGCCGGCTCGAATTCCATCGCCGTGGTGGCGCTGTAGCAATGCGCTTGCTGCCGGCGCGCGACGAGCGCCTGGCGAAACAGGCTGCCGATGGTCTCGCGACCGTAGAGCCGCAGGAAACCCGGACGTGCGTGCAGGCTGAAGAGATCGTCAGGATGCGGTGTGCGCAGCCACTGGAAGTCGATCGGCAACTTCGTGGCATCGAAGTCAGCACGCGTTGCGTGGATCGCGACCGGCGCAGCGGGCAGCGCGGGCGCCGGCGTCTCGAGCGTCGGCATCCCGCTGCCGTCGAGCGTGCGCAGCCAACCGTCCGGGCTCCACGCCATCTTCTGGATCGCGGTCTCGCGACCGAGCACGCAGCGGCCGCGGTTCGGCAGCGGACGACCGCAGAGGTAGACGGCGTAGGTCTCACCGGACTGCGTGTCGACGAGATCGCCGTGGCCCGCGCGCTGCAGCGGCGCGTGCGGCCGGTCGCGCGCGGTGACGATGTACTTGTCGGGATGCAGTTCGTAGGGGCCCGTCAGCGATCGTGAACGAGCCATCGTCATGGCATGTCCCCAGCCCGTGCCGCCCTCGGCAGTAACCAGGTAGTACCGGCCATCGCGCTTGTAGAGATGCGGCGCCGCGGTGAAGCCGATCGACGTGCCGGGAAAGATATTGTGGACCGCACCGATCAGCCGGCGTTGCGTCGGCGAGTATTCCTGCAACACGATGCCGGCGAAGCGATTTCGGCCGGGGCGGTGATCCCAGAGCTGGTTGACGAGGTACTTGCGGCCATCGTCGTCATGGAACAAGGACGGATCGAAACCGCTGCTGTTGAGGTACTGCGCCGCAGACCAGTCACCGTCGATCGTCGGTGATGTAACCACATTGTTGTGGAAGTCGCGCAGAGATGCGCCCGAAGCGCCACCGACGGTCGTGCGGCCGTAGCGTTTTACATCGGTGAAGATGAGCCAGAAGAGCCCGTCGGCGTGCGTGAGGCAAGGCGCCCACACGCCGCAAGAATCCGGATCGCCGCGCATATCGAGCTGGTCCGGACGGCACAGCGGGCGAGTGAGCAGTCGCCAGTTCACGAGGTCGCGCGAGTGGTGGATCTGTACGCCGGGATACCACTCGAACGTGGACGTAGCGATGTAGTAGTCGTCGCCGACGCGCAGGATGGAGGGATCGGGGTTGAACCCCCGCAGGATCGGGTTGCGGATACTCACGTTGCAGATTCGGGTGCGCGATCGCGCACCACCGTCCAGAGCCAGATCGCGGCAACGACATCGAGCACGGCCAGCGCGACGAAGAAGGGATCGTACCCCACGACCGCCACCAACCCGCCCACCAGCGCCGTGAAGATCAGCACGCCCAGGTTGCCGCAGAAGCCGGCGATGCCGGCGACGGTCGCCACCTCATTCTTGCGGAACAGGTCGGAGGCCATCGTGATGACGGTGATGGAGAGAGTCTGGTGCGCGAACCCGACGAAACAGAACAGCGCGAGCGCCGTATAGGGATTCGACACCTTGGCGACGAAGACCATGCTCAGCATGAACGACGCGCCCACCGTGAAAGCCCAACGCCGCGCGTTGATGAGACTCACTCCGCGCCCTTGCAGCCATCGTGCGATCGTGGGTCCTGCCAGGCAACCGATATCGGCGGTGAGGAATGGCAGCCACACGAACAGCGCGAGCTGCTTGATGTCGAAGCCACGCTCCTTCATGAGATACAGCGGCATCCAGAACGACAAGGTTGCCCAGGTAGGATCCGCGAGCATGCGCGGAATGGCGATGCCCCAGGTGTTGCGTTGCCGGAGCAGGCTCCACAAGGTCGGCCGCGATCCGGTCGCCGCGAGCGCAGGCTCCTGACCCGACTCGATGTACTCGCGCTCCTCCTTCGACAGGTTCGGGTGCTGTTTCGGGGAGTGGTAATAGCGGAACCACATCGCCACCCAGACGAGCGCAAAGCCACCGGCGATGACGAACGCGAGCCGCCAGCTGCCGAGGTAGATCGCCACTGCCAGCAGCGGACCCGCGAGCATCGATCCGAACGACGCCCCGATGTTGTAGAACCCGGCGGCGAAGCCGCGCTCCTTCGCCGGGAACCACTCGGCGACGGCCTTCATGCCGCCGGGCTGCGCCGTGCCTTCGGCGAAACCCATAAGAGCGCGCAGGCCCGCGAGGATCTGCCAACTGCCCGCGACGCTATGGAGCATGGTGATGATCGCCCAGGCGAGAGCGAAGAGCCCGAACCCGAGCTTGAGACCGATCACGTCCATCAGGTAACCGGCGACCAGCTGCATCATGATGCCGAGCTGGAACGCGATGTTGACCCAGGAGTATTCCTTCTCCGTGATCGCCAGGTCCGACATGAGATACACCGCGGCGACGCCGAGCAGGCCGCGGGTGAGATAGTTGAAGATGGTGCCGAGGGTGACCAGGCTGATCATCCCCCAGCGCTGTTTTTTCGGCGCCATGTGCCGGGCACTCTAGCATGACGTCGCGGCGGAAAGGCGCGGCCGGGAACGGGATGCCGGCAAGCAACCCGACCCGGCGGCCGCGACTAGTTAGCTCATCAGAGTTTCGCCTTGATTCCCAACGTGAAGTAACGACCCATGTCGTCGTGGATGCCGAGCGTGGGATAGAACAGCCCCGGCAGACCCGAGTTCGACGGGAACAGCGGCGCGCGTTCGTCCAGCAGGTTGCTCACCGTGAGAAATGCCTCGACGTTGCTGTCGCCGAATTCGAACTGCTTGCCGATCGTGGCGTCCACGACCGAATAAGCGTCGAGGCTCGAGTCGACGTAGTTCTGACTGTTGCCATTCAGCTCGTTCTTGCTGGTCTTGAGGCTGACGTTGCCGAGCCAGCGATTCTGCAGCGACACCGCCCAGCTCTCGTTCTGCCAGTTGATGAAGGTGGTCTGCATGAGCTTGGGCTGCACCGCCCAGGTATAGAAGCGCGAAGCCGGCGTGTTCAGCGTCGAGTTGGTCGGCTGGTAGTTTCCCAGGTGGCGGAAAGAGAACTGGCCACCCCACAGGTCCACGTTGTAGTCGATGTGGAAGTCGAAGCCTCGCGTCTTCTGCACCGCCGCGTTGAGCGGTGAGGAGCGGATTTCGGTGGGCATGTTGAAGAGCGGATTCCGGAAATTGGGATCGTTCGGATCCGTGATCGGGCGGATCGCCAACGTGCAGAACGGGGAGTCGAACGTCGGCGCACTCGCCACGCACAGGCCCTGGATCGCATCGTTCTGATAGGTGATGTTGGTGATCGCGTTCGTCAGCCGCGTCTCGTAGAAGTCGACCGCCACGCTGAAACGCGGGAGGAAGCTCGGCGTGAACACGAGGCCAGCCGTCACCGTTTTCGCCGTTTCCGGCGTCAAATCCGGATTACCCCGCGAGACCAGCCGCTGGCCCTGGTTGCTGCCGCCCGTGAGCCGGTCCTGGAATCCGGTCGAAGACACACCCGCCGGCTGGTACAGGTCGTTGAGAGTCGGCGCACGGAAGTCGGACGACAAGGTGCCGCGGAACCGCAGCGAATCGATGATCTGCCAGTTGAGGCCCACCTTCCAGGAGTCGCCCGCATCGAAGTTCGAATACTTGGCGCGTCGCGCGGCCAGGTTGGTACATCCTTGAATCCGGGTACGTCCTTCAACAGCGGAACGTTCAATTCCGCCGCCATCTCGTACACGTGGTTCTTCTCGTCGACTTCCGCATTGGTGTTCTGCACCCAGCGCAGCGGCGCCGCGCCGTTCGCGAGACAGAAGCGAAGGCCGGTGCAGTTGACGAAGTCCGAGGGCAGAAAATCGCTCTCCATCGTGTACGTGGCCCAACGCGCCTCGCCCGACACATTGAGGAGGATCTCGCCCGCCGGCAGCCCGAAGCCGAGGCCACCGCCGATCGACCATCCGATGTCATCGAGCTTCTGCGTCAGCTGCCACGAAGTGGCAGTGCGCAAATAGTCGTACGCCTCGGCCGATGGACCGGCGGGGTTCACGATGTCCATCGGCACGCATCCCGGGTACAGGCTCGCGAACGCCGGCTGTGTGCTCACCCAGCAGCGGATCGTCCCACCGTCGTTCACGGCGTCGAGTGCCGCGAGGTACTTGGCGTTGTCGGTGTTGTTGGGATTCGTAACCGTGAGCTCGCTGTTGCCGTGGTTGTAGTAGACGCTCCAGGTCCAGTCGGCGAAGCTTCCCGTGATTCCCGTCTCCGCGTTCCACTGCTTCTGGTCGCCGAGCGTGCGATAGAGACGGTTGGGACTTCCGTTGGCCGGCTCACCGCCGATCGTGTTGAGGTAACCCGGCAGGCGGATGAAAGGGACGTTACCCGCCCCGGCGGGCGGCGGTGGCGGTGTGCTGCCGGTCTGCGGAGAGGTCGCGGGTGCGGCCGGCAGGCATAGCCGGTTCGTAGCGGCCCCCGTTCCGCACTCGATGCCCGAACCCAGCAACGCTTGCGTCGCCGGGCTGATGTAAGGGTTGTTTGAGAAGATCGAGTTGGGTCGGCCACCGGACGGACTCACCACCCACTGGATCCAGTCGGATGCGTTCTCGGCTTGCGCCCAGGATCCCTGCATGTACCAATTGGCTCTCTCGCCGATGTCGACGTCGAAGCGCGCGAACACGTCTTTCATCTCGATCTCGGAGCGGAACGTGCCGTACTTGATGTATGCGCCACCGCCGCCCGATTCCACGGGCGGGGAGCCGGTTGCCGTGCCATGCACCAGCGGAACCAGATTGCCCGCCGCGTCGAAGGTGAAGTTGTTGAAGCCGCACGCGGAGCCGCAAATGATGTTGCCGGACGACGGCGCGCTGTTGAACACGCGCGAATAGGGTGTGTTCGTGAACGGATTGCCCGGCGATCCGTTGCCGGTCAATAACCAGGCCTGGCCGTCTTCGCCATAAGGGCGCTCACTGATCGGAATCATGTCCTGATGACGAACGCGCGCTGCGACCTCGAAATGGCCACGATCGCTGAACAGGCTCGAGCCCCACGCACCGCCGAACTGGTACTCGTCGCCGTCACCGTACTTGGACAGGCCGTAATCGGCCTTCACTGACAGACCCGTGAACTCCTTGTCGAGCACATAGTTGACGACGCCCGCGACGGCGTCCGAACCGTAGATCGCGGACGCGCCGCCGGTGACGATGTCGACGCGCTTCACGAGCATCTGCGGGAGGACGTCGATGTTGACCGAGCCGTCCTGGTTGTTAGGCGCGATGCGGTGGCCGTCGAGCAGTACGAGCGTGCGTTGCGGACCGAAGTTGCGCAGCGACAGCGTGTTGCCGCCGTTGTTCGTGCTGCCGTTGCCCTGCGTGCGAGGGGTTCGACCACCCATGATGTTGGGCAGTTTGTTCAGCGCGTCTGCCGTGTCGCTAGGTGTGGTCGCCGCAATTTCGGCGATGTCGACGGACGTGATGGGCGTCGGCGACCTGACCACGTCGGTGATGGTGCGCGAACCCGTCACGGTGATGAGTTCCAGCTCATCTGCGCCGGACGATTGATCGGCCGGAGCCGGCGGCGGTGCATCCTGGGCCTGCAGCGGATTCGACGACAAGGCACCGGCGATACCCAATGCGATCAAGGAACGCCGAAAGATAGTAGTTGTAATCATCGCATCCCCCTTCTGAGATGCAATTTAACGTAGCAACTTAGTTTCACTATGGCAATCAACAGCTGATCCGGATATGTGTCGATGCGCATTCTGTTATCGGTCCGGTCCGCAATTGATCACGCCGCCGCCGTGGCGCAACATGAACTGATGAAAATCACGACGTCTCGCCTCCTCGTTTCGATCCTTGCGAGCCTCGCTTTCGTATCGCCCGCCGTGCATGCCGCCGCAGCCGACGCGAAACACACGTTCGTCCTCGTCCACGGCGCGACGGCGGGTGCATGGGAGTGGAAGACGACCGGAAGATTCCTCACCAACGATGGCCACACCGTTTATCGCGCCACGCTCACGGGGCTCGGTGAGCGAGAGCATCTCAACGGGACGGACGTCGACCTGCGGATGCACATCGACGACGTGGTCAACCTGATCCTCTACGAGGACCTGCGCGACGTCGTGCTCACGGGGCACAGCTACGGCGGCATGGTGATCACGGGCGTGATCGACCGCATTCCCGAGCGCATCAAGCACGTCGTCTATCTGGATGCGGCCGTGCCCGACGACGGGCAATCCCTCTGGGATCTGTTCGGCGGCACTCCACCGGTGTCGGACGAGCGGTTCAAGGACGGCTTCATGCAGGTCCCATGGGTGAAGCCCGGCACGCCGCCCCCGCGCAGCGTCAAGCACTCGATCAAGTGCTTCAACCAGCCGGTGAACTATCGCAATCCCGCCGCGATGGCACTGCCAGCAACTTACGTAGCCTTCGTGCCGAAGGACAAGTCAGCAGAGGAGCGCGCGAAGACCGACAAGAGCTGGCAGCGAGCCGCGGCGCGCGGCTGGACCATCCGCACGTTTACTGGCGGCCACGTGGCACAGCAGGAAGATCCGCGTGGCGTGGCAACGCTCATTGAGGAGTCGGTCCAAGACGAGAACAACGCGTCGTCGAGAACCACGAGCCGCTGAGTTCCCAACGACCTCGGTTTGGTGATAAAGCGTGTACGACCGAACCCGCTCCGGGATGAGTCGTCAGAGGTGGCATGGCAAGATTGACGCGCCGATCCTTCGTCGGTGGCAGCGGCGCCGCACTCGCGCTGGCACGCACTGGATTCGCGCGACGCAAGGACCGGAACGCATGCAGCCGGTTGCGCTACACGCGCCATGCCCGGAACTGGGATGAAGCGCTGCCGATTGGCAACGGCCGGCTCGGCGCAATGGTGTTCGGGCGCATCGCGCAGGAGCGGCTACAGCTCAACGAGGACACGCTTTGGGCGGGATCGCCCTACTCCGCCGACAACCCCGATGCGCTGGCCGCGATTCCCGAGATCCGCCGCCTGATTGCCGATGGGCAGTACGCTGAAGCAACTGCACTCGCGAGCCGGCAGGCGATGGCGACGCCGTTGCAGCAAATGGCCTATGGCAGCCTGGGCGATCTGCTCATCGATATCGACGGCGCTGGCGAACCGGGCAGTTATGAACGCGTGCTCGATCTCGACACGGCGATTTCTTCGGTGCACTTCAGCACCAGCGCCGGCCGCTTCTCCAGGGAGGCGTTCGCGTCGGCCGCCGACGACGTCATCGTCTGGCGGATGGAGTGCTCACATCGCCTGAAGAACGTGTCTCTGTTCTATCGCTCGCCGCGTGCAGTCAAGTACACCTCGCCCGTCTATCAGGGGCCCGCAACCCACATCGCCAGTGAAGCCGACGTCGGGTGGCTGGCGCGGGAAGAGCTGGAACCAGGGGCAATTCCGACCGCGGCCGCTGCCGACGGAGACGGCGCCCTGCTCATCACCGGCAAGAACTGGCCGGGTCCAGGCGTTGCCGCGGGCCTCACGTTCGCGCTCCGACTCGTGGTCATCGCCGACGGACAGGTGACCGTGCAGTCAGACCGCGTGGCCGTGCGGAACGCCCGAGAGATCACCTTGCTGATCTCGGCAGCTACCAGCTTCGTCGACTACCGGACTGTCGATGCGGATCCCGTGGACAAAGTCCGCCGTGTGTCGAATGCGGCGCGCCGCAGGAACTTCACCGAATTGAGACGTGAGCACGTTCGCACCTATCGAACGCTCTACCGCGGTGCTTCGCTGAGTCTCGAATCGACACCGGCCAGCGATCAGCCGACCGACATCCGGATCGCAAGTGCCGAGACTTCGCGCGATCCCGCGCTCGCGGCATTGTATTTCCAGTTCGCTCGGTACTTGCTCATCTCATCGTCACGTCCCGGGTGTCAGCCCGCGAACCTGCAGGGGATCTGGAACGAAGGCATCAACCCGCCGTGGCAGAGCAAGTACACCATCAACATCAATACGGAGATGAACTACTGGCCGGCAGACGCGGCAGGCCTCAGCGCATGCGTCGAGCCGTTGCTTCGCATGGTGGAGGAGCTGGCCAGGACGGGCGCCAAGACCGCACGAGCGATGTATGGAGCGCGGGGTTGGGTTGCGCACCACAACACCGACCTGTGGCGAGCTGCGGCGCCGATAGACGGTCCGATCTGGGGATTGTGGCCATGTGGTGGCGCATGGCTTTGTGTGGCTCTGTGGAATCACTACGACTACACGCGTGACCGGGAAACGCTCGCGCGGCTCTATCCACTGATGCTCGGAGCCTCGCGGTTCTTTCTCGATACCCTCGTCCCTGATACCAAGGGGCGCGGGCTGATCACATCTCCGTCTTTGTCTCCCGAGAATGTTCACCCGTTCGGATCCTCCTTGTGCGCGGGCCCGGCGATGGACCGCCAGATCCTGCGGGACCTGTTCGAACACACGATCGAGGCGAGCAATCTGCTTGGCCAGGACCCGTCGATGCGCGCCGAGCTCGAGCAGGCGCGGCGAAGACTGGCTCCCGACCGGATCGGCAAGAGCGGTCAGTGGCAGGAATGGCTCGAGGACTGGGACGACGAGGCGCCGGAACAGAATCATCGGCACGTTTCCCATCTCTACGCGATCTACCCCAGCTCGCAAGCGAATGTGAGGGACACCCCCGCATTGATTGATGCGGCGAAAGTCAGTCTGCGGAAGCGCGGCGATCTCGCGACTGGATGGGGAACCGCCTGGAGACTCTGCCTGTGGGCGCGCATGGGGGATGGCGAGCACGCTCACGCCATCCTCACCGGACTTCTGGGCCCGAAGAGAACGTACCCGAATCTCTTCGATGCGCATCCTCCCTTCCAGATAGACGGCAACTTCGGCGGCGCCGCCGGAATTCTCGAGATGGTCGTGCAATCCTGGGGAGGCGAGCTGCGGCTTCTGCCCGCTCTGCCGAAGGCCTGGGGGTCAGGCTCCGTTCGCGGCATACGTGCGCGCGGTGACATCAGCCTCGACATGGAATGGCGCTCGCACGAGGTTCAGTCATTAAAGTTGTCTGGTCCCAAGGGCGCCCGCGTCCGCGTGCTGATCGCCGGAAAGCCCATGGACATCGAATTGGGCGGTCGAGGCGGGTTTCGATATACGCGGCGAAACCCGCGGACCTCGCGCAACTCGTTGAATACCTTGCAAACCTGAAATTTTCGCCGGCTCTTGCGGTTCCCGCGGCGGGTTTCAACAGCCTTGATCGTCTAACTCCCGCATTGCTTCCTTCGTCCCAAAGGCTTGTTCGTGTTTCAGCCCATGCTCCCTTTTGACGGACATGCCGGACTCAAGGTGCTTCGGATCCGGCATGCGTGGTCTTGTCGCCCCCGAGTGGTACTCGTG